>JARYMK010000031.1 GCA_029907165.1 Anaerolineae bacterium
GTACACACTCATAGAGCAGCCATTGTATCTTCCTTTCATCTCCTGTCCAGTGTCACTAACCTATCTGAACGAGCTCATTACGCAAATTCCGATTTTGGCATCCCCGATATATAATCGGCCTTGATGGAAGCGCACGCGGGAACGTCAAACACACCTGCAACGAAACCGAAGCCGTGCCGACGCCTGGGCGGTGTGGCCCTGGCGCTGACGGTGCTGGCGCTGTCGGCGTGCGGCCACGTGTGGACGCTCCCCACGGACACGCCTACGCCTTTGCCGTCCGTGGCCATGCCCTCGCCGACGGTGCCGACGCCTACCCGCACCGCCACTCCGCCGCAGCCCGTGTGGCTTCCGACGCGGACGCCTGCGCCCACCCCGACGCCCATCATCTACATTGTGCAGAAGGGAGATACTCTCATCGGCATTGCCAAGCAGTTTGGCATCTCTGCCACGCTGCTGCAAACGGCCAATGGCATCGTGGACCCGCGGCGGCTGCAAATCGGGCAGGAGTTGCTCATCCCGCCGCAGGAGGAAGGCTCACGTCATGTGTTGCCCACGCCTACGCCCGTGGCGGTGCGCGTGGAGAACGTGAGCGTGTACACGCTGCCGACAAGGGGATTCTGCGTGCTGGGCGAGGTCGTGAATCCGCTGCCCGACGCCGTGGAGCGCGTGGCGGTGGAGGTAACCTTGCTGGACGCTGATGGGGGTGTGATCGCTCAGGACCAAGCGGCCACGCCGTTGGAGGTCATCCCTGCGGGTGAGTCGGCAGCCTTCGCCGTGATGTTCCCCGATGCGCCGCCGTTTGCCAACTACCGCATCGCCGTGGTGAGTGCGGACGTGCTCCAGCACCTGGGCCACCTGTACCTGGACTTCCGCGTGCTGTCCCGCGAGGTTCGGGAGACGCGCAGCGGAGCCGCCGAGGCAGTGGGCGAGGTGGCTAACGAGGGCGACGCCATTGCGCAGCCGTTTGTCGTGGTTACGTGCTACGACGCGCAGGGGCGGCTCGTCGCGGTTCGGGAAGTACCCGCCGACCCGCCGATCCTCGGCCCAGGCGAGCAGGGGACTTACAGCGTCGCCCTGACGCCGCTGGGTGTACCCATTGACCGCTGCCGTGTGCAGGTGCAGGGCGAAAGGCTGGGCGAATGAGCGCTGCGAGACAGAGTTCGGATCACGAAAGGCACGAAACCCCACGAGAAACGCGAGAATCTTCTTGCGGGTTTCGTGTGCTTCAAATGTCGTCGGAGTCATGTGCATAAACCCTTTACCGTTCACCAGAGGAATGTCGTTGTGATAGAGCCAGAGGTCTCGGAAGCCAATCAAATCTCGGCGGGCCCGGAGCGTGGGGAAAGCCCTGCGCGCAAGGCGGGCGTGTTGCGTCGCTTCCACATCCCGGAGGCGCTGATGGCGTTGGGCGTGGTTCTCATCGTCGCGTTCGCGGTCCTGTGGGCGCGGCAGGGCCGGGATAACCCCGGCGCGCCCGCTGCCGTGCAGCCGACGCCGTTCCCCACAGCGCCCGTGCCCACGGCCACCGCTACGCCCCCGCCAACAATGGCAACGCCGCTCCGCGACGCGCCCGCCACGGTCGTCCTGCCAACGATACCGCCTGCGCCCGCGCCTGCGACGCCTGTCCCGGCCACGTCGCCCCCGACGCGCATCGTCATCCCCGCCATCAACGTGGACGCGCCCGTGGTGGAAGTGGGCTGGCGCGTCGTGGAGCACGACGGGCAGATGACGACCGAGTGGGATGTGGCCGACTACGCCGTGGGGTTCCACATCGGCTCCGCGTACCCGGGCAACGTGGGGAACACGGTCCTGTCGGGGCACCACAACATCCGGGGCAAGGTGTTTCGGTATCTGGTGAACGTGAACCCGGGCGACCTCATCATCCTGTACGCGGACGGCCGGGCCTACTACTACAGGGTGGAGAGCAAGCAGATTCTGCCGGAGAAGTATGCCTCGGACGAGCAGCGGCGCAAGAACGCGGAACTGATCGGCTACTTCCCCGACGAGCGGCTGACGCTGGTAACCTGCTGGCCATACACGAGCAACACGCACCGCGTGGTGGTTGTCGCGCGCCCCGTTCCCCCGCCCGCCGGGGCGCAGTAATCATTCGCCACAGAGGGGATTGCTTCGGGCGCTTTGCTCCTCGCGATGCCAACTTGAGCTCGTCATTGCGGGCGAAGCGCGGCCTCATGGCTTCGGCGCGCCCCCTCCGGCAAGGACATTCGCCAACGCGGCCCATTCCTGCAGGCTTAGCGTCTCGGCGCGCCGCTTCGGGTCCACACCCGCCGCCCGGAGCGCCGCTTCGGCCTGCTCCGGCGCGATGCCCAGCCCCGCGCTCACGGCGTTGCGCAACTGCTTGCGCCGCTGTGAGAACCCGGCCCTGGCAATGCGGAACAATAGCGCCTCGTCGGACACAGGTACCGGCGGGGTCGCCCGTGTCTCCAGGCGCAAGACGGCCGAGTCCACCTTCGGCGCGGGGGTGAACGCGCCCGCGGGGACGCGCGTTACGATGCGGGGCACGGCGTACCACTGCACCGCCACGGCAAGCAGGCTCATCGCGCCAGGGCGCGCGCAAATTCGCTGTGCCACTTCCCATTGCACGGTCAGGACGGCCAGCACGGGACGCACCTCCGCTTCCAACAGGAGACGCAGCACTGCCGAGGTTACGTAGTAGGGCAGGTTGGCGACCACTTTGTACGTGTAGGAGCGCACGAGGTGCGGGCTGATCCGTTGCCCGATATCGGTTTCCAGGATGTCGGCGTGCACCAGCGTCAGGCGCGGATCGCCTGCGAATCGCTCCTCCAGGAGGCGCACCATGCGGGGGTCCAGTTCCACCGCCACGACGTGGCCCGCGCGGGCGAGTAGGTGCTCGGTCAGGTTGCCCGTGCCGGGCCCGATTTCCAGTACCACGTCGCGCGGGGACAGTTCCGCCGCATCCACAATCTTGCGGAGATACACCGGGTCGGCGAGGAAGTTTTGCCCCAGGCTCTTCTTCGGGCGCACAGGGCCCTCGTCCAGGATGCCCTGCAAGCGAGACATGGCGCGCCTACCTGGACTCTACCGGCCAGTCCGGCAGGACGTACCGAATCTGGTCGGGCGGGGGCGGCGGGGCCAGCAGGTACACGTCCACCCACTTCTTCCACAGCACCAAGTTGTCCTCGTCGTAGCACAGGTCAATGCGCAGGCCCTTGATAGCGCCGCCGGTGTCGGCAACGTCGCCGATGCCGTAGCCGGGCACGTACATCTTGGTCTTGAGGTTCACCACGGTTGGGTCCACGGCGATGATGCCCTTCCTGGCTCGCCAGCCGACCCGCGTAATGCCGTATTCAGGGTGGCTGCGCGTCTTGCCCGACGTGGCCGCCGTGTACGAGGTGGCCAGCACGCGCAACTTGCGCCAGTACTGAATCGTGCCGTAGGGGGTCTCCAACTCGCGTATGACGATTTTGGTGCCGTAGGCGAAGATCTGATCCTTCGGCTCCATCGCTACCCACTCGTCCATCACGTCGCGCTGCACCTCTGCGCCGTCACGGATGACGGTGCGGATGCGGCGCTTGCGCAGGCCCTCCTCGCCGGGGCGGATCAGCCGCCGCTGGTCAATCTCCAGCGATGGGTCGGGCTGCCAGACGACCGAATAGGCAATGGGCTCTTGCTCAATGGTGAACGCCTGGCGGAGCCTAATGACCTGGATTCGCATCCCGGATTGCAACGGTGTATCGGCGGGCGGGTCGGTGTAGTCCAAGCCGACAAGGACGACGCCTGCTTCGGCCAATGCGTCGGCGACGGTCGTCCCCTGGACGCGCGCGGACACCAGGCGGGAGTCCACTTCTATCTCTACCGGCGTGGCGCGGCGAATAGAAACCGTCATGCTGGGCACAACCAGCGCGTCGGCATCGGGGAATGCCGAGTCCCCATCAAGGAGGTCCACCCCGCAGGCCGCTAGCGCCTCGCCGACGGTGGCCGCCGTCGTCAGGAATCGCGCTGCTACGCCGCCGTCGCTTACGGTCAGCGGGACGGCGCGGCGGACTTCCAGCGTCAGCGTGTCCCTGTGCCCGACGTCTTGCCTGGCCCCGCGGCTTGATACCGCGCGTGGATTGGACGAGGGGTTCGCAGCCGCCTGTGCGACAGGTTGCCCGTCCACCAGCACTACGTCCGCCTCGCCGACATGGATTCCGGCCTCTGTGAGGATCTGCGACGGGGTGGCGGCGCGCGTCTGGATCGTCAGGGTCTGGCCGTCGGCGCGGATGGTAACCGTGCGCGCCCGCTCCACGGTAACCGTCATCTCGGGTGTCAGGTGCGAGTCGGGCGCGGGCCATATGGCGTCGGCGGACGAGAGCCGCAGGCCCTGTTGCTCCAGAACCGCGCCGACGGTGGCCGCGTGCGTGGTAACCAAGCGGGGTTGCCCGTCCACCCATAGGGTTACGGGCACGGCCGTCTGGGCGTAGGCACGCCAGCCGAGCACGGCCAGCGCGACGACGAGCACCGCAAGCACGCCGGTCCGCACCGCGCGGCCAAGCCCATGCGCCGATTCTATGGCATCCTGCCGAATGACCCCATCGCAGGACAGATTGTACATCGCCCTTCCTTGAATGGTGTCGCTTGGTCTCGCCGATGGCAAAGACAAAGGGTCGTGCACCCTTCCTTGACCTGCATCCCCCGGCTTGCCCGGTCAGCCAACTCCAGCCAGGCGACCCTGCGTCACCCAGAAAGCACTCCTTACCGTTGCTTCCTCCCGGACCTGGCGGGGTTCGGAGGTTTCTGCCGCGCAGGACCCAGCCTTCAACGCCGCTTGACCGAAGCAGTCCCAAGAAATCACAGGCCGCAAAAGGGCATTCAACCCCGCTATAGCGGATTGCGGGTACAGGGCACCGCTAGCTCCCCGTTTAGCACGACCCAAGTGGATGTTATCCGATGGAACCTGGAATGTCAAATGAAAAGGCGGAGAGGGTGGGATTCGAACCCACGGAGGATTGCTCCTCACGCGATTTCCAATCGCGCCGATTCGTCCACTCTCGCACCTCTCCGCGCACGAGCGATGGCATTATACCTGCGCGTGGCGGAATTGGCAATTTGGTGCGTTCTCTGTGGCGGGCCTGGAACCTCCCGCAGAACTCTGCCGTTTTTGAATCCTGCCCCGGGCGTGGTACAATACGCCAGGCGGCGCTTGCGCCGCTTATCTCTTGCCCGCAACGTGCGGGTTGCCAACAAGGAGTTCGGTTCGTATGCAGATCGGCATCATCGGCCTGCCCAACAGTTCCAAAACGACCATCTTTGACGCCCTCACGCGCGAGAACGTGGAGACAACGCCGTTCTCGTCGGGGCAATTTGAAATCCACTCGGCCGTGGTGGATGTGCCAGACCCGCGCGTGGACCGCCTGGCCGACATGTTCCGTCCGCGCAAGGTTACGCGTGCCCGCGTGCAGTACAACGACATCGCGGGGCTGGTTCCCGGCGCGGGCAAGTCCGGGGGGTTCTCCGGTCCCCTGCTGAACGCCATCGCGGCAAATGACGCGCTTCTCCACGTGGTGCGCGCCTTTGAGGACGATTCGGTTCCCCACGCGCGGGGCAGGATAGACCCCGTGCGCGACCTGCACGACCTGGACGTGGAACTTATCCTGTCTGACCTGGGCATCGTGGAGCGGCGCCTGGAGCGCCTGGAGAAGGACGCTCGGCGGGGCGGTCCGGCCGGCGACGCCGCCCGCGCGGAGATGGCACTGATGCAGCGCTTCAAGCAGGCGCTGGAGAATGAAATGCCCCTGCGGGATTTGGACCTCACGCCCGAAGAGGAGCGGCTGGTGCGCGGGTTTGCGCTCCTGACCCTGAAGCCGGTGCTAGTCGTCCTGAACGTGGGCGACGAGGGGCCGGCCGACCCGTCGGCGATTCTCACGTACCCGCATCGGCGCTCGGCGGTCATCGCCCTGCGCGGCGCACTGGAAAAGGAGATCGCCCAGTTGGACCCCGAGGCTGCCGAATTGTTCCTGACTGAATATGGTATCTCGGAGCCGAGTTTGCGCCGGATGATACGCCTTTCCTACGACTTGCTCGGGTTGCAGTCCTTCTTCACCGTAGGCGAGGACGAGGTGAGGGCGTGGACTATCCGCAAGGGCGACACGGCGGTGCAGGCCGCGGCGGCCATCCACACGGACCTGGCGCGCGGCTTCATCCGGGCAGAGGTGGTGGCCTACGATGACCTCATCGCGGCGGGCTCGCTCGCCGAGGCCAAGCAGCGCGGGCTGGTGCGGCTTCAGGGGCGAGACTACGTGGTGCAGGATGGCGACATCCTGAACATCCGGTTCAACGTCTAGGGGCGCGCGGCCTGCGCCTGGGCGTCATCGGGTTGTTCCCATAGCCCCTTCAGAAGGTCGGCCAGTTCCTGCATGCGGAAGGGCTTCTGCAGTACGGCATAGACTCCCTGCTTGCACAGGTACTCCACGTCCTCGCTGGTGCTGTAGCCGGTGGTGAGGATGACTGGCAGCGAAGGAGTGATTTCGCGCAGCCGCTCAAACAGTTCCAGCCCGCCCATGCGCGGCATGATCATATCGGCCACGACTGCGATGATTTCATCCGCATGGGCTTTGTAGATGCGGAGCGCCTCGGCCCCATTGCGGGCGGGGATCGCGCGGTACCCCAGCCGCCCCAGCATTCGCTCCATCAGTTCGCGCACCATCTCCTCGTCCTCGGCCACTAGCACGGTCTGCCCCGCGCCGAGGCGGGCGACCTCTGCGGCGATAGCGGGCCGCTCGGCCTGCTCGTGCTGTGCAGGGAAGTAGATGTGCGCCTGCGTGCCCACCCCCACCTGACTCTCCAGGAAGATGTACCCATCGTGCTGTTTCACGATGCCGTAGGCTTGGGCCAACCCAAGGCCGGTGCCCTTGCCTACGCCTTTGGTCGTGAAGAATGGCTCAAAGGCGTGGGCCAGCACATCAGCGGACATCCCATGGCCGGTGTCGTCCACCCGCAGATACACGTACTGGCCGGGGCGCATCATCGGGTAGCGGGCGAGCAGTGCCGCGTCCGTGGCGATGCGCCGCAGGCTGAAGGTCAACAGGCCGCCGTCGGGCATGGCGTCGCACGAGTTGGAGACTAGGTTCATGACGAGTTGCTGGATTTGGGCGCTGTCGGCGAAGATGGTAAAGTCCTCAGGCGGGAAGTCCGTCTGGATGGCGATGGTCTCGGGAATGGTGCGGCGCAGGAGCCGGATCAGGTCGCGCAGGAATGTGTCCAGCCGCAGCATGGCCTTATGGGAGATGGACCGCCGCCCGAAGTCCAGAATCTGCTGCACCAGGCGAGCCGCTCGCTGTCCCTGTTGCACGATCTGCTCCAGGTCTGCGCGGAGTTCGGGCGACAAGTTAGGTGTACCCAGGTTCAGTTGGGCCAGCCCGATGAGGGTGGTCAGGATGTTGTTGAAATCGTGGGCGATGCCACCGGCCAGTTGCCCAAGCGCCGCCAGCCGCGCCTGCTGCTCCATCCGCACGCGAGCCTGATTCTGCTCGGTGATGTCGTGCAGGGTCAGCACCGTGCCTGCGGAGCCCGTCGGGGTGGTATAGGACACGGCGGACAACTGCACCACCAGCCGGGGTTGCGCTTCTCCAATCACGCACTCGGATGGCCCAACCTCGCGGGTGCGGGCGCGCAGGTCGTCCAGCGTGAAGCCACACACTTCGCGGAGGACGTCGCCCTCTCGCAAATCCGGGACACCCAGCATCGGCAGAAGTTTCCGCGCCGCCGGGTTCGCTGCCACCAGGCGATCCCGGGGGTCCAGCAGGACGACGCCCTCCCGCATGGCTTCCAGGGCTTCTTCCATGCGAGCGCGCTCGGCTTGGGCCAGGGCCTGGCTCCGTTGCAATGCGTTAGCCAGGAGGCTCGCTGCCGCCCGCAGCAAACGTCGGTGATCCTCTCCCAGTGCGTTCTCGGCCTCGCTGGCAATGCAAAGCCCGCCCAGACGCGCGTCCGCTGCGTCCACCGGCTCCACGATTACCGACCCCAGCGCGCGGAGCGGGGGCTGGTCGGGGTGCTCCACTCCCCGCGCAACTCTGTGCTGTAACTCCGGCGCGTGCATGGCATCTACGAAGGGGACGCCCAAATGCGTGCACGTCTGCGCCATGAGGTCTTGGGACAACGGTGCGGAGAGCGGCCGTCGCGCGTGCAACACCACGGGGCCCATCCCTGCGCCGGGTTGGGCGACGGCAACGGCGGCCACGTCCACGCCACGGATGCCCAGAAGGAACTCGGCAATAGCGGCGAAGAGATCCTCGGGGCGCAGGCTGTAGCCCAAGCGCTGGGACAACTCGTAAAGGGTCTGAATCTCCGCAGTGCGTTCCTTGATCCGCGCCTCCAGCGAGGCGTTCAGTTCTTGCAGGGCGCGCCAGTGGAGGTGCGACTCCACCCCCGCCGAAAGCACAGGGCCTAGTTGATCTAGGAGGTCAAGGTCCCGTGCACCAAACGCGTTGGGCTGGTCCGCCAACAGGACGAGCCCTGCACGCAAATCGTCGCGGAGAATGAGGGGATAGGCGAAGATGCTGCGCACCCCCTGCTCCGCCATCGTCGCATCTTCGGCGTAGGCGCGGGTGAGGGTGTCGTTCTGGATGACCGGTGCACGGAGCGAGAAGGCCAGGCCCAGCGCGCTGTCCGGCGGGATGCGTTCCATCTTCGGGCCGTACACGGCAACGGCGGCCTCCAGGCGGCGCCCCGTTGCCGGGTCGCCTTCGGGAGCGTGCGCCACGTGGCCCGATGGCCACACGCCCAGGATGCCGGTGGAGAATGCCACGTACCGTTGGAGAGCCGCCAGCGCGCCCTGCAACCGCTCGCCAGGAAGGAGTTCGGCGATCTTCCGGCTTACGTCGGAGATGGCCATCTGCCGACGGGTGGCAAGCGCCGCTTCGGTGATGTCCAGAACCACGCCCTGGATCACCGGGCGGCCGAACTCCGGGCTTTCCAGGACGGTGCCCAGGTTCCGCACCCATCGCGCGGACCCATCTGCCGCGACCATACGGTGCTCCAGCGCAAAGGACGTGCGCGTGCGCAACGCGGCGCGGAGCCGGCGCACGAGGTTGACCCTGTCCTCGCGCGGGGCCAGGTCAAAGGGGTTCTTGCCCAGCAGTTCCTCGGGGCTGAAGCCCAGCAATTGCTTGACATAGGGGCTGACGTAGCGCAGCCTCAGTTCGGGGCCGGCGATGTAGATGAGAGCAGGCACCGTGTCCAGCAGTTGGCTGTACCGCCGCTCCAGGGCGATGGTCTGAGTTCGCGCCTGGTTGCGTTTCAGCACAGCGCGGACGGCAACGGGGAGTTTGCGGAACTGGGCCGGGGCCTTCACGATGTAGTCGTCCCACCCCTGCTTCATCGCGTCCACGGCAATTTGCTCGGTGCCCGTGTCGGTGAACATGATGACGGGGACGTGAGGCCAGCGTTCGCGGACTTGGCGCAGGACGTCCAGGCCAGTTGGCTGTCGGTGATGACCAGGTCGGCGCGCTCCCCGTCCAGCGCAACGCGGAACGCGGCTTCGTCGCCCACTTCCACCGGCTGCAGGTCTGCGAACCCCTGTGCCAATTCGTGGATGGCCGCGCGGCGGTCCTCGGGGTCGTCATCTACCAACAACACACGAAATAGAGGCATGGAGTCTTACCCTACCCCCTTGTCCGTATTATACCACACGGCGGCCTGGGTGGTGAAACCCGATCTCCAGTCGGATTCGGGTCTGCCTTGCGCTGCTGACCCAAGGTGCGATGCCTTGCTCGTCTCGTCAGTGCAGGAGCGCAACGACGCAGCAGGCTCTCGTGCAGGCGTGAGATTGCTCCGCTTCGCTCGCAATGACACATGACGGGCTACGGCACATAGATGACCACGTCGGCCCAGGATTGCTCGGTGCCGTCGCTGCGCATGTACAGACCGACGCGGCCGGGCCGAACAGGTGCGTTCTCCAACACACTGGCTTCCAAGGCATTGACGTACCCGACAAGCCGCGAGCCCTCCGCCTCCACCCGCACCCGTGCCACGATGACCTGTTTCCCGTCGCCGCGCGGCAAGACCAGGGGGCGCGGGTCAATCGGCGCGCTCCAGCGCTCGGGCGCTTGCATGTCCGCGCGGTCTCCGCCGCTGCGCACCTGCCAGTAGCACTGCTGCTCGTCGGTCTGCGAGATGACAAAGACATACGCGTCATTGGGATTTCTCGCTCTCACGACAATACCCACGCGCGATGGCTTTGTGTAATAGCGGAGATTGGCCTCCACGATCACGTCGGCCCACTCGCCGACGCAGAGCGAGAACGCCTCTGGCTCGCGCGGATCCGAGGGCCAGTATGTGCAGTAGCGGGGCCCGGTAACCCACCGGCCAGAATCGTTGCTCCACGACTCCGTCTGCCGGGCGCAGGCTTGGTCGGGCGGCGCAGAAGAACGGAAGAACGGCCCGAAAGTCCGCACAAGCGCAGTCGGCCGGAGCGGCGCGGTCGGAGGAGGGGGTGTGGGCGAAATTGTCGGTGTAGCCCCGCCGCAACCGTACAGCACTACGGCGCATCCAAGCACCAGTAACCCGATGCGGCATCGCACGGAGTTATCCTCCTGCTTGTTAGGTACGGTGGCGGGTGGCTCTAAAATTATACCACGGATGCGTGAACTCGTAAAGTTTTCAACAGGCGCAATGGGTTGCGGCACCGGCCGCGCCGCCCCCCATTGACAAACGCTGCCGGGCTATGCTAGGATACCCCCGCGGGTTTAGGCGCATACGTGTGGGGGTGCGTCGTGAGACGACCGGTTGCGCGAGGGGCGTTGAGAGTCGTTATTGCGATCACAAGCCGAGCAGTGATTACCGGCGCAGGTTGGACGGAGGTCGTTCGCCGCCGGCTGAATGCGGTGTCCAGCGCCTTGGACGACGCGCGGCTGCGCCTTGGCGCGATGTGGCGGCTCTATCCACCTCGCGGGCTAGACATCCTGCGCTGGCCCGTGGTGCGGGGCTTCTCCCAGTGGTTTGAGCGGCAGGAAGATTACATGCAAGTCGCCCTGCTTGCCTTCTCGCTGGCGATGGCCTTCCTGCTGATCGTGGCCGCGGGCTACATCGGCCTGCGCCCGCCTGCCGCGCTCACGGCCAAGGCCGAAGCCCCCACCGACTTGGCGGCGGTGCTGTACGAGTGGAAGGCGCAGCAGCCCGCGCTTCCGGCCACCAAGTGCGACCCCCACACGCCGCAGGAGACCTGCTGGCGACAACTTATGGCGGGCGCAGAGGAGTGGCAAGCAGACTTCGCGGAGTACGTAGCCGCCATCCAGGCGAAGCAGCGATATGCGGCGTGGACGCACGAGGGCAAGGATTTCCCGACCTACAACCGCGATACCGGTGTGATCACCTTCACGCTTGCGCTGGAAGGGCCGGTGCGGGCTGACGAGAAGACGTGCCTGCCGTTCCGTGTCATCGCGCAGATGCCCGCAGGCATCACCACAGGCCCCTGGTCCGACCAGGAAGACCAGGCAAAGCCCAGCGGGGACATACGGCAGCGATTGAGGGACACGGGCGTCAAACCCAAGCCGTTCCCGCACCCATGCCTGCGCACGACGAACTGGACCGCGTGGGTGCGCATAGAACCCGCCACCGCCCAGTCGTGGGCGGCCAGGGCCAAGGAGAAAGGCTGGAAACTGGAGATGTTCTTCCGCTTGCATGAGGCCGAAAGCCCCCTGCTGTCCAACTGGGACGAGGACGGCCGCCTGACCGATGGGGACTTCCTCAAGGAGCAGCGCATCTGGGTCTGGGTGGATGAGGTGCGGCTGCTCATCGGCGACCAGGTCGTGTACACATGGCGGTGAGCGCGATGTGCCCCGATGAGCGCGCCCGCAGCCTGCGAGTCCTGACCCTCAGCGACGAGGTGGTAAAGTTCATCTACAGCCCGGCAGTGCGCGAGCGTTTTGCCGACGTGGACCTCATCATCGGCTGCGGCGACCTGCCTCACTGGTATCTGGAGTACGTGGTCAGCGTACTGAACAGGCCCCTGTTCTTCGTGCGTGGCAACCACACGTGCGTTACCGAGTACACCGAGACCGGCGAGCGCACCGTTGAGCACGGCGGCGTGAACTTGCACCGCCGGGTGGTGCGATACCGCGGGCTGCTGCTGGCGGGCGTGGAGGGGAGCGTGCGGTATAAACGCGGGCTGTTCCAGTACACCCAGGCGGAGATGTGGGGGCACGTTCTGCACCTGGTGCCGGCGCTTCTGCGCAACCGCCTTTCCTACGGGCGCTACCTGGATGTTTTCATAACCCACGCCCCGCCGTGGGGTATTCACGATCAGCCAGACCCGGCGCATCGCGGCATCAAGGCGTTCCGGTGGCTTGTGCGAACCTTTCGCCCGGCCGTGCATTTCCACGGCCACAGCCACGTGTACCGCCCGGACACGGCGACGGAGACCGTGTTCCACGCGACGCGCGTCATCAACACGTATCCCTACTTGGAGACCGAACTGGAACTTCCGGCGGCGCGATTCGCCCTGCGGGTGATCGCGGGCAGCCGCGAAGAACGGAGCATGCGATGATGGTTGACCATCTGGCCGAAGAGGATTTCCAACGCGCCCGAAGTAAAGCCTTCTGGAATAGGATTCTCGGCTGGCTCACGGGTGAGCAGACGGATTTGCTTCCGCTGGACGCCGTGAGAGCGCACCTGCCCCTCCAGGGGCAGCACGACCTCGGCCTACAAGCGGTACCCATCCGCCAGATTGTGGGGAGCGAGAGCCGCTACCGCGATTTTGACCGCGCGTTCCTGCCGCGCCAGACGCACACGCGCGACCGCTGGGTGGCCATTGACCGCTTGCACTATCGCCAGGTGGAACTCCCGCCGGTGAGTCTGTACAAAATCGGCGACATCTACTTCGTGCGCGACGGCAATCACCGCATCTCGGTCGCCAGGGAGCGCGGCCAGGAGTTTGTGGACGCATACGTAACGGAACTGACGACGCCCGTGCCGTTGACACCCGACACCGACCTGCACGAACTGGTGCTAGAGCAGGAAAGGCTCCGATTCCTGCAGGAGACGGGACTGGACCGGATTCGGCCGGAGGCGGAGGTGCGGCTGACCCTGCCGGGGCAGTACGGGAAACTGTCGGAGCACATCCAGGTGCACCGCTGGTTTCTGGGCCAGGAGCGCGGCGCCGAGGTGCCCTACGAAGAGGCCGTGGCGTCCTGGTACGACCGCGTGTACATGCCGCTGGTGCAGATCATCCGCGAGCACGGGATTCTCAACGAGTTCCCGGGGCGCACCGAGGCCGACCTCTACCTGTGGATCATTGAGCACAGTTGGTATCTACGCGAGGCGGGCGGCGAGGTTCCCTTGGAGCAGGCGGCGACCGATTTCGCCCGCCTCTATTCCCGCAGGCTGCTGACCAAACTCAAGAACCTTCTCCGCCGCTCCTCTCGCAGGCGATGATGCCCTGCGGGCCGTCCGTTGTGCGTACCGTGCGCGCGGGAACCCGATGCCTGTCGGCCCGGCTCCCGCTGCTGGATTCGTCTCATGAGACCCGTAACGTGGCAGGAGGTGGAGTATGGTCATATCCAGTTCGTCCATGGAGCGGACGGCGCAGGTCGCAGCCAAACTGGAGGCCGCGAAAACGCTGGATCGCCTGGTGGAGGAAGGCGCGAAGACGCCCGACGAGGCCGCCGCGGAGAAAGAGCGCCTGCTGAAGCAACCCGCCCGCAAGAAGTGGCGCGTGAACATGCGTGTGCTCCTGGGGGCGCTGCTGCTCATCGCGCTGGCGATGGCGGCGCTGCGGGCGGCGGCGGAACCCAACGGCCTGGCGTGGCTGTTCGCCGTGGTGCCGGCGGCGGGCGTGGCCGGGGACATCGCCGTCGTGCTGGGGCCGCTGCTGGCCGTCTCGGTGGCCGTGGAGCGGCTTCTGGAGACGGCGTTTGACGCCTTTGAGCAGTCGGCACGTGCGGTGGCCGACGTGCTCGCCGCGCCCAAGGAGGCGCTGGACTGGATCGGGCGCGAGTACCAGGCCGCCTACGAAGCCGCAGCCGCAGCGGCGAGCACGGTCGGGCAGGATGCATCCGATGAGGCGCTGGCGAAACTGGCCGCTGCGGAGGCGCGCCTGGCCCAGGCCGAAGCCCGCGTCCGCGCCTGGACCTCGGCGCCGGAGTACGTCGCGTGGAAGCGGGCGCTGTGCATCTGGGCCGGCCTCGTCGTGGGGCTGGGCGTGGCCATCTTCGGCGACCTGGGAATGCTGCGCATCATCGGCGCGCCGGCTCCTCGCCTGCTGGACATGGTCGTTACGGGCCTCGTCATCGGCGCAGGCCCTGGCCCGATGCACGCCCTCATCGGCATCATCCAGAGCGGCAAGGACGCGGCCAACAACCTGGCGGACCTGGCGCGGAGCAAAGCAGCGGAACTGAAGGCCGCCGCCGACGCGCTCAAGAAGGCGTAGTTACGGCGCATGGCGGCCCCCGGAGGCTAGAGCCGCACGGGCCGAATGGGCAAAGTCGTGCGGATGGGTCGTAGAGGCACGGCACGCTGTGTCCAGCCCCAAGGGGGCTTCGCCTGTTCAGCGCGGGGGTTTAGCCCCGCGTGAGCCGAATGGGCAGAGCCCCGCCGTCTTGTCATCCTGGGCGAAGCGAAGGATCTCGGCGGGGGCGAGCCAGGACGCGATGCCTGACCTACGTTTTGCCCGCGATGGCCGCAACGATGGCCCCGACTGCGAGCACCCAAAGGAGAACGACAATCGCCGCAGCGATCCAACCTGCCGGCCGGCTGCCTTCCAGCGACGCTCGCGCCCTGGCACGGCACTCGGACATGACATCGGCCGGAATCATCTTCAGCGCGACGCGCACGCCCAGAGGGATCAGCACCGCATCATCCAGGTAGCCCAGCACAGGGATGAAGTCGGGCACCAGGTCCACAGGGCTGAACGCATACGCAGCCACACAGACGGCGAAGGCCCTTGCGTACCAGGGAACCCTGGGGTCCTTGTACGCCAGGAACAGCGCGTAGGCTTCCGTACGCAACGCGCGGGCGCGATCCTCCAGCCGCATTCTCACTCCTGCCCTCGCGTGAGCGATGGGAAGCGGTCGGCGATTCGCGCCAGCACGTCGTGGGCGTCGCTGGGGGTCAATCCTGCGCCGAACCGCACCGTCGCGCCGCCGTAGTCAAAGGCCAGCCCGCCGGACCACGGCCCCTGGGACCTGCCGGAATCCTCGGACACGCGCAGCCGGTCCACATACGCGGCCTCGTACCGTCTGGAGCGGCCGATGCCCAGCACCGCCTTCCGGATGGTCAGCGACTCGCCGTCAACGGTTACGATTTCCTTGCCCGCCAGATTCCAAAGCCAGGTAAACAAGGCGAACCCGCCGCCCAGGGTCCAGAAGGTGAGCCAGAAGGCCATAAAGAGCATGCCCGCGCCCTCGCCGGTGTCCGGCGTTTGCCCACTCAACATGGCCAGGATGCCGCGCAGTAACAAGGCCCCCACGATCACTTCGCCCGTCGCCCAGCCACCGAGCCAGAACCCGAGGAACAGGATCAAGAGCCAGTTGCGGGGCGCGGGAATCGTGATTTGGAGCGCCGCAAAGGTGTCTTCCACGGTGTACCGCGAGGCGCGGGGTACGGTCGGAGCCATGCTTTTACTCCCGATGGGCTACTTCTTCGCCAGTTCTTCCTCTATGAGTTCTTGGAATGCCTCAAACGGCTGCGCGCCGTTCAGCCGGATGCCGTTGACGAAGAAGGCGGGGGTCCCGCTCACGCCGTACGTCTGCCCATCCGCGGCATCCCCAGCCACTTCCTTGGCCATCGTGCCCGAGTCCAGACAGGCATCAAACTGTGCCGTGTCCAGGCCCAAGTCCGCTGCATACTGCTTCAGCGAGGGGATATCCAGCGCATCCTGATGGGCGAAGAGCACATCGTGGTACTCCCAGAACTTGCCCTGTTGGCCCGCGCAGCCGGCGGCCTCGGCAGCCTTTTGGGCATTGGAGTGAAAACTCAAGGGGAAGTCGCGGAAGACGTACTTCACCTTGCCCGTCTTGATGTAGGCCTCGTCAATCTTCGGGAAGACCTCGCGGGAGTAGTAGCCGCAGTAGGGGCACTGGAACTCGCTGAACTCCACGATGGTTACTGGCGCGTCAGGCGAGCCTTTCACGGGGTCGTCGTCCAGGCTGACCTCGTAGCGGCGGGGCGGGATGAACGCCAGGCTCCTGCCGATGCTCCGGAATACCGGCGCATACCGACCGGCCAGGTCCGCGTTGGCCGACATGGTAACAACATAGAGATCGGTCCTGTTCAAAGCCAGATACTGGAAGACCTGCAGTTCCAGCGGGTTGCCGTCTCTATCCGTAACGTTGGCGCGGAAACTGACTTCCAGCGCCTGCCCTCCGGCGGCCAGGTCTGTCGTCTGGATGTGGATGGGCTTCTGGATGCTCTCCGTGTTCTCCAACTGGGCCTGTACCAGTTGGCGGATTTGGTCAAGGGTAGCGCCGGTGCCCATGCGTTGGCGCTGGACGCTGGCGTCGGTGGCTCCGCCTGCCTTCAGGGCCTCGGATGTGGGGTCAAACCCGAAGAACGCCACGCCTGCGTTGATGAGCGCAATGGCCTCTCCCTGCACTAGGTCAGCCACATCGGGGTACTTCTCCTGGACGGCGTTGAGGCTCGCCTGGAAGTTCGCCGGGTTCATGTCCACATTGCCCCAGGTCGGCGGCAGGGCGATGGCGAACCGCTCATCCGGAACCTCATAGACCGTCCACCCCTCGGTGGGTGCGGGGGGCTCGGTGGGCGCAACGGCAGGTGTGGTTGCGGTGGGCTGGGGCGTTGGGGTGGGGGT
The DNA here is from genome assembly GCA_029907165.1 of Anaerolineae bacterium. Classification (GTDB taxonomy): domain Bacteria; phylum Chloroflexota; class Anaerolineae; order DTLA01; family DTLA01; genus DTLA01. The sequence goes on from JARYMK010000031.1 coordinate 16,763, forward strand.
CGGCGTGGGTTTGGCCTGGCAGTTGGCGAGCAAGGACATGGCAAGGGCCAGAACAATCAAAGCAAGTCGCTTATTCACAGATCGAGTCCTTTCCAGGTGTGTGAGTGCGAGCATTTTCACAGCCCAGTCTATGGTACCATCCGATTGCGCGGGCGTCAAATGCACACGGAGTAGGGCAATCATTTATCCAGGTCTCCGCGAACTGCCTTCCATCCCGCGGGCTTGCCATGCCTCTTTATAGGGACGCTAGTCACCCAAGTGTAGAAATCCGCGCTCTATGTCCGCCAACTGGGTAATGCAATTGCCCTGCGCACGGAGCCACCGAGCCACGCTTTCGCAACACTAAGAATTGCATTTTGTTCGCGGCTTGCTATAATATGCACAAATGGATTTATAGGCGAGGGGTTCTATGCTGGACATCCACCGGATCGCGATCTTCCTAAGCGCCGTGGAGGAGCGCAGTTTCTCCGCTGCCGCGAAGCGCCTCAAAATGAGCCAGCCCGCCGTAAGCCTCCAGATTCAGGCGCTGGAGCAGCAGTTGGGCGTGGAACTGTTCCGGCGCACCGGGCGTGCGGTTGTCCTCACCGAAGCGGGGCGCGCACTCGTCCCCCTGGCCCGCCAGATGATGGGCCTGTCCAGGCACATAGAGGAGACCATGTGCGCGCTGAGGGGCAAACTGGTGGGTCAACTTCTCATCGGCTGCGCGGCCACTCCCGGCCAGTACATCCTGCCGCGCCTGATCCTCCTGTTCAAGCAGCAGCACCCGGAAGTCATCATCCAGATGAAGACCATGGACGCCGAAACCGCCATTCAGCGCGTGCTGGATCAGGAGATTCACATGGGCGTGGTGGCCTACCAGCCGCACCACCGCAACTTCTACGTGCGCGAGTTCATGGAGGACGAGACGGTGCTCCTGGTGCCGGCTGCACATCCCTGGGCTGACCGCCCGCAGGTGTCGCTCGCCGAACTCGCCGACCCCAGTATCCCGCTGCTCCGTGAGCACAATCACCCGCCCTCAGACCCACTGTGGCGCGCGCTGGAGCGGGCCGTGAAATCGCCGGAGCGAATGCAAGCCATCGTGGACATCGGATGCACGGAGTCCGCAATCTCTGCGGTGGAAGCGGGCCTGGGCGTTGCCATTCTCTCCAAGGTCGCGGCACAACAGGCAGCCAGGCGAGGCCATTCCCGTGTGATTCCTTTCGCCGAGGGCCCCTTCAAGCGCACGCTGTACTTCTTCAGCAACACCGAAAACCCCGAAGTATGCGCGCGGGTGGGGTTCTGCGACTTCGTGCACACGGCGGAGGCGATGGCGCTGGTAGAGGAATGGATTGCCTGACGGTGCAGATGGACGGGAGGGAGACCCCTCCCGTTTCATGTACGTAGCGAGTTTTTGGCCGCGCGCACGGATGCACATATAATCATGCGGCCCGCGAGTGGCCCGCGTGTCCTGTTCACGGTGCGCAAGCGGACGAAGGAATGCACATCACAAGGGGGTGATATGGTGGCCTTCGCCGACATCCGAGAGGCGATGCTTTTCGTGCAACAGAAGGGCATTCGCCTGGTGGATTTGAAATTCTCAGACCTTTGGGGACAGTGGCGGCACGTAACCATCTCTGCCCGCGAGTTCAACGAACGCTTGATGCAGGAGGGCGTCGGGTTTGACGGCTCCAGCGTGGGGTTCAAGAGCGTGGAGGCGGGCGACATGGTGCTCGTGCCCGACCTGGCGACCGGCTGGGTGGACGTCTTCTGCGAGGCCCCGACGCTCAGTTTCATCTGCCACATCGTGGACGCGACGACGCGCGAAGCGTTTCGCTGGGACCCGCGCAGCATCGCCGCGAAGGCCGAGGAGTACCTCAAACGCACCGGCATCGCCGACGAGAGCCGCTGGGGGCCCGAACTGGAGTTCTACGTTTTTGATCGGGTGAACATTTACAACGAGCCGCACCGGAGCGGGTTTGAGGTGGACGCAGAAGAGGCCCACTGGCGCATGGGGCGCGACGGGACGGGGCTGGAACTGCCCAAGCACGGTGGGTACCACGCCGCGCCGCCGCGGGACGCCCTCAACAACCTGCGCTCGGAGGTCTGCGTCCTGCTGGAGGATGCGGGCGTGCCGGTCAAGTACCATCACCACGAGGTCGGCGGGGCCGGGCAATGCGAGATTGAGGTCCCCATGGACGGCCTGGTGCGCAGCGGCGATGTGGTCATGATGGTCAAGTACTTCGTCCGCAACGTGGCGCGTAGGCACGGCAAGACGGTAACGTTCATGCCCAAGCCGCTGGTGGGTGAGGCGGGCAACGGAATGCACTTTCACCAGCACCTTTTCAAGGGCGGCCAGCCGCTGTTCTACGACGAACGCGGGTATGCAGGGTTGAGCCGCCTGGCGCTGTCGTACATTGGCGGGCTGTTGAGCCACGGTGCGGCGCTGTCCGGGCTGGTCAACCCCAGCAGCAACTCATACCGCCGCCTGACGCCCGGATATGAGGCGCCGGTCTCGCTGTTCTTCTCGCTGGGCAACCGCAGCGCAGCCATCCGCGTGCCCGAGTACGCCACGACGCCCGAGACCAAGCGGATTGAATACCGCCCGCCCGATGCTACGTGCAACGTATACCTGGCCCTAGCGGCGCAACTCATGGCGGGCATCAGCGGCATCCGCAGGAACGTGGACCCGACCGCCGAGGGGTTCGGCCCCTACGAGGACAACTTCTTCTCGCTCGCCGAAGCGGAGAAGGAGCGCATCCGGGCGATTCCCGCCAGTCTGGAGGAGGCGCTGGACGCCCTGGATGCGGGGCACGACTTCCTGCTGGAAGGCGGCGTGTTCCCGAAGGACTTGCTGGCCTTCTGGACGCGACACAAACGCGAGACGGACGTTCGGGAGATTCAAAAACGTCCGCATCCATACGAAATGGTGCTATACTACAATACATGAGGCAGCGACGCCGAAGCAGACGCTTCGGCGTTTTTGTGAGGCCGGAATGGGCAAACGCATCCAACTGCCGGCGGGGATAGACCCGCACGTTCATCTGCGCGACCCAGGCGGCACGCACAAGGAGACATTCCTGACGGGTACGGCGGCGGCGCTGGCTGGCGGCTATACTTGCGTCTTGGACATGCCGAACAATCAGCCGCCCATCGCCGACCTTGAGGCCCTATCCGCGAAGGAGCGGGCGGCCGCAGCGGTGGTCTGCGACTACGGGTTCTGGTGGGGCGGCACGGCAATGAACGCTGACCTCGCGCCCCAGGCAGCGGCGCGGTGCGTGGGGATGAAGGTGTACATGACCCACACCTACGGGCCGCTGCTGGTGGACAGCGCGCCCGCGCTAGTGCGGCTGTTCCAGGCGTGGCCCGCTGGCCGTCCCATCGCCGTCCACGCCGAAGGCTCGGCGACCCTGGTGGCCATCCTGCTGGGGCAACTGTACGGCAAGTGGGTGCACATCTGCCACGTGTCCGAAGCCTGGCAGATCGCGGCCATACGGCGGGCAAAGGAGCAGGGGTTCCGCGTAACCTGCGAGGTAACGCCGCACCACCTGTTCCTCACCGAAGACGACGCGCGGGCGCTGGGCAGCCTGGGCCAGATGTGCCCGCCGCTGCGGACGACCGCCGACGTCCAGGCGCTGTGGGACAATCTGGACGTGATAGACATGCTGGCCACCGATCACGCGCCACACACGCTGGAGGAGAAGCGCGGCGCTAACCCGCCTCCCGGCGTGCCCGGCCTGGAGACGGCGCTGCCGCTCATGCTAACCGCTGTCGCCGAGGGGCGGCTCACGCTGGAGCGGCTGGTGGAGTTGTACCACGACGCGCCCGCCCGCCTGTTCGGCATTCCGGCGCCGGACTCGTCCGTCGTGGTGGAGACCGGCGTGCGCGTGGCGATTCGCGGCGACACCTTACAGACCAAGTGTCGGTGGACGCCCTTTGAGGGGATGGTCGTGGGCGCGCGGGTGCTGGAGACATGGGTGCGCGGCACGCGAGCCTGGGGCGATGGGCGCGTCCTCGTCGCACCCGGCTTCGGGCAACGGGTGGGGAGGAGAGAGTAGGAGGTCGCGCGTCGGCCGCACGGAGGAATCTCAATGACCCCCTGCGCGCTCGGCGTGCTGTCGGGTAGTAGTTGACGACAAAGAAGATTGTCCGTTGTCATTGCGAGTGAGGCGGGGCAAGCTCAGGCCTATCTGTCATGCTGAGCGAAGCGAAGCATCTCGGTTGATGGGATTCTTCGGCGCTGCGCACCCTCGCATGACACGCCATCCAGAACCGCCATGGTGAAGTTGGTGAAATATCGGCAACAAGTGAACTCATAAGTTTGTTAGGAGGGGAAAGGTATGGCTCCAAAACCGATCAAGGGGATCAATCCGTTTCGCGGGCAGGACATCTTGTCGGTCAAGCAGTTTGACCGCGAGAACCTGCGCTACCTCTTCGGGCTAGCCGAGGAGATGCGCATCATCGTGGAGCGCGTCGGCCACTCCAACCTGCTGCAGGGCAAGGTGATGGCGTCGCTGTTCTACGAGCCGAGCACCCGCACCAGTTCGTCGTTCATCGCGGCGATGTCGCGGCTGGGCGGGGCGGTCATCCCCATCAACGAGGTGGTGTACTCGTCGGTTACCAAAGGCGAGTCGCTGCCCGACACCGTGCGCACGCTGGAATCCTACGCCGACGTCATCGTGCTGCGCCACCCGGAAGTTGGGTCGGCCGCCGTCGCCGCGCACTACTGCGAGAAGCCCATCATCAACGCGGGCGACGGTGTAGGCGAACACCCCACGCAGGCGCTGCTGGACCTGTTCACCATTGAGGAGGACCACAACTGCGTGGATGGGCTGTCGGTGGCGATGGTGGGCGACCTGAAATACGGCCGCACGGTACACTCCCTCACCCGCCTGCTCAGCCTGTACAACGTGAAATTCTACTTCGTCTCACCTGAAATCCTGCGGATGCCGCCCGAATTGATTGAGGAAGTAAAGCAGAAGGGCCTGGAGTACGAGGAACTGGAAGACGTCTCGCAGGTGATTGACAAGGTAGACGTGCTCTACGTAACCCGCGTGCAGAAGGAGCGGTTCACGGACCTGGCGCAGTACGACGCGGTCAAAGACTACTACGTCATCACGCCGGAGATCATGAAGCGGGCCAAGCAGACGATGACGGTAATGCACCCACTGCCGCGCGTGGGCGAGATCAGTTACGCAGTGGACGCCGACCCGCGCGCATCCTACTTCCGCCAGATGAAGAACGGCATGTACGTCCGCATGGCGCTGCTCACGGCGGTGTTGGGCCGCGCATAGGCCGCACCCGAATCGCAAGGAGCGCACCGCGTTGGGCCAGCAAGACCGCTTTGACAGCGTCGCGCCGCACTACGACAGGGTCTTTGAGCGGCTGGAGCGCCGCATCATGCGCCCCTGGCGCAGCCGCGTGTGGGCCGAGGTCGCGGGCTGCAATGTGCTGGAGGTGGGCGTGGGAACGGGGTTCAACGCGCCGTACTACACGCCCGCCCTGCGCGTTATGGCCGTGGACGTGAGCATGAGGATGCTCCTGCGCACGCGGGCGAAACTGGCGGCCAGGGGCGCGCCTGTCCCACCGCTGGCCCAGATGGATGTCCAGCACCTAGCCTTCGCCGACGGTGCGTTTGACTGCGCGGTGGCGACCCTGGTCTTCTGCGGCGTGCCTGACCCCATCCGGGGGCTGCGCGAGTTGGCGCGCGTGGTCAAGCCTGGCGGGCGCATCGTCCTGCTGGAGCACATGCGCGCCCGCTCGCCCTGGGTCGCCAGGATCATGGACGTGCTGAACCCGCTGGCGTGGAAGATCATCGGCGAGGACATCAACCGCGACACCGTGGCCAACGTCCGCGCTGCGGGCCTGCGCGTGGTGAAGGACGAGCCGCTCTGGGCGAACGGCATCGTGCGGCTCATTGTGGCGGAGCATTCGTAGGGGCAAGCCTGAGACCTGCCCCCTACGCGCTCCCTCTATGCCCTACGGTGACTTCAGATATGCGGCCCGGCGGATGTCCTGGATTTCCACCGAGAGTTGGACGGTGGGGCCCCCGTCCGTCGGCGGGTAGTGGGCCTTCAGCACGTCCATCACCGCCGTGAGCATCGCCTGCTTCAGTTCGTCTGGCCGCCCCTCAAACATGCGGATGTCCAGATGTACGAAGGCCTGGTCTGGGCTGCCGTCGGCGATGCGGTAGGTATCCAGGCGATAGGCGCGGCTCTTGAAGTTGGCCATGGGAATGCCGCCCACGCGGGCCAGCGCCCCCTGCAGGTCGGCAAACAACGCCTGGAAATCTACCTTCTGCGGCACGTTCGCGGTGTACTCAAGCCTCAAATGCGGCATCACGTCCTCCTGTTGGGTGAAACTTTGCGTCGTATTCTACGCGATGAACAGCCCGATGGCAAGCAGGACCGGCGTCAGGATGTTGATGAGCACGTTCTGCGCCAGGTGCGGCCCTAATTTGGGCAAGTCGTCGGCGTAGCGGTACGCGCCCATCCCCGCCTGGACGGCCAGCGGGACGGTGAGCAAGCCCAGGAGCGCCCACGCGGGCAGCAGGTTCAGCACAACGCCCACGATGATGGACAGGTACGCCGCCGCGTTGAAGGCGTTGTAGATGATGCTACTCTTGCGCCGCCCGATGAGGATGGGGAAGTGGCGGCGACCCACGCTGCGGTCGGCCTCCACGTCAGGGAATTGGTTCAGCAGGAGCAGGTTGTTGACCAGGAAGAACGGGACGAGCGAGGCGACAAACGCCGTCCACGAATAGCGCCCCGTGAGGACGAAATCCGTGCCCATGACCATCAGGGTGCCGAACCCCAGACCGGGCGCGATGAGACAGATGACCGGGTTGTAGGTGAACACGGGGGTATAGGCCACCACGACGAAAAGGCCCAGCAGGCCTAGGGGCACGATGGCCCATCCCCACACGAACAGGAAGTACACGCCGATGACCGCGACGATGGCGGCGGTTACGATGGCCGTCGCCAGGGCCTGGGGAGCCAGTTCAGGGTGGGCTTGCAGCGTGCCGCTGCCGCCGCTGAACGGCGTGCGGACGGTGCGGGAGTCCACGCCGCTCTTGAAGTCAAAGTATTCATTGAAGGCGTTGACGCTGATGTGGGCGCACAGCCCGCCGATGAACGCGAGCACCGCGTGCCAGGGGTTCACCGCGCCCTGGGACCAGATGGCCGTCCCCAGCCCTACAATGACGCACGCCGGGGCCAGGACAAGGAACGGCACGCGCATGGGACCCAGCAGCAGTTTCACTTTGCTCATGTTCCTCCTCCGGTTGGATTGTGGGGATTCGTGCGCAGGATACAACACAGCGCGGCGGGTTGCGTTGCGAGGAGGGCTGCAAAGTCGGTGGTATTGCGCACACAGGGAGCCGGTCTTCAGGTGCGATGCACCTGAAACTTCTCCCATCACGGGTGCAGTTCGGCCGCCTCGCGCAGGGCCGCGGCGATCATCTCCCGCGAGGGCATGCCCGATGCCCCGTACCTCCGTCAGGTGAAGCCGAAGGCGGTCTGGCTCCGCATGGTGGGGTCCAGGTCCAGGCCGTTGACTAGCACCGTGGGGCTTCCGAGAAACCGGTGCTCCTGGGCCTTCTCCTCGGTGCTCACCAGAACCTGGGTGAGTTCAATCGGGATGCCCAGTTCCGCCGCCACCTCGCGAATCCGCTGGATCGTGGGCGGCGTGTTGGCGCACCCTTCCGTGCACACGACTTTGACCTGCACGACGTCCCGATTCATTAGAGTCATTAATTGTATGCAATCTTCCTGTTTGGCCCACACTCACCGGCATGGACGGACATGCAGGCGGAGCCAAGATGTGAAATCGCCACGTGGCATGGATCCCGAGGCAACCCGAAGAATCACGTCCTCCTGCTCATCCACCGTCGCGTGGATTTCATACCCGTTCAGCAGGAGGAAGACCTCCATCAGCGCAGGGCCTGTGCGTTTGTTCCCGTCCACGAATGGATGGTTCTGGATAGTGGAGAAGCCCAGAGCAGCCGCTTTTTCAACCAGAGTCGGATACAGGTCGTCGCCACCGAAAGTCATGCGAGGTTGAGCGAGGCAGACTCCAGTGCGCCTATGCTGAGAATGCCGGCTATCCCGCCTGACCGCGCGATGACCCGGGCATGCAGTTCAAGCGCTTCGCCAAGCGTGATATACCGTATCACTGCGCCGCCAATCGCTTGTACAGGTCTGTGTTCTAGCTCAACACTTTCTCTACAGCCTGTTGGAACGCCTCGTCAGGGCGGGCCAGGAGGTCTTCAATGCTTGCGCGCGCAAGGTCCTCCGGCGCAATCCCCAACCTGGCCGCAAGTTCCCTCAATTGGTTAAGCCGCTCATCGGGCAGAACGACTACAATCGTACTCATCGCGCGTTACCTCTGCCGACAGGGACCCGCCTCTCCGTCGTGTCGCCCCGCATCGCCTAGTCCGGACATGAGTATGATGCGAATCCCTAGCAAGTCAAAGCCATGCTCGGACGAGTAGTAACCAATGGTGCTAGTTTGACAGAGTCATGGGGCTTCTCCAAACTGTGGTTGAGAGACCATACAGAAAGGAGA
>JARYMK010000032.1:0-10510 GCA_029907165.1 Anaerolineae bacterium
AATCCGAACCTCCCCGCTGTCTGACACGCGCGATGCGGCGCGTATGCGATCCAACTCTGCCAGCGTCATCCCGTGCGAGTTCGGGATCACACGCGCAGCGGCACGCGGAAAGAATCCCCGCGTCAGGTGCGCATCCAGCGTGTAGCGGCTGGGAGCCACCGCCGCCGCCACCGCCCGCGACAGCCAGGCCCGAAATGCCGCGTATGGCCGCAAGAACCACGCCCCTCGTTCTGCCCAGGCCCCGACGCGGCTTTCCAGCGTCCCTTCGGGGCTGAACAACTCGTAGTCGCGGCACGTGTGCACGAGGGGAATGCCCTCGGCCCGCGCCGCCGCCCACACCGACGGCGACAGACCGCGCAGTTTGTTCACGTGCGCGATGTCCGGCCGCTCCCGCCGTAGGATGCCCCGCACGACTTGGTACGCATGAGGGTTCCAGATGTCCAGCACCTGCCAGGGGACCCGCTTCCACATCGGTTGCCGGTCTTTGTCGCCTACCCAGTACAGATTCCAGGGCAGGAACGAGTAGAGGGTTACACCCTCTTCGCGCTCAACCCGCAGCCGCCGCTCTCGCGCCGTCGCGATGGCCACCACCTCATCGCCACGGGCCGCCAGGCCATGCGCCAGTATCCGCGCCGAGCGCACAGCCCCGCCCCCAGCCTGCGGGTCAAAGACGTAGGACAGCAGCGCCACCTTCATCGGACGCCCCCTCGGAGAACACCGACAAGCCTGCGAACCTCGTGCAGCCCCAGCATGTAGGCCGTCGCCACGAGGAACACGCCGCAGCCCAGCGTGCCACCCGCAAGCAAGACGAGGTTTGGCGCGTGCGCCCCCATCGCTGCCCGTACCAGCGCCTGCAGCGCCACGGTTCCCAGCCATGCGCCCGCACCGGCCATCGCCAGTTGGAACCCGCCGCGCCTGTCCGCAACGCGCACGCGCCCAGGGCGTAACAACGTAGCGTAGAGCCACGCGAACGACATGGCGCTCGCCAGCGCGCTGCTCAAGCCCAGCGCGCGCAGGCCCAGTCCTGCCCAGATGAGCACCGCCTCGGAGATCAGCAGCGTCGCTGACGACAGCACCGCCGAAGTGAACAGCAGGCGCAGACGCCGCTCCGCGTAGGCCAGCCCGCTGGGGATGCGGGTCGCCGCCTCGCCCAGCACGGCCGGCGCGAACATTTGCAGCGCCAGGGCCAGCGTCAGCACGTCGCCCGACCCGAACTGCCCGCGCCCGAAGATGACGGCCGTCAGCGGAACCGGCAACGCCACCATGATCACCGCCACCGGTATCGCCACCAGCATGATCTGCCGGAAATCCGACCGCACGTCGGTGCGCTGTCGCCCCGCGCTTCGGCGTATCGTCGTGATGAGGAAGCCGCGGAAGACGAACCGTTCCAGCGTGTTGATGATGCGCCGCGCATAGTTGGCCGCCGTGATGCTCCCAGGCGGCAAGAGCGATGCCAGCGCCTGCTCGCCCAGCGAGGCGACCACGTGGACACCCTGGCCCGCCAGCGGCACGCCGACCATCGCCAAGGTTGTCCGCAGGCGCGCCGCGCTTGGCCATGCGGGCACGTACCGCACCTTGAGCACGGGCCGCATGAGGGCCAGGCCCACGATGGCCTCCAGCGCCGCGCCCAGCGTCAACCCCCACGCTGCCAGCGTCAGCCGCTGCTCCGGCGGCGACACCAGCACCACCACGATGGACAGCGCCGCGCCCGCAACCCGCGTAAGCGTCGGCAACCACTGGACGCCCTCGTGGTAGTAGACGGCGCGGAAAGTCTCGGCCAGCGCAAGAAACGCTAGCAACCAGGCCAGAACCGCTGCCAACGGCACTGCCGCCAGGCGCGTTTCGGGCGACGCGCCTGGGATGGTAACGGGCAGCCACCACGTGGCAGTGAGCGACAGGATCGCCGAGAGCGGTGCTGCCAGCACCGCGATCACGGTGATCGCTTCCCGATACGCCTGCTGGCGATCCATCTCCCCCGCGAACAGCCCCATGAACGAGTTGGTCAGGCTCTGGAACATTCCCCTGCCCACTTTCTGAGGCAGTGCATAGGCGGCATACAGCGCATCGGAGCGCACGCCCAGGCCGAAGGCCGCCGCAATGACCACATCCAGCAGGAAACTCGCCACTGCCTCGGTGGCGAACAGCACGTTCAGCACGGCCGACCGGCCCAGAAAGGCGAGGGAGCCGCTCTCTTCAAATTGAGAGGAGGAATCTGCCATAATGTCAACCCATGAGTCCAGGCGTCATTTCTTCGTCGCGAGGCGCTTCAGCCCTCTCGCGGCCGTGGCATCGTCGGGGTCCAGTTCCAGCACCTTCCGGAACATTGCCTCGGCGTCTGCCAGGCGCCCCGTTTCCTCATACAGGGCCGCCAGGCTTCGGTATGCCCATTTGTTGTTGGGGTCAAGGTCAACGGCCTGCAGCAACAGCCGCTCGGCGCGGGCAGCGTCGCCCTGCTCCTTCCAGACCAAGTCGCCCAACCGGACGTAGCCCCAGTAGTAATCCGGCGCGTTGGCCACAAGCCACTCGTAGTCAGGCAGGGTCTCCGCAGCGCGGCCCAGGTTCCGCAACGTATTGGCCCGCCCCAGATGGGCGCGCCGCTCCATCGCGACCGACGAGAACGATGCTACTGACAGGGCCCGCTCGTACAGCGAAAGCGCCGTTTCCCACTCCTCGTCGCTCTCGTACAGGATCGCCAAACGGACGTAGTGCTCGCTCGCATCCGGCTCGGTGAACATCGCGCGCTCGTACCAGTCCCGCGCCCGCGCCGTGTTGCCTGCCTGCTGCGCCTGCCTCCCCGCGCGGACGAAATCCGCTGCGGGGACCCCGCCGCGCATCCACTCCGCCCCGGCCTCCTCGCGCGCGCCCTGCTCCCACCGCACAAACCCCAGCCCACGGTACGCCGCTCGGTTGGCCGCGTCCAGCGCCAAGGCCCGCGCCAGCAACGCCTCCGCCTGGGCGATGTCCCCGCTCGCCGAGGGCGCTGTGGCCCCCGCGTGGGCGCGCCGATACAGCGCCACCATCGCCAGGTTGCTGTAGCCACGGCTTGCCACAGGCCGCGCCAGCGCAATCGCCGCGATGACGCCCGCCAGGGCCACGATTCCCAAGACTGCGCGCCTACCCTTGCTCATGAAGGCTTTCTCGCTCGCGCACGCTATTCCAGAGGATTGGACGTCTCCGGAGACGCAACGGATGCACCTTTGCGCGGCGCATTATAGCACGCCGCAACCATGGCGGCAACCGCATGGCGACGCGGCTTGCTTCCATTTCCATTGGTCTTCGCTTCGCTCAGCATGGCAGAGGCAAGAAGGGCCGAGGGATGATGAGGGTGCACTGCGCGGCAGAAAGAAAAGGCGGGGCCTTTGAAGGCCCCGCCTTTTCCTCAACCCTTGCGCCTGTTACTTCGTCTTGACGGAAATCTTCCTCGGCTTGGCCGCCTCGGCCTTCGGGATGCGCAAAGTCAGCACGCCATTCTCAAACGTGGCCTCGGCCTTCGCCGCGTCCACCGGCACGTTGAGCGTCAGCGACCGCTGGAGCGTGCCGTAGAACCGCTCGCGGATGGCGTAGTCGCGCCCCTCCTCCTTGGGAGCCGGTACCTCAGCGCGGATGGTCAGCGTCTCGCCGTCCAGCGAGATGTCCACGCTGTCCTTGTTCACGCCGGGCAGCGCCGCTTCTACGTACACCGCGTCCTCGGTGCTGTAGGCGTCAACAGGGAGCCGATACACGCGGTCGCCGGCGAATTCAGCCGAAGGCCGCACGAAACTCTGCTCAAACAGCCGATCCATCGCGTCGCGAAGGGTTACGAAATCCCGGAACGGTTCCCACACAGAAACTTGCCGTGCCATAGTCCGCCTCCTTGATGAGAGTCCATGATTCCAACGCGGCGCGAGGCGATGGATTCACCCCGCGCCGCACAAGTCCCAATGTTACTTCGCCTTGATGGTGATCTGCTTCGGCTTCGCTTCCTCCACCTTCGGCAGTCTGAGGGTCAGCACGCCGTCCTCAAAGGTGGCCTCGGCTTTCTCGGCCTGTACGTCCACCGGCAGGGTAACCGACCGCTGGAACGCACCGTACCGACGCTCGCGGTAGTGATAGCCGCCTTTCTTCTCCTCAGACTCTTCCTTGACCTCGCCCTTGATCGTCAGCGTGTTGCCGGTAACGGTGATGTCCAGGTCCTTGGCCTTGACGCCGGGGACAGAGGCCTTGACCACCACATCGTTGTCGGTCTCGTACATGTCAATGGCCAGCGTCCCGACGCCCTCGGTCCGGAACAGCGGCCCGAACGGGCGGACGAAACTCTCCTCAAACAGCCGATCCATCGCCTCTCGCAGGCTCACCATCTCGCGGAACGGATCCCAGCGAACCAGGTCTGCCATAGTCTCACCTCCCTTTGCCCAGAAGTGATTCTACGCCCCTTATATCCGACCCACATAAAATGAAGGTAAAACGAAGATTAGAGAAACATAAGAGTTTGCCCGCGCCTACGCGGAGATGCGCCGGAGTTCCTCAAACAGGCGGCGCTGCTCCGGCGTCAGGTGGGTCGGCAACTGCACCTCCACCTTCGCCATCAGGTCGCCCCGCTCATCCGGCTTGCGGAGCCGGGGCATCCCCTTGCCGCGCAGGCGGAAGACGCGCCCGTTCTGCGTGGTCGGCGGAATCTTCAGGAGCACGTCGCCCTCCAGCGTGGGCACGCGCACCTCCCCGCCCAGCACCGCCGTGAACAAATCCACCGGCACCGTCGTGTGCAGGTCGTCGCCTTTGCGCTCAAAGCGCGGGTGCGGCAGGACTTTCACGCGCAGGTAGATGTCGCCGGCTGGCCCGCCCGCGATTCCGGGCGCGCCCTTGCCCGCAAGGCGCACGCGCGTGCCGGTGTCGGCCCCGCGTGGGATCTTCACATCCAGGCGCTCGCCATCGCGCTGGAGCGTGCGGGTCGTCCCGTGGAACGCCTCCTCCAGCGTGATCTCCACGTCCTGCTCGTAGTCCTGGCCGCGCTGTGGCCGGGTGCGGAAACCGAACCTCTCTGTCCGCGCCCGTCCGGTGCCCATGCCACCGAAAATCTGGCTGAAGAAATCGGAGAACGGGCTGGAGTCGCCGAACAGGTCGCGCAGGTCATCGGCGGTGGCGTACCGCACGTTCGGCCCCTGGCCCGGCCCCCACGTGGTCCAGCGGCTCCAGTCAAAATCGCCAGGTTGGCCGCCGGCCTGCTGCCAGCGCACCCAGTCGGCCCCCAGTTGGTCGTACTTCTTGCGCTTCTCGGGGTCCGACAGCACCTCGTAGGCCTCGTTGATCTCCTTGAACCGCGCTTCGGCCTGCGGGTTGTTCGGGTTCATGTCCGGGTGGTACTGGCGGGCCAGTTTTCGGAACGCCTGCTTGATTTCCTTTTCGGTGGCGTTTTTCCCCACGCCGAGTATTTTGTAATAGTCCTTGTACTCCATAGCCCTCTAGCCGAGAGTCTCCATCCTGATTTCGCCGAGGACGCGCGGGCGGCCCACCTAGACCGCCACGATGACCTTGGCCGGGCGCAACACGCGGTCGTTCAGCCGGTAGCCCGCCTCACTGACGGCCACCACCGTCTGCGGCTCCACGCCATAGTGGGCGCTGGGAACAGTCCCCACCGCCTCATGCCAGGCCGGGTCAAACGGCTTCCCGACCGGGTCCAGCACTTCCACGCCCTGCTGCCGCAACCACTGCATCAGCACATTGCGGGTCAGTACCACGCCCTGGCGGAGACCATCCTGCGCGCCCGCGTGGGCCAGCGCCCGCTCCAGGTTGTCGGCCACCGGCAGCACGCCGCGGAGCAGCCGCTCCCGGTCCGCCGCGATCTGCTCCTGGGCCAGGCGCTGCTGGCGCTTGCGGAAGTTCTCCATCTCGGCCTGAAGCCGCAGCGCCAGGTCGCGCCAGTCCACCTCCTCCTGCGCGGGGGCAGGCGGCTCCGATGCGGGCGCGCTCGTCGGCTCCTGCGCCGGCGGAGTCTGCTCGCCCTGGGTTGCCCGATCCTTGTCGTCCTCGGGTGGAATCACTTTCACTGGTATCTGCACAGTCCCTCTCCGTTCTCGGTATTTTACACGGCAAGGCGCGGCGGACAAGGAGAACAAGGGACAAAGGCGGCTGAACCTCCTTCGCCGCACATCCCACCGGTGCGGCGCGCCCACGAGGTGCGTCGCACCGGTTACCCTGCCGCCGCGGCCTTCACCGCAAGTCTCTCATGAGTGGCTGTTAGGCCTCGCGGAACTCGCCGTCCACGACGTCTTCGCCGCCTGGACCACCGGCCGCTCCGCCCGAAGGCCCGCCCGTCGGGCCACCACCAGGCTGCTGCCCGGCGTACATCTGCTGGCCCAACGCGTAAGCGGCCTGCTTCAACTGCTCGGTCAACTGCCGGATGCGGGCCATGTCGTCGGTCTTCACCGCGCTCTTCAAGTCGTTGATGGTGCCCTCAATCCGGCCGCGGTCGGTGGCAGGCACTTTGTCGCCCAACTCGCGCAGCGCCTTCTCGGTCTGGTAGATGACCGAGTCGGCCTCGTTGCGGGCCTCCACCAGTTCCTTGCGGCGGCGGTCTTCGGCCTCGTGGCGCTTCGCCTCCTGCACCATCCGCTCCACATCTTCCTTGCTAAGGTTCGTGCTCGCGGTGATGGTGATCTTCTGCTGCTTGCCCGTGGCCTTGTCCTGCGCCGATACGTTCAGAATCCCGTTGGCGTCAATGTCAAACGTAACCTCAATCTGCGGGATGCCGCGCGGCGCGGGCGGAATGCCCTCCAGGTTGAACTTGCCCAGGCTCATGTTGTCGGCAGCCATAGGCCGCTCGCCCTGCAACACGTGGATCGTTACGGCCGTCTGCCCATCCTCGGCGGTGGTGAAGATTTGGCTCTTCTTCACCGGTATGGTCGTGTTCCGCTCAATGATGGGCGTCATCACGCCACCCAGGGTCTCCACGCCCAGCGTCAGCGGCGTAACGTCCAGCAGCAGCACGTCGCGCACCTCGCCGGCCAGGACGCCCGCCTGGATGGCCGCGCCCACGGCGACGACCTCATCGGGGTTCACGCCCTTGTGCGGCTCCTTGCCGCCGGTCAGCCGCCGCACCAGGTCCTGGATCATGGGCATGCGGGTCGCGCCACCCACCAGCACCACTTCGTCAATGTCCGACACCGAGAGTTTGGCGTCGCGCAGCGCCTGCTCAAACGGCCCGCGGCAGCGCTGCACCAGGTCCTCGGTCAACTGCTCCAATTTGGCCCGCGTCAGTTTCATCTGCAAGTGCTTCGGGCCACTGGCGTCCGCCGTGATGAACGGCAGGTTGATCTCCGTCTCCATCATGGTGGACAGTTCAATCTTCGCCTTTTCGGCCGCCTCTTTCAAACGCTGCAGGGCCTGGCGATCCGTGCGCAGGTCAATGCCCTGGTCCTTCTTGAACTCGCTGGCGATGTAGTCCACGATGCGCTGATCCCAGTCGTCGCCACCCAGGAACGTGTCGCCATTGGTAGCCTTGACCTCAATGACGCCGTCGCCAACTTCCAGAATGGACACGTCAAACGTACCGCCGCCCAGGTCAAAAACCAGGATGGTTTCGGCCTTCTTCTTGTCCAAGCCATAGGCCAGCGAAGAAGCCGTCGGCTCGTTGATGATACGGAGCACCTCAAGGCCCGCGATCTTGCCCGCGTCCTTGGTCGCCTGGCGCTGGGCATCGTTGAAGTACGCCGGCACGGTGATGACGGCCTGCGTAACCGGCTCGCCCAGGTACGCCTCGGCGTCCTCCTTCAGTTTGCGCAGGATCATGGCCGAGATTTCCTGGGGCGTGTACTCCTTGCCCGTCATGGGAATGAACACCCGCGCGTCGTCGCTCGGCCCCCGCACAATCTTGTAGGGCAGCACGCGCTTGGCCTTCTCCACCTCGGGGTCATCGTAGCGCCGACCCATCAGGCGCTTCACCGAGAAGATAGTGTTCTCGGGGTTGACAATCGCCTGCCGACGCGCCGTCTGCCCCACTAGGCGCTCGCCCGACTTGGTGAAGGCCACGACCGACGGCGTGAGATTCCCACCTTCGCGGCTAGGAATCACCACCGGCTCGCCGCCTTCCATGACGGCAACCACCGAGTTCGTCGTGCCCAAGTCAATACCAACCACTTTACCCATATGCGACCTCCCTAATTCCCTGGCATGATTTCAGGTTCACACAGGGCCTGGATAGACCCTGTTTCCGCCCCAGTATACGGGCCTCGCGTGAGAATTGCATAAGAGCAGGGTAAACATTCCATAAGAGCGCGGGGTAGCCGAAAGGGGCGTAAGATTCTGAGGCTTACATCACGCCACGGGACACTAGGCCGATGGCCTGTAGAGCAGCCCAGGGCTGCCTGCACCTACCTCGCTCGCCAGAAGGCGATGACCGAGACGGCGATAAGGCTTACGATGGCGATGTAGAGCAGCGGCAGCCGACTCACGCCGCCGGACGCATAGGCCACCAACGGGCCCAGGGCTAGCCCTGCGTCGGTGGCGGTGGTGTACACGCCCACGAACAGGTGGGGGCGCTCGGCCCGCACCGCCAGTCCGTTCGCCAGCGTTCCCAGGACGATGTTCAGCCCAGCGCCGATGACGAACACGAGCGCCAGGCACAGTGCGGCCCAAATCCCCCGCGTTGCTGCTGTGCCCGATGCGGCGGCGAGCAGGGCGCACGCCAACAGAGCCGCCGTCCGCGCCTGCCCCAGGCGGTCGGAAAGTGCGCCGAATGCTGGGCCAAAGATGAGGTCCGAGGTCCACCTCACCGCCAGCAGCATCCCGCCCAGCGCGCCCAGCCCAAGCCCGATGTCCAGGACCGCGCCATTGCCTCCCAGCACCCCCGCGATGAACAGCGACGCCGTGGACACGATGACGCCCTCAAACAGGCTATCGGCCAGTCCGGCGGCGAGGATGAGGCGGCGTCGGCGGTCGCGGAAGGCTTCCGCCAGCGCAGGCAGAACCGCGCCTCTGGGAGCCTGCGCCGGTTGCTGGGCGGCTGGCCAGCGCATGGAGAGGGCGACCGGGATACCCAGCGCCCCGGCGCACACCACCGCCCACACCGCGGCGTTGTATCCGAAGCGGTCGCGCAGCAGCCCGCCGGCGACCACACTGAGGGCGCTGCCCATGCGCACGATGCCCCACAAGAGGCCCATGTGCCGGCCCTTGATGTCGTTGCCATTGGCCCACACCGCCTGGTAGCCCCCTTGCCTCAGGGCCGACCAGGCGACACCCCAGCCGATGCGCGCCGCGAGGAACGCCGCGAAGCCCCATCGCGCGCCATAGGTGGCGGTCGTGAGCAGGCCCAGCAGGGCCGCGCCGACGAAGGGCAAACGTGGGCCGAATCGCTCAAAGACCGCGCTTATCCAGGCGTTGGACAACAGGCGCACGATGCGGTTGGCGCTGAGGAGAACGCCGACCAGCGGGAGCGAGATGCCCAGCCGTGGGGCTTCCAGCGGGAGCAAGTTGTACAGCAGCGAGTCGCCCATAATCACGAGGCCGACGGTCAAGCCGGCGGAGACAACCAGGCGGAGCGGGCTTGGGGCAGGGCGCGACGAAGTCTCGGTCACGGCGCATCTCCTCGGCGGTAGTGGGGGCATCACGCGCGGCGCGAGACGGCGATTGCAGCGGCCAGCCACAGCGCCAGCACAGCCGCCGAACACGCCGCCCCCAGCATCAGCGACTGGGGCGCGAACGCGAACTCCACCCTGTGCTCGCCCACGGGCAAGAACACAGCGCGCACGAAGCCGTTCGCCCGCAGGATGGGCGCGGGTTTGCCGTCCAGCGTGGCGCGCCAGCCCGGGTAGTGCGTGTCGCTCAACACGAGGTAGCCGGGAGCGTCCAGGCGCACGCGAGCCACCACGCGCGCCGCCTCGTCGGCCAGCAGGGCGATGTCCGCCGTCCCCTCGCCGTCCAGGGCCTGCCCGCCTTCCACTGCGACGGCCATCTGGGCGTCCACCTCGCCGTTGAGCAGGCGGTCAATCGCATCCCGGCCGCTGGCGACGGGCACGGCACGGAAGGCCACGTACAGGCGCGGCTTGGCGTCCAGGTTGCGGTAGATTTTCACGTCGCCCGAGTGAACCAGTTCAAACCGCCCCGCCGTTGACAGGACGACAGGCCAATGGGTTCCCGTGGCGCGGTTGATGAGCGATGCCCCGCGGATGACCAGCGCACCTTCGGGGGCCGTCTGCGCGATTTCCAGTCGGCGGATTCGGCGCGTCCCGTCCAGCGGGAGGACGGTCAGGTAGCAGGCGGTACCCGGTTCATCGCGCAGGCCGGTAACGTTGCGGGCGCGGGCGTGGGCCACGTGCAGCCCGTAACGCCCCTCGGCCGTGTCGCGCCCCGCCGCAAGGGTAAGCCGCTGCTGGCCGCCGTCCGCGAACTCCAGCAGCACCTCACCCACCGGCGTCCCATCGGGCACGTCCGCCATGCCGTCCAGGTATGAGACAACGCCCAGCGCGTCGGCAGGGAAGTCCTGGCCCAGGCCGAGCGTCCCCTCTGCGCGCTGGCCGGGCTGGAGCGCGGCGCGGTG
>JARYMK010000032.1:10520-23733 GCA_029907165.1 Anaerolineae bacterium
CGTCGCGCCAGATGTCGTAGGCTTTGTCGGCGATGATGTACTTGACTCCGAAGGCGCCCAGCAGCCGGCCATCGGGGATTTCGGTGAGGCCCTCGCGGAGCCGACCGTCGCGCGACAGGCGGTCAGGGGGCAGGAATAGGCGCTCCAGTTCGTAGTAGCCGCGCAGGGGCAGGATGCCGCCGCCATATCCGTCCACCGACGCGATGCCGTAAATCATGGGCAGGTTGGGGACGAGAATCTCCTTCTGCTTGGTGGCGACCACGTAGTCGTAGATGGCTTCGTTGACCACGCTCATGTAGGGCGTGTCGCCGGCCAGGTACGGCCCGTAGATGGCGCGGATTTCGGCCAGGTCGCCAGGGTCAAAGACGAGGTCCGACAGGCTCAACATGCGCCCACGGTCGGGGTCGGCCAGCAGGTGGGCCACCGACGGGCGCATGGACGTGTACGCCTGGGGCACGGTGGGGCGGCTGACGGCCAGGGAACGGCTCGCGGCGAAGAGTTCGCACAGGACTGCGAGGACGATGACGACGGTAGCGGGTCGCGCCAAACGGCGAATCTGCGTCGCCGCGATGAGCGCCGCAGCGAGGGCCGCGCACAACACCCAGGCGACCGCCACACGCGCGCTGGGTCGCTCCGTCCAGGCCGCGCCGACGCCGAGGAGCACGATAATCCCCGCCGCCGTCCAGACCACCGGCTTCCAGCGCAAGGCGAGGCGGTCGCTCTCGTCCGGGTGCAGCAACGCCTGGACGCCCATGCCGGCGAGCATGGCCGCGCCAGTGTGGTACAGCAGCATCCACCGCGCGGGCACGCGGAACAGGTCAAACCCAGGCACCAGGCGGTACAGGATGTAGTAAAGCGGGTTGAATCCCCCTAGCGCCAGCAAGACGCCCACGCCCGCCATCAGGCCGAACACGCGCGCCTTGCCGCGGTCGGGCGAGCGCCAGAAGCCCACCAGCGCCAGCGCCATGCCAAAGATGCCCACGTAGGCGATGTATTCGGAGAAGACGCCTGCGCGGTATTGCGGGAGAAGCGCCGTCGGGAGCAATTGCGGCCGCAGGGAGAACGACACCGCCTCGCGGTAGGTCATGCCGCCGCCGCGAAGGGACAGGCGCGACAGTTCCACCGTCGGCAGCACCTGCACCGCCGCCAGGACGAGGCCAAACACGGCCACCACCGCCAGCGCCAGCACGGCCAGCCCCGTGTGGGTGGCAAGGGCGCGTCGCCCAGTCTTGTCGGCGCTGGCCCATCCGGCCAGGGCAGGTCGCAGCGCGTACACCGCCGCCGCGACCAGGCAGATGTACAGCGATTGCACATGGCCGGCCAGCACGCACAGGGCGACGACGCCCGCCAGCGCCGACGCCGGCCAGAAGGCGGCCTTGATCTTGCGCGACGCGACCACCCCGACCGAGCGTTCGCGAACCCGATCCCACAGGTACAGCATCAGCGGCAGGTAGGCCGAGATGCTCAACTGGTTCACGTGCTCGGCCTGGGCCAGCAGGAACCCGCCCAGCGCGAAGACCGCCGAAGCCGTGAACGCGCCGGCGCGGCCCAGCCCCAGGGAGCGCCGCGCGAACAGGTAGGCGAACAGCCCGGCCAGCGCGATGTGAATGGCGATGGCCGCGCTGACCTGGTAGGGCACGGGCAGCCAGGTCAGGATGAGATTGAACGGATAGAGTGCACCGGCCTGGGAGTCGGCGAAGAAAGGCGCTCCCAGAAACAGATATGGGTTCCATAGCGGGAACCTGCCGTCGCGGATCGCCTGGGACAGGAACGCCCGATAGGGGTAGAAGTACGTAAAGACATCCACCCCGGCGAGGATCCGCCCGGTCAGGACAATCTTCCAGAGGAAAGCGACGGTCAGCGCAGGCAGGGTCCACAGGGGCCATGCGTGGAGAAGTCGCTTTCCTCTGGCTATCGCTCTGCGCATTCGTTGCGGCTCGCTTTCGCGGCTTGGAATCCCGTGCGGGATTCGGCGGAAAGGTCGGAGCGGGATGAAGACGCGGCGCTGCGTCTAGGACTGCCGGCTAGGCTTTCTTGGTTGCCTCGTGGGCCAGGATGATGGCTTCGGCCACTTCCTTCATCGGCTTGCGCGTGTTCATGCTCATCTTCTGGATGCGGCGGAAGGCTTCGGCCTCGGTCAGGCCCTGGGTGTCCATGAGGATGCCCTTGGCCCGATCCACCAGTTTGCGCGTCTCCAGTGTCTCCTGGAGGTCGCCGATTTCTTTCTCCAGTTCGCGGAACTCGGCGAAACGCGCCAGCGCGATCTCAATGGCGGGGGCCAAATCGGACTCCCGGAAGGGCTTGACCAGGTACCCCGCGACGCCAGCCTCGCGCGCGCGATCAATCAGTTCGCGGTCGCTGTAGGCGGTAAGGAGCAGCACGGGCGCAATCCGCTCCTGGGTGAGGATGCGCGCGGCCTCAATGCCGTCCAGGTCGGGCATTTTGATGTCCATGATGACGATGTCGGGCTTGAGTTCGCGGGCGATGTTGACCGCGCTCTGCCCGTCTCCCGCCTCGCCGACCACCAGATACCCCAACTGGCTCAGCATCTCGCGGAGGTCCATGCGGATGAGGGATTCGTCGTCTGCGATGATTATTCTTGTTCTATCCACGTTTCATCCCCTCCAAGAGTGTTTTTGGGAAATACAACCGTAGCGACAGTCCCGCCTTCGGGTCGCCGCGTGAGGCTCAGGAAACCCTTGAGGTCATTTTGCACCAGAGTACGCACAATCGTCAAGCCCAGGCTTGTCTCCTCGGCCACGTCAAACCCGTCCGGCAGACCCTCGCCATCGTCCACCACGCGGATGGCCACACGGTCGCCGGAATCCTCCAGTTCCACGCTGATGGAGCCGTCCGATTTGTGGGCAAACCCGTGTTCCAGCGCGTTGTTCAGCAGTTCGTTGATGATGAGCGCGCAGGCGGTGGCCTGCTGGTTGGGCAGGTACACGCTGCGGCCTCGGAAGCCGAAGCGGATATGCTTGTCGGGCGGGACGGTATTCTGCTGCACCTGCGCGATGATGCGCTGGCTCACGTCGCGGATGTTGATGACCCGGGACTCATGTTGCGATAGGAACTCGTGCACCACCGCCACGCTGAGGATGCGGTTGACGCTGTCGTTCAGGGCGGCGCGGGTCTCCTCGTTCTTGGCGCGCCTCGCCTGAATGCGCAGCAGCGAGGCCACCGCTTGCAGGTTGTTCTTCACGCGGTGGTGGACTTCTTGGATCATGGCCGAGCGCACGCGCATGGCCTGCTCCCGACGGCGGGCGGCGGTGGCGTCGTGGATCAGGATCATCACGCTGTCGGGCTTCGGTGGCTCCTTCGGGCGAGTGCCCAAGAACCGCTCCAGCGGCCCGGGCTCGGGCAGGAGGGGGATGACCTTGCGCGCCCAGTGGCGGTATCCCTCCTGCCGCTCGGCCTCCAAGCACCGCATTTCGGACAGGGCGATGCGTGCCAGTTCGGCGTCGCCGGTGTTGAGAAAGGTCAGTTGCCGCCCCACCAGGTTGCCGCCGTAGCCCAGTCGGCGGTACAGGTTCGTGGCGATGCCGCTTACGTACAGGATTTCCATGTCCCGGTCCGCGACGAGGATGCCATCGTGCTCGCCGAAGGGCTGCAAGGACTCCGCGCCGACCAGTTGCCCGCGCAGGAGCATGTGCTGCATCTGGCGCAGCGCCCGCTGGAAGGCCGGGCGGCGGCGACGATGGCGCTCGTGCTCCAGCAGGTTGGCTTCAATGCTCAGGGCAGCGATGACCGCGCCGCTCGGCCCGATGACCGGATAGACCTGCTGGACGATGGGCGCGCCGGTGGAGCGAATCATTCCTGTGCCCGTGCCGCGCTTGCCCTGCTTCAGGGCGCGGAATACCAGCGGCTCGTCCCTGGGCGAGACAATCGTCCCGTCGGCGGCGGACAGGCGCGTGTGGGCGATAGAGCGCGGGCGCGCGTGAACGTCCACAATAGCGCGCTCCGAGTCTAGCAGGCGGTACAGCAGGAAATCTGCCCGGCTCACGTCGCACGTGATGGGCATGTCGGCCTGAATCTTCACCAGGAAGCGACGGTCTTCTTCTGAGAGCGGTTTGCCGTAGTTGTTGGATTGGCTCATGCTGCGCACCCGTGCACAGGCGGGAGGCCGTTCGCCGATAGTAGAGGTGGCCGACGGCATGACGCACATCGGCCACCCACGGTGTTCCTTGCTGGTCGGGGCGAGTGGATTTGAACCACCGACCACTTGTACCCCATACAAGTGCGCTCCCGGACTGCGCTACGCCCCGACTCGGTACGGGCCCATTATATCCCATAGGGCCGAATCGTGCAAGTTTCGGGGTTGGCGGCTTCGGCAACCGTCATTGCGAGGGCGCGCAGCGCCCGAAGCAATCTCGCCAGACTGTCATTCTGAGGCGCGGAGCGCCGAAGAATCTCGCCAACCGAGAGGCTTCGCTTCGCTCGCAATGACAGATCGCAGGCAGCATCCGACTCCAACAGCCCCAACAGAAGGCGGTCCCGAATGGGTTGGGTTGCACACGGCGGGCCGTCTCTTACCCTACGCATACGCTGCTCTAACCGTTTTCTTATGTTCTGTGGCTATAGTACCAGCAGAGGCGCATGCGCCTGTTGAAATCATGCCTGATTTTTATGGAGGGAATAGCGATAAGGTTTGATCGCTTCACGCAGAAAGCGCAAGAGGCGGTTCTGGAAGCCCAGAACCTAGCCCAGGAATACAAGCATTCGCAGATTGACGCCGAGCACCTGCTGAAGGCGCTCATGGAGCAGGAGGGCGGCGTTGTCCCGTCCGTGCTGGACAAGATCGGCGTGGACCGCTCCCTGCTGGCTCAGAGCGTGGAGCAGGAACTGGCCCGGAAGCCGCGCGCCTACGGGAGCACCGTGCAGGTGGGCATGTCGCCGGCGCTGGCGGGCATCCTGGAGGAGGCCGAGAAGATCGCCGAGAACATGCGCGACGAGTACACGTCCACCGAGCACCTGCTCATGGCCATGGCCCAGCCGCAGGCCGGCCCCATCCGCGAACTGCTGGGGCGGCACGGGGTGGACTACAAGGCCATCATGCAGGCACTGGCGGGGATTCGCGGCTCGCAGCGCGTTACCAGCCCCAATCCCGAGGCGCAATATGAGGCGCTGGCCAAGTACGGCCGCGACCTGACGGACGAGGCCCGCAAGGGCAAGTTGGACCCTGTCATCGGGCGCGACGAGGAAATCCGCCGCGTTATCCACATTCTGAGCCGCCGCACTAAGAACAACCCTGTGCTCATCGGCGAGCCGGGCGTCGGCAAGACGGCCATCGTGGAGGGATTGGCGCAGCGGATTGTGCGCGGCGACGTGCCGGCAACCCTGAAGGACAAGCGCGTCATCGCGCTGGACCTGGGCGCGCTGGTCGCGGGGACCAAGTACCGCGGGGAGTTTGAGGAGCGCCTGAAGGCGGTACTCAAGGAGATTCAGGCCGCCGAGGGGCAGATCATCCTGTTCATTGACGAGATGCACACCCTAGTCGGGGCGGGCGCTGCCGAGGGCGCTATGGATGCCAGCAACATGCTGAAGCCCATGCTGGCGCGTGGCGAACTGCACGCCATCGGCGCGACGACCCTGGACGAGTACCGCAAGCACATTGAGAAAGACGCCGCGCTGGAGCGACGGTTCCAGCCTGTCTTTGTGGACGAGCCCAGCGTGGAGGAGACCATTTCCATTCTGCGCGGGCTAAAGGCGCGGTACGAGGTGCACCACGGCGTGCGCATCACCGACAGCGCCGTCATCGCGGCGGCAACCCTGTCGCACCGATACATCTCGGACCGGTACCTGCCCGACAAGGCCATTGACCTGATAGACGAGGCAGCCAGCCGCTTGCGGACGGAGATTGACTCCAAGCCGCAGGAGATTGATGCCATTGACCGCGCCATCATGCAATTGGAGATTGAGCGCGAGGCGCTCAAGAAGGAAAAGGACGCGGCCAGCCGTGAGCGTCTGGCGGCCATTGAGAAAGAACTGGCCGACCTGCGCGAGAAGAGCGCCCAGTTGACCGTGCGCTGGAACGCGGAGAAGGAGGCTATCGCCCGCGTCCGCCAAATCAAGAGCGAGATAGACAAGGTTCAAGTGGAGATTGAGCAGGCGGAGCGGAAGTACGACCTGCAGAAGGCCGCGGAACTGCGCTATGGGCGGCTGACGGAGTTGAATCGGCAACTGGCCGAGGCCGAGAAGCGCCTGCGCGAATTGCAGTCCGATGGCGCGCTGCTCAAGGAGGAAGTGGAGGCCGAGGACATCGCCCGCGTGGTGAGCCAGTGGACGGGCATTCCGGTAACCAAGTTGCTGGAAGGTGAAGTGGAGAAGTTGATCCACATGGAGGAGCGGCTACACGAGCGCGTGGTCGGTCAGGATGAGGCCATCCGCGTGGTGTCGGCGGCGGTGCGGCGGGCGCGCGCCGGCCTGCAAGACCCCAACCGGCCTATCGGGTCGTTCATCTTCCTGGGGCCGACGGGCGTGGGCAAAACCGAACTGGCGCGCGCGCTGGCCGAGTTCCTGTTTGACGATGAGCGCAACATGGTGCGCATTGACATGAGCGAATACCAGGAGCGGCACACGGTGGCGCGACTCATCGGTGCGCCGCCCGGGTACGTGGGCTTTGAGGAAGGCGGCCAGTTGACCGAGGCGGTGCGACGGCGCCCGTACAGTGTGGTACTCTTTGACGAGATTGAGAAGGCGCACCCCGAGGTCTTCAACGTCCTGCTCCAGGTGCTGGACGACGGGCGGCTGACCGACGGGCACGGGCGCACCGTGGACTTCAAGAACACGGTCATCATCATGACCAGCAACATCGGGAGCCAGTACATCCGCGACCTGGTCGGCGACGAGCAGGCCATGCGGCGCAAGGTCATGGAGGCGATGAACGCCCACTTCCGGCCTGAGTTCCTGAACCGTGTGGACGAAATCGTCATCTTCCATGCCCTGACCCGCGAGCACATGAAGCAGATCATTGAGATTCAGTTGCGCAACCTGCGCCGCCTCCTGAGCGAACGCAGGATTACGCTGGAATTGACAGATTCGGCCAAAGAGCGGATTATGGAAGAGGGATACGATCCCGTGTACGGCGCTCGCCCGTTGAAGCGCGTGCTCCAGCGGCGGGTGCAGGATCCGCTGGCGACGAAGATTCTGCTGGGTGAGGTGCGCGACGGGGATCACGTGGTGGTGGATGCCGACGGCGGCGACCTGACCTTCACGGTCGTCGCCCCGGCAGTGAGCGAGGCTGTGGAACGAGCATAAGGAGAGGGATATGTTGGCGAGTTTGAAAGGATTGGAGGATCAGACCCAAGGCCTTTTGGCGAGGATGCCGGAGGAACTGCCGATTCTGCCGCTGCGGAATACGGTGGCGCTTCCGTTTGCGATGATCCCGCTGGCCGTTGGAATCCCGCGGTCGGTGAGGCTTGTTGAAGACGCGCTGGCCGGGAATCACCTCATCGGCCTCATGGCGATGAAGGACCCGGAGATTGAGGAGCCGCTGCCCGGCCAGATTTACGAGGTCGGCACGGTGGCCTACATCCACCGGGTCATCCACAGCGACGACGGTAACCTTCAGGTCATCGTCCAGGGTCTGGAGCGCATCAAGATTGACGTGTGGACGGCGACCAGCCCGTACCTGAAGGCGCGGGTGTCGCTGGCGCCGGACGTGGTGGACCTGGAGTCGGTGGAAACGGAGGCGCTGCGCCGGACGTTGCTGCAGGTGGCACGGGAGGTCATCAACCTGATGCCCAACCTGCCCAAAGAGGTGGCGCTGTTCCTGGAGCAGTTGGAGAACCCGCGGCATCTGACCTACATGATCGCGGCCAACATGCGCATGGACATGAAGGAGATGCAGCAGCTCCTGGAACTGGATAACCTCAACGACAAGATGCGGCGGCTCATCTCCCACCTGACGCGGGAGCGGGAACTCCTGTCGCTGGGGCAGAAGATCACTGAGGACGCGCAGGAGGAGATGACCAAGCAGCAGCGCGAGTACTTCCTGCGCCAGCAGTTGGAGGCGATTCGGCGCGAACTGGGCGAGACCGACGAGGCCGTCGCCGAGGCCGAGGAGTACCGCAAGAAGATAGAGGCGGCGGGCCTGCCCGAAGAGGCGTACAAGGAGGCCATGCGCGAACTGAAGCGCCTGGAGAAGATGCCCCCGCAGGCCGCGGAGTACTCGGTCATCAAGACCTACCTGGACTGGCTGGTGGAACTGCCCTGGAACAAATTGAGCGAGGACAACCTGGACATAGAGAACGCCCGGCGCGTGCTGGATGAGGACCACTATGACCTGCAAGAGGTCAAGGACCGCATCCTGGAGTACCTGGCCGTGCGGAAACTGGTGGGCGAGCGCGGCGTGGTGCCCGACGAGGCCGAGAAGGCCGACGCGAGCGAGGCCATGGGCGCCATCCTGTGCTTCGTTGGGCCGCCTGGCGTCGGCAAGACGAGCCTGGGTCGGTCCATCGCCCGCGCGCTGGGGCGGCAGTTCACCCGCATGAGCCTGGGCGGGATGCGCGATGAGGCCGAGATTCGCGGCCACCGGCGCACCTACATCGGCGCCATGCCCGGCCGCATCATCCAGGCCATCAAGCGCGCCGGCACGCGCAACCCAGTGTTCATGCTGGACGAAGTGGACAAGATCGGCATGGACTGGCGGGGTGATCCGTCCAGCGCGCTGTTGGAGGTGCTGGACCCGCAGCAGAACCACGCGTTCCGCGACCACTACCTGGATGTGGACTTTGACCTGAGCGACGTCATCTTCATCACGACGGCCAACCTGCTGGATCCGATTCCGGAGCCGCTGCGCGACCGCATGGAGATCATCCGACTGGACGGCTATACCGAATATGAGAAGGTGCACATCGCCCAGCAGTTCCTGATCCCGCGCCAGCAGAAAGTGAACGGGCTGCGCGAGGGCGAGGTGCGCTTCACCGAGGATGCTATCAAAGCCATTATCCGCGACTACACGCGGGAGGCGGGCGTGCGCAACCTGGAGCGCGAAATCGGCAGCATCTGCCGCAAGGTGGCGGTGGAGGTGGCCGCCGGCAAGGTTCCCGATGGCATTGAGATCACGCCGGAGCGGGTGCGGGAGTACCTGGGCAAGCCGAAGTACTACTCGGACGCGGCCGAGCGGACGGAGATTCCAGGCGTGGCGACGGGCCTGGCGTGGACGCCCGTCGGCGGCGACGTGCTGTTCATTGAGGCCACGAAGATGCCCGGCAAGGGCGGCCTGACGCTGACCGGGCAACTGGGCGACGTGATGAAGGAGTCGGCGCAGATCGCCTACAGTTACGTTCAGGCGAAGGCCCACGAACTGGGCATTGACCCGTCGCTGTTTGAGAAGAGCAACCTGCACATCCACGTGCCCGCAGGCGCGGTGCCAAAGGATGGGCCGAGCGCGGGCGTGGCCATGATCACGGCCATTACCAGCCTGCTCACCAACCGGCCGGTGCGCGCCGACGTGGGCATGACGGGCGAAATCACGCTGCGCGGGCAGGTGCTGCCCATCGGCGGGGTCAAGCAGAAGGTGCTGGCGGCCCACCGCGCGGGGCTGAAGGTGGTCATCCTGCCCAAGCGCAACGAGGCCGACCTGGACGAGATTCCGGAGGACGTCCGCAAGGAGCTGGAGTTCGTCCTGGTGGAGCGAGTGGACGAACTGCTGAAAGCGGCGCTGCGCCCACCGAAGGAGGAGCCACAGGCGGAGGCCGAAGCCGAGCCTGTGCCCGAACCCGAAGCGGTGTAACCGCGCGGGCGCTGCGGCTGCTCCCGTGAGTGCGCGGCGATGGTTCCGGAGGCGCGCGTGTACGATGTAGCCGTGGCGATGGCAGAGACCAGGCCCCGCTCCCTCATCGTGGCCGAACTGGAGGAGCGGGGCCTGTCCGTCTGCGCGTGGCCCGACACGACAGCGACGTTACGGGCGCTGCTCACAGGGGAGGCCGACGCCCGCGTTGTGGTGCTGGACCTGGGCGGGGAATCGGGCCTTTCGCCCGAGCAGGCGGCGCAGGTGGCGCGGGCGCTGAACGGGCGCAGGCTCATTCTGCTCATGAGCGCCTACGGGGGCGATCGGTATGCCGAAGCGCGCCGCCACGCCTTCGCCGTGCTCGTGCGGCCGTTTCGGGTTGGGGATGTGGTGCAGGTGGTGGAAGAGGCGCTCACTTCTCCCCGAACTTCACGAACCGATACCCATACCCCCGCTCGGTGAGGATGTACTGCGGGTTGGACGTGTCTTTCTCTATCTTCTGCCGCAGGTAGGCGACGTAGATGCGCAGGAGTTGCACATCGTCCACGTACTCCGGCCCCCAAACCTTTTGCAACAGCACCTCGTTGGGCACGATCCAGCCGGCATTCTCCACCAGGTGGTACAGCAGCCGCATCTCGGTGGGACGCAGTTTGATGCGCTTGCCCTCTACGATCACTTCCCGCTGGGCGAAGTCAATCTGGAGCCGGTCGTCCACGATGATGGGTTCGCTGCGGGCCGCCGATGTCCCGCCGGCGCGACGCAGGACGGCCTTGACTCGGTCGCTGAGTTCGCGCGGGCTGAACGGCTTCGTCAGGTAGTCGTCGGCGCCGGCCGTGAACGCCTGATGCTTGTCGCGCTCCTCGCCCTTGACGGTGAGCATGATCACTGGCACGTTGCTCTGTTCGCGAATCATCTCCAGCGTCTCAAACCCGTCCATCTCCGGCATCATCACGTCCAGGATGACCAGATCGGGCAGTTCGGTGCGGACCTTCTCCAGCGCCTCCAGGCCGTTGGACGCGCTGATGACGCGAAAGCCGTCCATCTCCAGGTTCGTCTGGATAAAACGCACCATACGGCTTTCGTCGTCCACGACCAGGATAAGCCGGCCGGCGTAGGGGTTACTCATGGGCGGCCTCCTACTCCGAAGAATGGGGTTGCCGCGGGATGCTGAAGGCGATGGTGGTGCCTTTGCCTTCTTCGCTGTGCACGCGGATTTGCCCGCCGTGGGCTTCCACGACCGCCTTGCAGAGGTACAGGCCCAGGCCCGCGCCCTTGCTGATGCGTTTCTTGCCGGGCGCGCGGTAGAAGCGGGTGAACAGGTGTTTCTGCTCCTCCTCACTCAGGCCCAAGCCCTCATCCGAGACCGACACGTGAACGCTGGCGTCGTCGTACCAGCCCTTGATGCGGATGCGCCCGCCCCTAGGCGAGTACTTGATGGCGTTGGACAGCAGGTTGTCCAGCACCTGGCGCAGCCAGTGCGGGTCGGCGGTGATGAGCGGGAAGTCGGCGGGGAACTCCACGTCAATCTGGTGGCGGTCGGTCTGCTCGCGGAAGGCGGCAGCGGCCTGTTCGGCCAGTTTGTCCAGCGGCACCTCAGGCACCAGCGACAGGGAAATGCCACCTGCCTCCACGCGCGCCGCCGTCAGCAGGTTGTCAATTAGGCGCGTGAGGCGGTCGCTCTCGTCGGCGATGATGTGTCCGAACTCGCGCACCGTCTCGGCGTCGGGCGTCGCGTCCTCGCGCGACAGCGTCTCGGCGAAGCCCTTGATGAGGGCGACCGGCGTCTTGAGTTCGTGCGAGATGACGGACAGGAACGTGGACTTGAGTTCCTCGGCCTGGCGGAACGCGCTCATGTCGTGGACGTTCACGACGGCCCCCACGGGCCGGCCCTGGGCGTCGCGCAAGGGGCTGAGCGAAATGCTCACATACGGGCCGCGTTCGCCGTCGCGCCGGGCCAGGTAGCCCTCCGCCGAGGCACGGGCATCGGGCTGCGGCAGGGGCACCGGCGCGCCCTGGGGACTGGTGAGCCGGATCACCGCGCTGCCGGGCTGTCCCGCAGCGTCTTTGAGGTTCCAGCCGGTCATCCGCGCGATGGCCTCGTTGAAGTCCTGGACGCGCTGGCCCTCATCCAGAATGAGAATGCCGTCGGCGCTGTTGGCCAGGATGGCCGACAGGCGCCCGTGCTGCAGCGAGAGGTCGTGGTAGAGCCGCGCATTACGGATAGCCAGCGCCGACTGGTTGGCGAACGCATTGAGCAGGGCGACATCCTGGGGATGGAACGCGTACTTGTTTCGGGTAACGACCAGCATGGAGCCGGGCTGTTCGCTGCCCACGGCGATGGGCACGCACACGCCCGCCTGGATGTCGTGGGCGGCCAGAGGGGCCAGCGCCGGTTCATCGGCCACGTTCTTGATGACCCACGGCTCGCACCGCGACAGCGGCTCGGCGAGGCTGGGGTCGGCGAGGCTGCGGCGGATGTCGTCGTTGTCCAGGACTCCCTCGGCAACCGAGACGGCAAAGCGGCCGTCCTCGCGCATCAGGATGGCCGCGCCATCGGCTTCCACGGCGTCCTTGGCCAGGCGCACCACCTGGCGCAGCGTGGCGTCCAAATCGGTGCCCTGCTCGGCTAGCGCCAGCCCAGCCTGGTACAGTTTGGACAGCGCGTTGGCGCGGGATGTCATCTGGCTGTACAGGCGCGCGTTGTCAATGGCGATGGCGGCTTGGTCGGCGAACGCCTGCAGGAGCGTCTTGTCTATGCTGGAGAACAGCGCCGCGCCCGTCGTGCGGAAGACAAACACCATGCCCAGGAACTGGTCGCCCAGCAGGAGCGGCAGCCCCACCGCATGGGACAGGCTCATGCCCGTTACCTGGCTCACGCCCGCCAGTTGTTCGCGCACGTCCGAGAACTGCCAGTTGGTCGCCTCACCCTGCTCCACGGTCTGGGGCAGGCGCTCCAGGAACGGCCCCAGGGCCGCGACCGCCTCGGACGGCAGGCCCACGCTGGTATGGACGAAGAACGTCCCGTCGGCGCGACGCAGCGCGATGACGCCCGCCTGTCCTGCCAGGATTTCCACCGCGTAGCGCAGCACCCGCTGCAGGAGCGTGGGCAGGTCCAGCGCCGCGGTTATCTCCCGCGAGATGTGCAGCAGGTACTCGCGCTGGAGAATCTGCCGCTCGCGCAGCGAATCGGCGCTTTCCAGCGGGACGATAGGCTTGTCGCCTTTCGGCGTGCTCGGTTCAAACGGAAGTTGCTTCTGCATGGCCGTATTATAGCACGGCCATCCCGTTCGCCGCCAATCGGCTGAAATCGGCTCGGTTCCAGAGTCTGCTGCTGCGCTGTCATTCTGAGCGGCCGACGAGGAACCGCGAATGTACGCGAACGAACGCGAATCAGAGGAACGCCCCGCACTGAGCTCGTTCAGATAGGTTAGTGACACTGGACAGGAGATGAAAGGAAGATACAATGGCTGCTCTATGAGT
>JARYMK010000033.1 GCA_029907165.1 Anaerolineae bacterium
GGCTTGAGGAGCAAGCGGCCGAGCCGACGGGCACGCCAACGCCCGCCCAAGCCCAGCCCGCTCCCCGTCCTGTTCCCCCCGCCCCGCCTCGGGACAAGCCTCGCGGCGGGCTGGGGTTGGACGCCCCTGTTACGAAAGTCGTGGGCATCAAAGAAGAATGCGCCGAGAAACTGGAGAAACTGGGCGTTCGCACCATCCGCGACCTGCTGATGCTCTACCCGCGCCGCTACGAGGACTACAGCGCCATCCGTCCCATCGGCACCCTTCGTCCTGGTGAGCAGGTTACCGTCCTCGGCCAGATATGGGACGTGCAGGGCCGCAAGTCGCAGCGGGGCATGCACATTACCACGATAACCCTGGCCGACGGCTCAGGGACGATCCAGGCCACCTGGTTCAACCAGCCCTACCTGGA
This sequence comes from Anaerolineae bacterium, assembly GCA_029907165.1. Taxonomy (GTDB): domain Bacteria; phylum Chloroflexota; class Anaerolineae; order DTLA01; family DTLA01; genus DTLA01. The sequence goes on from JARYMK010000033.1 coordinate 413, forward strand.
GAAGCAATTCCAGCAGGGGCGCAGCATCATCTTGAGCGGCAAGACCGACGTCTACCTGGGCCACCTGGTCATGCAGTCGCCCGAATGGGAACTGTCCAACGGTGAGGCCATCCACACCGCCCGCCTGGTCCCCATCTACCCGCTCACCGAGGGCATCAGCCCCCGCTGGCTCCGGAGGGTGCAGAAGCGAACCGTGGACTACTGGGCGCCGCGTCTCCCCGACCCCCTGCCCGAAGACGTGCGGCGGGACGCGAAACTCATGGACTTGCCCACGGCCATCGCCCAGATTCACTTCCCCGACGACAAAGACAAGTTGGAAGCAGCCCGGCGCCGCCTGTGCTTTGACGAATTCCTCGTCATCCAGTTGGGGGTTCTGCGCCAGCGCCGCAACTGGCGACAGCAGGCCGGTCGCCCTCTGCGCGTGAATTCGCAGACGGTGGACACTTTCATCCACTCGCTCCCGTTTGAACTCACAAATGCGCAGCGGCGCGCGATTGACGAGATTCTGCACGACATCGCGCAGCCGCAACCCATGAGCCGCCTCCTGCAGGGCGATGTCGGGTCGGGCAAGACGGTGGTCGCCCTCACCGGCATGCTGGTGGCCGCGCTGGACAACGGGGCACAGGCGGCCCTCATGGCCCCGACCGAGATTCTCGCCGAGCAGCACTATCGCACCATCACGCGAATCCTGGAGGCATCGGGCATCGGCAACGACAGGCTTACGGTGCGATTGCTCATCGGCAGCCTCAGCAATGGCGAAAAGGAACGCGTCCGCCAGGAAATCCAGGAGGGCAAGGCCAACCTGGTCATCGGCACCCACGCCCTGATTCAGGAGTCGGTCGCCTTCCAGAACCTCGCCTTCGTGGTCATTGACGAGCAGCACCGCTTTGGCGTGATGCAGCGCGCCACCCTCCGCGAGAAGGGCTTTAACCCGCACATGCTGGTCATGAGCGCCACGCCCATCCCGCGCAGCCTTGCGCTCACCCTGTACGGCGACCTGGACATCTCGGTGATTGACGAGATGCCGCCCGGACGCCAGCAGATCAAGACCTACTGGCTTGCCCAACGCGAGCGCGAGCGGGCCTACACCTTCCTGCGCAAGCAGATTGAGCAAGGGCGTCAGGCGTTCATCATCTGCCCCTTGATTGAGGAGTCGGAAGCGCTGGATGTCAAGGCCGCCGTGGAGGAGCACCGCAGGCTCCAGACCGAGGTCTTCCCCGACCTGCGGCTTGGCCTCCTGCACGGCAAGATGCGTGCCGACGAGAAGGACGAGATCATGCGCCAGTTCCGCGCAGGCGAACTCCACATCCTGGTGTCCACGTCTGTGGTAGAGGTGGGAATTGACATTCCCAACGCCACGGTTATCATGGTGGAGGGCGCGGATCGGTTCGGCCTGGCCCAATTGCACCAGTTCCGAGGGCGTGTCGGTCGCGGTGAGCACCAGTCGTACTGTATCCTCATCTCCGACTCGGCGACGCCCGAAAGTCAGGAGCGCCTACGAGCCATTGAAGAGATTCACGACGGTTTCAAGTTGGCGGAGAAGGACCTGGAACTGCGGGGCCCGGGCGAGTTCTTCGGCACACGTCAGAGCGGGCTGCCCGACCTGCGGCTCGCCAAGTTGAGCGACACGCGCATACTGGAGGAAGCGCGCCGCCAAGCCCTGCGCATCTTTGAGCGAGATCAAGACCTGAGCAACCCGGAACACGCATTGCTCGCCGAGCAGGTACGCGAGTTCTGGCAACACAAGGGCGACCTAAGTTAGCAGTGCCGCGACGAAAGGAGAATACCATGACGGTAGCCGTGTACCCGGGCACATTTGACCCCGTCCACTATGGACACATGGACATTGCCAAACGCGCAGCCAAAATCTTTGATCGTCTCATCATTGCCGTGTACGCTCGCCCCCTCAAGAACCTGCTGTTCACCGCCGAGGAACGCCTGAGCCTGATGAGCCAGGCGCTCCACGGCATGCCCAACGTTGAGTTGGACACATACGAGGGACTTACGGTAGAATACCTGCGGCGAAGAGGGGCCCAGGTCATCGTGCGGGGCCTGCGGGTTACGTACGACTTTGAGTTGGAGTACCAGATGGCCCTAACGAACAAGAAACTGGCTCCGGAAATAGAGACGGTTTGCCTGGTAACCAGCCTGGAACACGCTTTCTTGAGTTCCAGCATCGTCAAGGAGGTCGCCATAGCCGGCGGTTGTATAGATCAGATGGTCCCGCCGCACGTGGCCAAAGCCCTGATTGAGCGGCTGAAGACGCTGGGAGCCGACGGCAGCGGGAAGATCCCGCTAGTTTCGCTCCGCGACTGAACGCAGAACGGAGGAGCGACATGGACATCCTGCACTTGATTGACCAACTGGAAGCCGCCATCAACAACGGGTGGCACATTCCCCTCACCTCCGATGTCATCGTGAACGAGGAGGAACTGCTGCGAATCGTGGATGAAATGCGCTCGCGCATTCCCCAGGAAGTGCAGCAGGCCAAGCGACTCCTCCAAGAGAAAGAGCGTGTGCTCGCCCAGGCGCGCGAAGAGCGAGAGCGCATCGTTGCGCTGGCCGGCGAGGAAGCAGCCCGCCTGACCGAAGAGAGCGAGATCACCAAGTCTGCGATGGTCCGCGCGAACACCATCCTGGAACGCGCCAAGAGAGAGGCGGAAGCCATCCGCAAAGGCGCGGACGACTACGTCGTGGAGGTCCTCGGCAACCTCCAGCGCGAACTGGAGCAAATCCTGCGCACCGTCAACAACGGCATCATGGCCATCCAGCAGGGCGTTACCCGCAGCACGGACGACACAGATAGCGCCCCGGATTCCAGGCGTCAGTAACCCACCCGCCCGCACGGAATCGCGCACAACGGCTTGCCCGTAAGCCGCAGTGCGCGAATTCTTTCATACTCCGCCTTCCCCCCACATGAGCGCATGGGCCGCTACCGAAACCGCCCACTTTTGTTGCATGACATCGCCTGTAGTGCATGCTCGTTTCCGCTCACATTGCGGCCTGATGTGCGCGATATTGCGCATAACGCTGACTGATTATGCGCATTGCAACCCAATTCACCCAAAATTCCCGCAAAAACCCCTTGACTTTTGGGCGAAATTGTGCTATAATTATGGGTGATTGATACCGGTGGTTCGGGCAAATGCGCAATTACCTGCGCGACATTGAGCATAGGCACTGACAACGCTCAATGTGCGCGACGCGCAGGGATCATGAGCGAGAACCCGCCGGATTTGCCGGGCGCGGGACTGCTGGCTTCCCACCGCGATGGCGACTTGCCCATCGTACCATCGGCCCGCTCGGCGTAACGAGCGAGGCAGTACCCAGTCGCGGCGATTGCACTATTCCAAAAGGAGGATCGCCATGACAAAAGAAGACAGGCAGGCCGCCATCCGCAAGGTCCTGGAGGAAGAACCGTTCGTTACCGTCGCGGAACTGGCAACCCGGTTCAACACCTCCGAAAGCACCATCCGCCGAGACCTGGCCGAAATGGCGCAACAGGGCGTCATCAAGCGGACGCATGGGGGAGCCGTATCCCAGATCGCCGCACCGGAGGAACCGACGCCACCAGAGGAACGGAAACCGGAAGTTAGCGCCGAACCGTCCAAAATCCAGGGTGAGGAACTGTCCCGAATGGCCATAGCCGCCAGCAGACTCGTGAATGAGGGGGAGACCATCATCATTGATTCCGGCCCGGGCACGCTCCTGCTGGCCCGTCGCATCAAGGCCAGCCGCCGAAACCTGACGGTGCTCACCAACAACCTGGAGGTCGCGCTGGAACTCAGCGAGTCCTTCGGCGTCAGCGCCATCCTCACCGGCGGCCTCGTGCGCGGCCTGCGGAGCGGACTCGTCGGCTACGTGGCCGAGCAAACGCTGAGGGGGATGCAGGTGGACAAACTGTTCCTAACCGCCCCGGGCATTGACCAGGAGCGCGGCCTCACCACATCGCAACTGGAGGAGATCACCGTGAAGCAGGCCATGATCCAGGCCGCCCGCGAGGTCATCCTCCTGGCCCAGCACAATCAGTTTGGCAAAGTGGCGCTCGTATCCTTCGCTCCCCTCACCGCCGTGCACAAAGTGGTAACGGGCCGGGAACTGCCCCCCGAAATGATTTCGGCCATCGCGCGCCTCGGGATAGAGACCATCCTGGCCTGAATTTGCAGGAGGCTGCACCATGTCGCTGTATCTTGAGCAAAGGCTTGAGAGTCAACTGAAGATCACGCCCCAACTCATCATCGCCAACGAAGTGCTGGCGATGTCTTCGGCTGAACTGGAACAAGCCGTCGCTCAAGAGGTGGAGCAGAACCCGGTCCTGGAACTCATTGAGCACGAACGGTGCCCCCTGTGCGGCAACCCCCTGCGCGGGTCGCACTGTCCCTACTGCGCAGGCAGAAAGCCACCGCGAAGCAGCGACTGGGAGCCGGAGGGATGGAACTACCAGGACTACCGCACCCACGACTGGGATGAAGAAGACGATGACCCCATCTCCCGGGTGCCAGGCAGCACGACATTGGCCGAGTACCTGGAGTGGCAGATACGCCCTGCCCTCGCTGCAGAAGATCACCCCATCGCCCAGTACCTGATAGACAGCCTAGACGATCATGGCTACCTGACCGTCTCGGCCGGCGACGCTGCCGCCCAACTGGGCGTCGCTCCCAAGCGGGTGGAGCGCGTCATCGCCGAACTGCAGAAACTGGATCCGCCCGGCATCGGCGCGAGTGGCCCCCAGGAGGCGCTCCTCATCCAACTGCGGCGGCTGCGCGAGGACGGCAAACCCCGTCCGCTCGCCGAAGCCGTGATCTCCGAATGGGACCTTTTCCTCAGGCAGCAGGTTCACGCCCTGGCGAAGGCGCTGAACGTAACCGAGCAGGAGATTCGGGCCGAGTACGCATTCATCCGGGCCAACCTCAACGCCAAGCCGGCGCATGCGCACTGGGCGCTGGGCGAGGCCAAGCCCGCCACCAACACCGTGTACGTCCGCCCCGACATCGCCATTCGGCGGCGGCCCGCGCCCGACACGGGTTTTGAGGTGGAGGTGCTGCCCGGCCGTTCGTTCACATTGCGCATCTCCCCCGAATACAAACGCCTGGCCGAACAACTAGAGGGCAAGGAGGACCCCTCGTGCGAACAGGCGAAAGAGCAACTCAAAGAATACATGTCCAGGGGCAAGCTGTTCATCCGTTGCGTCAACCAGCGTTGGCAAACGCTGCAGATGATAGGGGATTGGCTGGTCAACTATCAAGCCGAGTTTCTGGAGAACGGGGAGCGATCCATCAAACCAATCACGCGGGCAGAACTGGCAGAACACATCGGAGTCCACGAATCCACCGTGAGCCGGGCCATCGCCAACAAGTACGCCCTCCTGCCGAACGGGCGCGTCATCCCTCTGGCCGACTTCTTTGACGAGTCGCTGGCGGTCAAGGACGTGCTGCTGGAAATCATACGGCAGGAGAAGCGCCCCCTGAGCGATCAGGAACTGGCGAAGCGACTGGCCCAGCGGGGCTACCCCATCGCGCGGCGCACGGTGGCCAAGTACCGGCAGGAGTTGGGCATACTCCCTGCTCGGCTCCGGTGTCCATAGGCGCGTCCGGGAGGGGTTACAAGACATGCGCAGATTCTGGCGGTTCGCCCTCATACTCACACTGACGCTATTGCTCGGCGGGCTGGCCTACCAGTACGCGTGGCGGCCAATGCAGTCGCGCGCTACCCCCAGCGCCCAGGAAGCCCAGCGTGCCTGGCTCCAACAGCACGGGCAGATTGTCATCGCTTCCCAGCCCAACAATGCACCCTTCTACTTCCCCTCGGAGGCGGGCATCTACGGCGGGTTTGACCAGGAACTGATCGCGGGCCTGGCGCTGACGCTCAACGCCGACATTCGCCTCATCCCAATGGCAATAGAGGATGCGCGCGCCGCCCTCTCCGTCGGCGAGATTGACGGCATTATGGGCCAGGAACCAGGGCCGGAACTCGCGCCGTTCTACGCCTTCACCCAGCCTTACCTGAGCAACGCACAGGCCATCTTCGTAACCGCCGAGCGGCTGGACGTCCACAGCCTGTCCGATTTGGCCGGCCGCTCCGTCGCCGTCGTCGGCAACAGCCCCGGCGCCTACCTGGTGCAGTCCAACCCCGCCATCCACGCGGTGCCAGTCCCCAGCATCCAGGACGGGCTGAGCCGACTCCTGTCGGGCGAAGTGGAAGCCTTCGTCGGCGATGAACTCTCCAGCCGCAACCTGATTCAGCGCAACAACCTGAGCGGGCTGGTCAAAGCCGTGGGCGAACCCCTCCGCCGTCGCGGGTACGCCATCGCGGTGCGCAAGAATAACACCGAACTTCTCGCGCTGCTCAACTCCGGGCTTGCAGCACTGGAAAGCAACAACATCAAGGACAAGATTGTCCGCAAGTGGTTCGGCACGATGCCCACGCGCGCAAGCGCGATTCCCGACAACTGGCCGCTATGGGTCGGCGCGGGCATCCTGGCCTTCTGCCTCCTGGCTGCGGCCTCGTACTCGTGGATTCGCTCCATGAGCCGCAAGATTGATGAGCGCACCCACAAACTGCGCGAATCCGAGCAGCGCCAGCGCGTGCTGATTGAAAACGCCAACGACGCCATCTTCTCTATCCACCCGGCCGACACGGGCATTCTGGAGGTCAACCGCAAGGCCGAGCAGTTCACCGGCTATCGCCGTGAGGCGCTCCTTCACATGCGCCTCAGCGACCTCTTCCCCGCCGATTCCCGCGAGCGCAGCGTCGGCCGCCTGCAAGAAGTCTTGCTGAACGGGTCGGGCACATTTGACGACATGGTCTTCGTCCGCCAGGACGGTACCCGCATGGACGTGGACATCAGCGCCAGCGTCATTGAGTTTGACCGCCGCAAGGTCATCCAGATTCTGGCCCGCGACATCACCGAGCGCAAGGAGATGGAGCGCGAACTCCTGCGCCGCAACCGCAACCTGTCGGCCCTCAACGCCGTGTCCGCCGTTGTGGGTCGCTCGCTGGAACTGGACGAGATTCTGGACGCGGCGCTGGACGTGGTGCTGGACGTCGTCGGAGCCGATATGGGCGCCATCTACCTGTTTGACGACCAGACCGGCAACCTGGTCCTGCGCGTGTACCGCGGCGAACCGCCGGTCCTCGCCGTCCAGTCGCAGGCCTTCACCGAGCAAGACGGTTGCACCACCATTACCGCGTCCAACGGCAACGTGTCCCAACTGGCAGGAGCCTGGTGGCCCCAGACCGCGCAGCCGCATCTCGGCTCTTTCGTCAGCACCCAGTTGCGGGCGAAGGACAAGCTTCTCGGCGTCATGAACGTTGCAAGCCGGAAACAGCGCTGGTTCACCCAGGAAGACGCAGACCTGCTCACAGCCGTCGCAAATCAAATCAGCGTGGCTATAGAGAACGCCATGCTGTTCACCGAACTGCGCACGGCCATCGGCGACCTGTTCGTGATCAAGCAGTTCAACGAGAACGTCCTGCAGAGCATGACCAACGGGCTTATCACGGTGGATTTGTCGGGCCGCATCACCTCCACGAACATCGCCGCCGCCAAGATTATCGGCTACCCGCGCGAGCATTTGCTGGGCAAGCCGGTGCACCAGGTGCTTGTCTCGTCCAACGGCCTGCAGCAAATCCTGTCGGAGACCCTGCACAAGGGCACACCGTGCTCTAACTACGAGACGGTCATCACGCACCGCGACGGGCACGAGATTCCCATCGGCCTGAACACCTCCCCGTTGCGCGATAATCAGGGCGTCGTAACCGGCCTACTTCTAGTCTTCAGCGACCTCAGCGAAATCAAGAAGATAGAAGAGGAGAAGCGCAAGTTGGATCGCCTGGCCGACCTGGGCGAGATGGCCGCCGTCCTGGCCCATGAAATCCGCAACCCCCTGGGCTCCATCAGCGCGGGCATCCAGCACCTGGCGCGAAAGATCACCGACCCCTCGCAGCAGCGTGCCATCCAACTGATTCTGGAGGAGACCGAGCGCGTCAACCGCCTGATTGAGAATGTGCTTATGATCTCGCGCCCGCCCACGCTGGACCTGGTTCCGGCGCAGGTGTCGGACATCGTAGAGAACGTCCTGGCCCGCTGGCACGGCAAGGCCGCTGAGCGGCGCGTCCGCATCACCAAGAACTACGCGCCCGGCCTCGGCTCATGCCTGGTGGACCCCCTGCGGCTGGACCAGGCGTTGTCCAACCTCATCAGCAATGCGCTGGACGCCATGCCCAACGGTGGCGACCTGCGTATCAGCGTCCGCAAGGTGCGCCTGATTCCTGAGTCGGCCGCAGCCATAGAAGCCGCCGACAAGCCCCTTCAGGATGCGGTCATCGGGCCGGAGGAGTGGATTCGCATTGAGGTCGCCGACACGGGCGTGGGCATCCCCGCCGACAAACTGCCGAAAATCTTTGAGCCGTTCGTAACGACCAAGGCGAAAGGCACCGGTCTGGGCCTGGCCATCACCCGCCGCATCGTTACCGACCACCGGGGCAACATCTCGGTGCGCAGCAAGGAAGGCGTTGGAACGGTATTCACCATTGACCTGCCGTTAGCCGCATGAATCTGACAGATGAGGGAGCAAAATGGCCGCGACGGTACTGATCATTGACGACGAGCAGACGCTAAACCATTTTGTCCAGGAGGACCTGCGGGAGGCCGGATACGAAAGCCTCGGCGCGCTCACGGGACAGGAGGGCCTGGACCTCATCCGCAGCCAGGAGGTGGACCTGGTCCTTCTGGACCAACAACTCCCCGACATGCACGGGCTTGACGTGCTCAAGGTCATCCGCGAGGAAGAGCCTGACATCCCAGTCATCATCGTAACCGGCCACGGCGAGATAGACTGCGCCGTGCAGGCCATGAAACTGGGCGCGTATGACTACATGAAGAAGCCCTACAACCTGGACACACTCCTGCTGGTGGCGGCCAAGGCGCTGGAGGCATCGGCCATGCGCCGGGAAATCCGCCGCCTGCGCAGGGAGGCGCGAAACCGCTACGCCCTCACGTGGATCGTGGGCGAAACCCCGCAAATGAAAGCAATCGCGCAACTGCTCATGCGCGTGGCGCCGACCAACGCTAGCGTGCTCCTGCAGGGCGAGAGCGGCACCGGCAAGGAAGTCGTCGCCAACGCCATCCACCAGCAGAGCAACCGCGCCGAGCAAGCCTTTGTTGCCCTCAACTGCGCGGCCATCCCCGACGCCCTACTGGAAAGCGAACTCTTCGGATACGAGGCGGGGGCGTTCACGGGCGCGCACAAGCAGAAGAAAGGGCTGATTGAGGCAGCGGACGGCGGAACGCTGTTCCTGGACGAGATCAGCGGGATGAAACCGGAGATGCAGACGAAACTCCTGCGGGTTCTGGAAACGCGCACCCTGCGGCGGGTCGGCGGCACCCGCGACATCAAGGTGGACATCCGCATCATCGCCGCGTCCAACCAGGACCTGGTCAAGGCCATCCGCGAGGGCACCTTCCGCGAAGACCTATACTACCGCCTCGGCGTCGTTACGGTGAACCTGCCCCCATTGCGTGAGCGCATCGTGGACCTGCCCCTGTTCGTGGCCGCCTTCATAGACGATTTCAACCGATCCACCGGCCGTAACATCACCGGCGTCTCGGCCGAGGCGCTCAGGCTCCTCAAGGCCTATTCGTGGCCCGGCAACATCCGTGAACTGCGCAACGTCATAGAGCGGGCCATTATCCTGTGCGACGGCGAGGAAATCCGGCCCCAGCACCTGCCCGCAGAAATCGTCGCCTGCCAGCCCTGCCCGGCAGCCGCGCCTGCCGACGCGAAGGGCGACGGAACGCCGCCTAACGGCCACGGCCTCAATCTCAAAGATGCGGTGGCCCGCCTTGAGGAGGACTTAATCCGACGGGCGCTTGCCCTGGCCGACGGCAACCAGACCCGAGCCGCCAACGCGTTGGGTATCTCCCGCGACGAGTTGCGATACCGGCTGCGCAAATATCAACTGGAGTAACAGGAGCCAGCCCCTTCCCCTGAGCATCAGGTATCGGCAACTCGCCCTCTCTACGGTCTGACGGGCCATCCCCCACCCCGGATGGCCCGTCAGGTTTTTCCCAGCATCCTCCGTGGCACAGAACTTGCAACCTTCCGGGTGAAAGACGCGCAATCGGCAGCATGCGCGAATGCACCCACGCGCATGCCCATATTAGCGGATTCTTCCAGAAGGGAGCGAGGATATGATCACAAGCCTGCAACTCGGAATGGCGATCACTCTCTTTATCATCGGCGTCGTCGCATGCGCCGCCGGCCTCTGGACGATTTTAGCCCGCGACTATCAGCAGACCATGCGCACGCTGTCGGCCCAATCCGCGAAAATCGGTACCCGAGCGGCCCTGGAAGACGGCATCGCGCCCATCATTGATGCGGCCGCCCGCCTCGTGGAAGCCGTAAGCCAACTGATTCGCACAGCGGTGGGCATCGGCGTCTTCCTGTGCTGCAGTGGCGTCGTCATCTGCCTTGTCGCGTTCTGGATGATCTCCAAAATCTAGAGGGGGTGAATCGTGGCCGTCAAACACTCCTCCAAGAGCGCCATCGCGCAGGGCCCCGCGAACGACTACTTGCAGAGCCTGCTGCGCGATGAGGCGCTCGCCCATGCATGGCAATCGTATCTGCAGCCCGTGTCGGCCATCCGCACCGCCACCCAGGGCCAGGCCGAGGAGGCCGTGAGCCTCGCCACGATGAGGTCGCTCACGCTCGTGCTCGGAGAGCCGCTGACTGGCAAGAGCACACTCCTGGCGTACCTGGCCTACGAGACGGCCAACCGCGGCCTCCTCGCCGCTCCCGATGAGGGGCCGGGCTACCCCGTCCCCATCGTCGTAGACGCCGAGGCATGCCCGGCCGACGCCTCCCTGGACGACATCGTGGCCCAGGCGCTGGAGAAGCACAACATCAGCGCCGATGAGGCCGCGACCCGCCAGTGGCTGGACAGTGCGACGCTCCTGTTCCTGGTGGACCAGGTGGATCGCGTAGGCGGGGCGCCCGGTCCCAAGTGGGTGCGCGAAATTTGCAGCGCCGCCCAGCCCAACGGCAGGGTCAAGGCCGTCTTCGCGTCCCGCCCCACCGCCTGGCCGGGGCGCGCCTGGGGTCTGCCCGACATCCCCATCCTCAGCCTGGGTCGCCTGTCGGACGAGGACATCACCGCCATCCTGTCCTCCAGACTCACGAACGAGCAAAGCCGGCGCGTCAACCGAATCCTGCGCCGCGACAGGGTGCTGTGGGACATCGTGCATCTGCCGCTGTTCCTGTCCGTCATCCTGGAACTGCTGGAGAGCCTGACGCAGGTGCCCTGGTGGAACTTGGCGCAGATCATCCTGGCGGCACTGGCGCGCATCCTGGCCGCCAAGGGCAACGCCGCGGCCAACCCGGAGCAGGCGCTCCGCGCGCTGGGTCTGGTGGCCCTTGCGGAGTCCATGGAGCGCCAGGCGCACGACGCCATCAGCGCCCACCAGGCCAATGAAATCCTCCTGCAGAGCGCGACGGGGCAGAAGACCGCCGCACTGTCGGCCGCCACGCAGATGGGCCTCCTGGTGGAGACCCCCGATGGCAGCGTGCGGTTCCTCCACCCGGCGATGCGCCGCTACCTGTGCGCACTGGCCCTGCGCGACCGGCTCGGGGAGTCCAAGGAACTGGCCCTCGCGCGCGAGAACGCCGCGCTCTGGGAAATGTACGTCTCGGCCCACCCCGAACCGGAGCGAGCCATTCTCAACCTGCTGCGGAACGGCGACCCTTCCATGGCGAACCTGGCGGCAAACGCCCTGCGTCAGAACCTGCTCCCCGACCGCCTGGCGAAAGCCGTGCGCAACCTGAAAGACGCCGGCATCCCCGCCGAGACACTCCGCAACCTCGGCGCCGCGCTGATGGAGGCCGGCGAAGCGGAGTCGGGAGCGCACCTTCTGCGCACGCTTCTGCCGCAGGAGCCGATGTCTCCCCAGGAGGCACATGCGGCGCTCCCCGCCGTTGACCTTGACCATCCTGAGCGACTGCTGGACACTGCCAGGCTGAACTACCACCTGGACAAGGGCATTCTGCTGCGGCTGATGGGCGAGTCCGAACGCGCCCAGGCCGAATTGCAGCGCGCCCAGGATGAAGCCTCGGCGGTCTATGCAGTCATCTGCACCGAGCAGGGGCTGATCCATCTGGCCGAGGGCCGTGATGAAGAGGCGCTGTCCCAGTTCCGCCTCGCCCTGGCGCGACAGCCCAACGTGCCCGAGCACCACTACTGGGCAGGCGTGGCCCTGAACCGCCTGGGCCGCCCCGGCGAGGCCATTGAGCGCCTCCAGAAGGCCAGCGCGCTCATGCCCAACAACCCTGAAATCCTGGCCGAACTGGGCCGCGCCTATCAGCACCGCGGCTGGCTGGGCGAAGCCTTGGCCGCCTACCAGCAGGCCGCCCAACTGGCCCCGCAGGACGGGCGCTATCTCCGGCTGGCCGCCCTCGTCATGGCCGAGCAGGGCCTGCGCGAAGCCGCTGCGGAGCGCATGCAGCAGGCCATCGCCCTCCAGCCCGACCGCGCCCAGTGGTACGACGAACTCGGCACGCTCCTGGCCGACGCAGGCGACTGGCAGGGTGCGCGCGCCCGCTTCCGCGAGGCCGTGGAAATGTCGGCCGGCGACGCCGAATACCTGCGACACCTGGCCCAGGCCGAAAGCCACCTGGGCCGCCGCACGGTGGCCATTGAATTGTACCGCCGCGCCCTGGAGTCCCGCCCAGGCCAGGCGCAGTGGATTGCCGAACTCGGCGGGCTGCTGGAGAAACAGGGCGAGTACGCCCAGGCCATCAACGCCTACCGCCAGGCGTCGGTCATTGACCCTGGCGAACCCCGCTACCGCCTGGCGACCGCCCGGCTGTTCCAGCGCCTTGGACAGCCCGATGACGCCATGAACGAAGTGCAGGCCATCCTGCGCGAGAACCCCAATGTCGCCGAGGCGCACCGCGCCGCCGGCGCCATCCATGAGGAGAAGGGCGACCTCTCCGCCGCCCTGGAAGCCTACCGCACAGCCGCCCGCCTGATGCCTACCGACGCCGATGCCCTTGTGGATGTGGCCCGCGTGGAGACCGCCCTCGGCCTGTTGGACGACGCGCAGGCGACCCTGGACAAGGCCATTGACATCAACCCGAACGCTGGCGCTGCCTACGTCCAGTTGGGCGTCCTCCTGGAGAAAGGCGACCACCTCGCCCAGGCGCGCAGCGTGTACGAGAAGGCGGCGCAACTCATGCCTGGGGCCACCGAGCCGCTCTTGAGACTCGGCGCCGTCCTGCACAAACTGGGCGACACCGCCCGCGCCGCCGCCCTGCTGTCCGAAGCCGTGACAAGCGCCCCCAGCGACCCCCGGGCTCAGTTCCAAATCGCTGAGGTCTGCGCCGATATGGGCGACCTGGAGCGCGCCCTGGGCCACTACCGCCAGGCCAGCGCCCTCGCCCCATCGGAATGGCTCTACCGCCAGCGCATTGCCGCCACTGCGGCGAAACTGGGGCGGCTGAACGAAGCGCGCGAGGAAACCCTTGCCGCGCTGAAACTGGCCCCCAATCAGCCCGAACTGCACGCGCAACTCGCCGAAATCCATGCCCTGGGCAACGACATCCCCAAGGCGGTGGAGGCGTTGCAGAAGGCCGCTGCGTTGGCCCCCTCCACTCTTGCCTACCGCATCCGCCTGTCGGAGATGCAGAGGCAGGCGGGCGACCTGGCAGGGGCAAAGGCCGCGCTCATGCAGGCCCTGCAACTTGCGCCCGACCAGGCGTCGGTGCACTACGAGATGGGCATCCTGCACCAGATGGATCGCAACTGGGCCGACGCGCTGCGCGAATTCAGCCAGGCCGCGGCGCTGGACCCCATGCAAGCCCGTTACCACGCGGCCATGGGCGATGTCCTGTTGCAGGCGGGCGATCTGAAAGCCGCCAAAGCCGCATTCCAGCGCGCGCTGGAACTCTCGCCCAATCACGCTGAGGCTCTGCTTGCCCTCGCTCGCATCCTGGCCCAGGAAGGCCAGGAGAAACTGGCGATGGGCTCCTGCAAGCGGGCCGTGGAACTCCGCCCCAACTGGGCACCGGCACAGACGCTCTATGGACGGCTGTGCCGCGTCCAGGGGATGCACGACCAGGCCCGGCAGGCCCTTTCGGCTGCGCTGTCCGCCGATCCGAACCTGGCCGACGCCCACCACGAGATGGGCCTCCTTTACCAAGATAGGGGACAGATGGACGCCGCCATCGCCTCTCTGCGTAGGGCTGTGGAGTTGGCCCCCGAACGTTCCGAGTACCGCCGGTCGCTGGCCCTGGCCCAGAGTGAAACCGCCGACCCCGACGCCGCCATCGCCATCCTGGAATCGGTCATCAGCCTGATGCCGGACGATGACGCGCTCCACGCGCAATTGGGCGCGGCGTTCGCCCGCAAGGGCTGGCTCAGCGAGGCCATCAAGCAGTACCGGCGTGCGCTGGACATCGCGCCGGACAACGCCCACTACCACAGTCGCCTTGGCGCGCTCCTGGCGCAGAACGGCCAGACAGGCGAAGCCTACGAGATGCTCCGCCGCGCAGCGGCCTTGGAACCCGGCGACCCGTCCATCCTGTGCGACCTCGGCGACCTGTACGCCGCCCAAGGGCTGGCCCAGGAAGCCGAACGCGCCTACACCCGCGCCGCCGAGGTCTGCGGCAGCGACGCCGCAACCCTCCAGCGCGTGGGCCTGTCGCTCCACAAACTGGGCCGGGCCGACGAGGCACTGCGCCTGCTGAAGCAAGCCTCGCGGTCGGGCGACACGGCCACTAGTTACGTCCACCGCGCCGCCGGTTCCATCCTGGCCGAGCAGGGGCGGCTGGAAGAGGCCCTGGAGGAATTGCAGGAAGCCCTGCGCCTGGACCCGGGCGATTCCGTCAACTGGGGCATTTTGGCCCGCGTGCAGTGGCAACTGGGCAAGGCGCTGGACGCCGAGCGAAGCCTGAAAACGGCCATTGACCGCGACGGCACCAACCCTGACCACTACGCACTGCTGGGCCAAATCTACGAGAGCCAGGGGCGCATGAACGAGGCGCTGGAAGCCTACCAGAACGCCGCGACCCTTGCCCCCGACAACACCGACACGCAGCGCGGCCTCGCGGCAGCGTTGCGCAAGCAGGGCCGCACGCGGGAGGCCATCCAGGCGCTGGAGCGTGTGCTGCAGGCCAAGCCCGACGACGCCGCAGCCCATGCCGAAATGGCCGAGATGCACGAGTCGGCTGGCGACGTGGAGAAGGCCATCGCCGAATGGGAGCGCGCAGCCGAACTGAATTCCGCGAATCAGGCGTATGCCCTAGCCCTGGGCCGCGCCCTGCTTCGCGCCCATCGGACGGCCAAGGCCCTGCCTGTCCTGGAGAAGGCCGTGCGGGCCGACCCCGCCCAGCCAGAAGCCCACTATCTGCTGGGCCTCGCCCAAGAGTCCATCGGCAACGAAAGCGAAGCCACTGCCGCCCTCAAGCGCGCGTACAAACTTGCGCCGTCGGAGCCGCGCTACATCCTCGCGCTGGCGGCCCGCATCCGTCGCGACCTGTCCAAGGCGCGCCAACAGCAAGCCCTGGGCCTCAAGCCCCAGGACGTAGACGCCGACGTGCTGGCCGACTGCCTGAAGGCCCTGGACCAACTGGCAGAGACCCAGCCGGCCAATCCCGACGTGAAGGCCGAACTGGGGTTGCTGCTTGCCGAGACCGGAAAGATCAGCGAGGCCATGACCCTGCTCCAGCGGGCAGCCTCGCTCTCGCCTACGCATGCCCCGCTCCGCTTGGCCCTGGGCATTCTCAAGCGCCGCATCGGCCAGCCCGCGGACGCTTACCAGGAACTCCGCGCGGCAGAGAGCATGGGCCTGACCGGCGACGAAGTCCACTACCACCTGGGCATGGCACTGCTGGAACAGAACAAGGCCGAGCAGGCCGTGGCGCATCTGTCCCAGGCTGTGCAGGAGCGTCCCCAGGAGGCCACGTACCATCACGCGCTGAGCCAGGCGCTCCGGGCCGCCGGACGCCCCGCCGAGGCGCGGGATGCCCTGCAAACCGCCCTGAGCCTCAACGCGGATGTGGCCCCGTGGCAGGCCGAACTGGGCGAGATGCTCGTGAACGAAGCGCAGTACCAATCCGCGCTAGAGTGCCTGCTGAAGGCCATCAAACTCCAGCCTGGCGCTACCGACTACTACAGGCTGGCCGCCAAAGCGTATGCGGGCATGGGACGGCACTCGGCCGCTGCAGCCTTGCTTGAGAAGGCCGTGAGCCTGGAACCGAAGGCCACCGATGACCTGGCCGCCCTGGGCGAGATGTACCTCAAAGCCAAGCAACCGAAGCAAGCCCGCGTCGCCCTGCAGAAGGCCATAGAGGCCGCGCCGGACCGACCGGAATACTACCTAACTCTCGCCGCAGTCCTGCAAGATGAGGGAAGGCCCGAAGACGCCATCAACGTGCTCAAAGAGGCCATCAACCGCAAGGGCGACTATGCGCCCGCCCACGAGGCCCTGGGCGACCTGTACGCAGCAGTGGGCCGCTGGAATGAGGCCCTCGGCCACTTCCGCCGCGCCCTGTCGCTGGAACCCAAGAACGCCCGCTACTGTCTGCAGGTGGGCCTGGCCTTCAAGCACCTCGGCCAGTACCACGAGGCCACCCAGTGCCTGGAAGCCGCCATCAACCTGGCCCCCGGCGACGCCGAGCCGTATGTGGCCCTGGGCGACATCTTCCGCGAGCAGGACCGCTTTGACGAGGCGCTCCAAGCGTACCAGCAGGCCATCGTCCTTGAACCAAAGAACGCCGAAGCCCACCGCAGGCTGGGACTCTTGTGCGCGCAACTCGGGTACAAGGAAAAAGCCACCGCCCATTTCCAGAAACTGGTGGAAATCCTGCCCTCGGATGCCGAAGCCCAGTACCTACTCGGCACAGCCTACGAGCAGCAGAGCCGGATTGAAGAAGCGCAGCGTGCGTACCAGCGGGCCATCCAGATCAACGGGCAGAAGGCCGAATACTACGTGAAGGCCGGGCTCCTTTACAAGCGCACCAAGGAGTACGGCAAGGCCGCCGAGATGTTCCGCCAAGCCGTCCGACTGGAGCCTGGCAACGCTGAGGCGTACAAGCAACTGGCCACGGTGAGCGCCCTGGGATTCATCAGCAAGGAACCCAGCAGCGCATAGCCTCCGCGGTCGGGAACTGCATGAGACACCACGGACTTTCAGACGCGCGGGAGTGGAGACGTGAAAGGCAAGGAGATTTGCACAGCGGCTGAATTGGATTTGAAGCAGGGGCGATTCCACGAGGCGCTGGACAAGGCCCAGGCGCTGCTCCGGCAGTATCCGGGGCACCTGCGCGGGATGTTCCTGGCAGCGGTTGCCTGGGTTCGCCTGGGCGAGCCGCAGCAGGCCCGCCTGCTCCTGGACGCCGCGCTGGGCCTTGACCCCGAGAACGCCGAATGTCGCCTGGCGTTGGCCGAGGCGCTGCACGCCCTGGGCGAGGCCGAGCAGTCCGCCCGCCAGTTCGTCCGCGCCTTCGCCCTCTGTCCCGCCGACGCAGACCAGAAACTGGCACTGGGCAGCCGACTACCCGCCGTGCTCAACCTGAAATCCGCGGGCGAGGCATCGCCCCTGGGCAAGGCGGTGCGGTTCAAACTGTCGGTCAACTGGGGCGGCGCCCTACCCGAGTTCCAAGCCATCACCCGCTCGGACCCGTTCCTGCCCGAAGCGTGGCTAGGGCTGGCCGAGACGCTCTGGCGACTGGAGCGGCTGGATGAGGCTATGTCCACGTTGGAGCAAATCGCGGCGGCCTGGCCCAACTTCGTCAAGGCGGCGCTGATCCGCAGCGACATCCTGATCCGCCAGGGGCAGACCGAGGCAGGGATGGCTGCGCTGCACGCCGCGCAGGCGCTGGACCCCAGCGGGACTGTCGCAGAGCGCACCTTTGGCTCCGCCGAACAGTACCGCCTGCTGTGGGCTGACCCGTCGGGCGCGGCCGCCGCAGAGCCTGTCGGTTCCGCGCGGCACGGCGCGAAGAGCCGGGATGAGTCGCCCGCCCCGGAACTCGCCGAAGCGGCCGCACTGCCTGAAAGCCCTACGTTGCGCGACATCCAGGTGGAGATGGCGCGGCTCGCCGATCACCTGATGGGCGCCGAAGAGCCACAACCTGCCGAGCGGCCGTCCGCTGTGTCGGCCCTCACCATCGTTACGTGCCGAGGCCCGTTGGAAGGGAAGTTCGGCGCTGACTTCATCGCGCGCCTGGGCGAGGCCGTCCATCGCCTCATCCAAGCCATCGGCCCCGCCGACAACCGCGCCATCCACTTCGTGGCCCTAGACGACCCCGAGCAGATGGCCGGACTGGGCGGCGTCGCAGCCCAGAATCCCGCCGACGCCGCGCACGTCAAGGCGGCGGTGGACTCCCTGGCCGACGGCCTGCTGACCCAGGGCCAAGACATGCGTCATGTCCTCATCCTGGGCGGCGACGACATCGTGCCCTTCTGCCGCGTCCCCAACCCCACCGAGGATCAGGACGAGGACATCTACACCGACGCGCCCTATGCGGCCCGCAACGGCTCCACGCTGCTGCCCACGCGCTCGGTTGGCCGCATCCCCGATTGCGACGACGCCGATGCCTTCCTGCGCCTGATTGAGCACGCGGCCAACGCCCACGAGGAGACGGCTCGCAATTCGGCGGCCAAGGGGCTGAAGGCATTGGCCCGCATTTGGAAGCGGGGAGAGGACGCCGCGCCGCCCGACGGCAGTTTCGGCTACACCGCCAGCGTCTGGAAAGAGGCCTCGCGGGCCGTCTTTGAGGTCATCGGCCAGGCGCGCCACCTGCGCATGTCGCCGCCCATTTCTCGGCAGGAGTTCTCGGTTCTGGCGCAGAGCAGGCCCCGCCTCGCCTACTTCAACTTGCACGGTGTGGAAGGCGAACCCGCGTGGTACGGCCAGCGCGACCCCGATTTCGCCGCCGACTACCCGCTGTTCCCCGTCGCCCTGATGCCCGACGACATCGCAAGTACATGGGCCGCGGGCGCGACAGTCCTCACCGAGGCGTGCTACGGGGCCGATGTGCTGGGCCGCACGCACAAGGATTCCATCGCGCTGCGCCTGCTCTACGAGGGCGCGCGTGCCGTTGTGGGCTCCACACGCCTGGCCTACGGCTCGCTCACGCCGCCGCTGGCGGGCGCGGATCTGTTGGGGCGGCTCTTCTGGCTTGCTGTTACCAGCGGCATGCCCATCGGCCAGGCGCTCCAGTGGGCCAAACTGTCCTTCGCCAACGACCTGCTGAACCGCCAGGGCTACCTGGACAGCGAAGACCAGAAGACGCTCCTGACCTTCAACCTGTTCGGCGACCCCACGCTAACCGTGGAGGGCCAGAGGCCCGTCTGGGACAAACTGCCGCAGTCGGCAATGGTCTGCAAGTCGCTGGCCGTCTGCTGCCAGCATGGCGCGCGGCAGGTTGCCACCGACGTGCCCGACGACCTGTTGCAGCAGGTGCAATCGCAAATCAGCCACCGCTTGCCCTGGCTCACGCCCAAGCAGGTGCGCGTTACCCACCAGGTGCTGTGCAACGGGCAATGCACCGGCAGTTGCCATTCGGGCGCGGCGACCCACAGCGCGGCCACCATCGCCAACCGCTACGTGTTCACCGTCAGCGGCGAATCCGAGGGCAACGGGCTGCGCGGGCCGTTTGTCGCAAAGATCACCGTTGACCACAAGGGCACCATCCTCAAGATGGCCGTGTCCAAGTAGCAGGAGGAACCTGTGGACATCAAAGCATACTGGCGACCCAAAGGGGATACCGGCATCGGCTTCCATTATTACCCGAACGTGTTCCATTATAGCAAGGCCGACCTGGACTTCTGGCTGCCCGAGTTGAAGGCGATGGGCGCGTCCTGGCTTGTGCTGCTCTCGGAGGTGGAAAACCCCATCCCGTCGTTCTTCATCAAGGGACTGGTGCAAGCGGACATTGAGCCGCTGATCCGCGTTTACACGCCGACGGTCCGCCCCATTGACCAGAAGGCCCTGCGCTCCCTGCTGGAGACCTATCGGGCGCTTGGCGTCCACTACGCACATGTGTACAACGAGCCGAATCTCACCAACGAATGGGACTGGGCCGAATGGTCTAAGCCCGCGCTGGTGGATCGGTTCATGGACATGCTCATCCCATGTCTGGAAACCATGAAGGCCGTCGGCCTGTATCCGGTGTTCACGCCCCTGAGTCCAGGCGGCAACTACTGGGACACCGTCTTTCTGAAGACGGCCCTGGACTACCTCGTGCTCAAGGGCAAAGAGGCCCTCTTTGACACCATGGTCATCGGGATGCACAACTACGTGTCCAACAAGCCACTGGACTGGGGCAAGGGCGGCCCCGCGCGCTGGCCGGACGCCCGTCCATATTATTGCCCCGAAGGCAGCCAGGACCATGTGGGGTTCTACTTGTTTGAGTGGTACGACGCCATCATCCGCGCCCGAGTGGGGCGGTCGCTGCCCCTAGTCTGCTACGAGAACGGCCCCATCGTCGGCGCGCGCGACCACCCCAAGTACCCAGCGGTGGACGAAGCCGCCCACGCGCGCATCGCCGTTGACATGACCAAGATGATCATGGACAACGTCGTGCCCGATTACGTGTTCAACAATGCCTTCTGGCTCCTCGCAAACAGCCACGGCAGTCCCTTTGAGGCCCACGCCTGGTACAGGGAAAACGGCTCGCGGCTCCCTGCTGTGCAGGCGATGAAGGACCTGCCCAAGCACCCGCGCCAGAGCACCCAGCCGCAGCCCACTCCCGACCGCGGCACCACCCCGCAGGAGCACCCCCTGTACCACTACGTGCTCTGTCCTGTGTGGGAATGGGGCGTATCCGAGTGGTACTGGCGGATGCTGGCCAATTACGTCAAGGCATTCAAGCCCGCCTGCGGCTTCAGCGTGGAAGAAGCCGCCCTCGCCCGCTACGTTACCATCATCGGCAAGCCGCCTGGCGTCCCATCCAGTGCCGAGGCTGCGCTCCGCGCTGCCGGGTGCAAGGTGGAGCGTATCGCCGGTGCGGACGCCGCCGAGACGCAGAAGATTTTAGACCAGATGGCGAGCCAGGGCCGCCGCTTCCTCAACTTTGAGGCAAGCGAGTCATCCTCACCGCACGCGGGAGGAACACCATGAAACGCATTGTGTTGCGCGTGGCTTGTGTGTTGGGCATCCTCGCCCTGGCGCTTTCCACCGCCGGGTGCGCGGTGAACAGCCTGCAAAACGCACAGCCCCAGGCCCAGGGCGCGGCAACCTGGACGCAATCCACCGTCGCCGACTTCAAGCGGGGCACCCTGCAGCGCGTTCAGATTGAGCGCCAGGGCGATGGCGAACTGACCCTTGCCCGCAATGCCCAGGGCCAGTATGAGGCCGCGGGCGTGTACACGTCGCCTGTGTTCGCGCCGGGCAGTGTCTTCTCCATGGCCGTCTGGCGCTGGGAGGCGGAGATTCCCGGCGGCACCAGCCTGACGCTCGCGATCCGCACCAGCGCCGACGGCAAGACCTGGAGCGAATGGCAGGAATTGGCCCCCGACGAAGACCTGCGGTCCGCAAGCGACGACTGGCCAGGCCACATGAGTTATGCCCAGGGCGCGCGATTCATCCAGTACCGGCTGCAGTTCGCGTCCACCGACGGCCAGGCCACACCTGTTGTGTCGGCCGTAACTTGGACATTCGCCGACACGCAGCCCGGCCCGACCGTGCAGGAAGCCATGCAGATGGTCGTGCCCCAGGGCGAAGGCCCTGGCGTGCAGCGCCCGGCCATCATCCCGCGTCGCGGCTGGGGCGCCGACGAGAGCCTGATGACGTGGGAGCCGAAGTACGAGAAGCCCGTGAAAATCATCATCCACCACACGGCGACGCCCAACGACCCCAAGCAGGACCCCGCCGCTACCGTCCGCGCTGTTTACTACTACCACGCGGTAACCCGAGGCTGGGGCGACATCGGCTACAATTACCTTATTGACCGCCTCGGCAACATCTACGAAGGGCGCAAGGGCGGCGAAGGCGTCGTAGGAGGCCATGATCACGGGTTCAACGAAGGCTCCGTCGGCATCTCGCTTATCGGCGACTTCCAGTCCGAGCCGCCCACCGACGCGATGATGAACGCCCTGGCCCGCCTGGTGGCCTGGGTCTGCGACCGATACGGCATTGACCCCACCGGCCGCAGCATCTTCCGCGACCTGGACTTGCCCAACATCGCCGGCCACCGCGAGACCAAATCCACCACCTGCCCCGGCGACCAGGTGCAGAACCGCCTGCCCACCTTGCGCGAGCGGGTCGCCGAGATCATCCACCAGCAGGCTCCATCGGTGCGATTCGTTGCGCCCGCAGCCGACCGTGCAGTGTCTGGCGTTCAGACCGTCCAGGTGCAAGGCGGTGTGGCGACCTCCGACATCACGCTATATCTGGACGGCAAGCCGGTCCATCGCAAGATCGGCACGGCGCTGGAATACAAGTGGGACACGACCGCAGTCGCCGATGGCGACCATCTGCTCAAGGCCGTGGCGCACAACGCCCGCGGCGAAGAGGCCGTGCAGTCCCTGATGGTGCTCGTGGACAACACCCCGCCCCAGGTTACGCTCCTCATCAACAATGGCGCTCGCTATGCGACCCAGCAGACCATCACGCTGACCATTGAGGCGCTGGACGTGGGCAGCGGCGTGGACGCCATGCAAATGAGCACGGGCGAGGCCCCCACGGGCGCGCCAAGCCAGCCGTATGCCCGCGAATTGACCCTGGAACTGGGCGAACAGCCCGGCCCACGGACGTATTCGGTCCGAGTGATGGATAAAGCAGGCCTTGCGTCTCGCGTATCGGTGGCGCAGGTCTTCTACGACCCCAACCCGCCGGGCGGGTGGACGGACGCGGCGCTGTCCAGCACCGGCGAGATGGCCGTGCGCGTGCGCGACGACGAGAGCGGACTGGAACCGGCCAGCGCATTCGCAGCCTGGTCCGCAGACGGCGGCGTTACGTGGAGCGTCTGGCAGGATGCCATCGTTACGCC
>JARYMK010000034.1 GCA_029907165.1 Anaerolineae bacterium
AGCACGGGATCACCGCAGGGGGAGGGCGAATGACCTGTCCTTGCGAGGAGCGCAGCGACGAAGCAATCTCAGGGCGCGAGATTGCTTCGCTCCGCTCGCAATGACATCCCCTTTGTCATTGCGAGGAGCGCAGCGACGAAGCAATCTCAGGGCGCGAGATTGCTTCGCCTCGCTCGCCATGACAACAGGCGCGAGATTGCTTCGCCTCGCTCGCCATGACAACAGGCGCGAGATGGCCTCGCTTCGCTCGCAATGACATACGGACAATCCTCTCTGCGCGCAGGCACTAGTACGCATTTCCCATTGCCCTCGGGCTACGCGGAGGGTACACTACATGTAGACCTCCATCCGAGGGAAGATCATGCGTGCTCTTATTCGTCTCGTCTCGCTGGTTCTCGTTGTTGCGTTCGCCGTGGCGCTGGCCGGGCCTGCGTTCGCGCAGGACGCCGCGCCCGGTTCCGCTGTCGCTCTCACCCTGGAGAGCGCCCCCTACCAGGTGCTGCCCGAAGGCGACGACGCGGTGCGCCTCGCCATGGACGGCTTCCAGACCGCCCTCATCCCGGGCTACCCTGCCCTGCCCGTGCGCGTGGTGGACGTGGCGCTGCCACCGGGGGCGCGAGCCGTCGGCGTGGTCCTGCAGGACGCGCAGACCGAGCCGCTGGGCGAGGGCTGGAGCCTGGTGCGGGTTCCGCCCCAGGTCTCCGACGACGGGCAGGTTGCGCAGTTGGAACTCACCGAGGCGTTCCCCGAATCGCCGGTGATGTTGGAAGGGACTCACGCCCAGGGCGGCGTGGCATTCGCGCGGCTGCACTACTTCCCCTTCCGGTACGACCCCCGCACGGGCGCGCTGACCCTCACCCGGCGTGTCTCGGTCAGCGTGCGGTACGTGCGGGCCGAAGGGCCATCCCTGCCCGCGCGGCGTGACGATCTCCAGGCGCTGCCCCTGGCGAACGCAGACCAGGCCCGCGAGTGGTACGATGCCGACCCCGAAGCCCAGTCCGCCAGCGGCTACCTCATCCTGACCAGCGCCACCCTCGCCGGCTCCCAGGCTGTGCAGAACTTCGCGGCGCACAAGGCCGGTCTAGGCTTCTCGGTGTACATCGCCACGCCGTCCGACTGGGCAGGCTTTCCAGGGGGCGACTCCGCCGACAAGATTCGCAACTTCCTCATCAACCGCTACGCCACGTGGAACCTGCGCTACCTGCTCATCATCGGGAGCGCGTCCACCATCCCGATGAAGACGGTGTATCCCAGCCCGACGGATCACGGGGGCAGTTGGCCCACGCCGACCGACGCCTACTACGCCGACCTGACGGGCAACTGGGACGCCGACCGCGACGGCTACTACGGCGAGCGGGGCGAGGACGCGCCCGACTTTGCCGCCGAACTCCGGGTGGGCCGCATCCCCTTTGACAGCGAGTCGGTCGTGGGGCCAATCCTCCAGAAGACGATCACCTACGCCAACGCCGACGGCGACTGGCGGCGCAAGGCGCTGCTGGCCATGGCCATCCAGGATTACACCAGTGGCGGGGCCATCCAGACCGACGGCGGCTATCTGGGCGAGGAGATGCGCAACCGCTACCTCAACGCGGCGGGGTTCGCGTCGTATCGCCTGTACGAGGAGAACCCGCCCGCGACCTCGCTTCCCCACGAGGGCGCGCTGACTCTTGCCAACATGACGTCTAGGTGGGCTGGCGGGTACGGCCTGGTAACCTGGTGGGGGCACGGCAACCGCTATGGCGCGTACCGGCGGCTTTGGGGGGGCAGCGGCACCTATGACACCCCCTTCATCACCTACGACAACCTGTCGGGCCTGGACGATTCCAAGCCGTCCATCGTGTTCCAGAACTCCTGCCTCAACGCGCAGGTGGGCTACACCAATCTGGCGTCGGAACTGCTGAAGCGCGGAGCGGTGGCCACCGTGGCCGGCACGACGGTAACATGGTACTACCTGTGCTGGGACGCCTACAACGACGGCGGCAACGCCACCATCGCCTACTTCTTCGGCCAGAACCTGGTGAGCGACCGCGATCCTGTGGGCGCCGCGCTGGCCGACACCAAGGCCCTCTACGCGCAATCCTACGTCTGGTTTACGGGCGACATGCAGAACCTGATGGCGATCAACCTGCACGGCGACCCGTCGGTGGGCCTGTGGCCGGCGGGCGTAACCCTGCAGAGGCCGCTGTCGCCCGGCTGGAACCTCATCTCGTTCTCCAACCTGTCCACTGCCGTGCCCATCGCCGACGCGTTCGCGTCTATCCATGGCTTCTACACTAAGGTATATGCCTACGATCCTCGCGTCCCGGGTGGGCCGTGGCTCCGCTACGTGCCCGGCGGGAACCCCGCCGACAACACCCTCACGATGGTGGACGGTACGCACGGCTACTGGGTGGAGATCACGTCGCCCTGCACGCTGACGTACACCAGCACCGCCGCGTCATCATCCGCGAGTTCGGTTCCGCTGTACGCGGGATGGAACCTCGTGGCCTTCCCGCGCATGTCCCCGAAGGCAGCCAACGATGCGCTCGCGTCCATCGCGGCGAAGGTGCTCATAACCTATTCGGCCGACCCCGCCGGTTCCGGCTGGATTCGGTACAGCCCCGCCGCGCCCGCGTGGGCCAACACCCTGACGACGTTCCAGCCGGGCGTGGGGTACTGGATCAAGGTCTCCGCTGACACAATCTGGACGCCGTAGGCCCCGTCATCCTGGCCCTTCCAGAAGCGCGAGGGAACGCACCGGGCCGCTTTGCCCGCCTGTGGCTCGCGTGCTACAATCGCCACACAAGGAGACTCGCGCCATGACCTGCACACTGTCGCCGTTGCCCAATGTGCCGCCCCGGCCGCGCCGCCGTTGGCCGGCCGTGGCCGTCGCGCTGGCGCTCGCCGCAGCCCTGCTCGGCGCCGCAGTCGCCCAGCCGCCCGCCGCCCGCGACCCCGTCATCGCCGACATGATGGCCCGCATGACCGGCGCCACCCTCATGCGCTACGTGTCCGAACTCAGCGGCGAGACGGTGGTGTACCTGGGCGACCCGCCCGCGCCGAAGACCCTCATGACCCGCTACTCGCGCTCGCCACAAATAGACGACGCCGCGCAGTACCTGGTGGAGTTCTACCGGCGCATCGGCCTGTCCGTGGAGGTGCAGCGGTTCGGCGACGGCAACTGGCCCAACGTCATCGCCACGCTCTCGGGCGCCACCGAGCCGGGCAAAATCATCATCCTGTGCGCCCACTTTGACGACATCTCCGAGCAGCCCATGGAATGGGCGCCCGGCGCCGACGACAACGCCAGCGGCACCGCTGTCGTCATGGCTGCCGCCGAGATCCTGCGGCACTACACCTTCGCCTACACCATCCGCTTCGTTCACTTCTCGGGCGAGGAGCAAGGGATGATCGGGAGCCAGGCCTACGCCCAACTCCAGCGGGCCGCCAATGCCGACATCGTGGGCGTGCTGAACCTGGACATGCTGGCCTGGGACTCCAACGCCGCGCCCATTATGGAACTCCACGCGGGGATGCGAGAGGACAGTTACCGGGTGGCCCTGACCTTCGCCGGCGTCATTGCGGACTACGGCCTGCCGCTGGAGCCGGAGATCAAGCGCGCTGGCTCTATCAACGCCAGCGACCACTCGTCGTTCTGGGCCTACGGCTACCCGGCCGTGCTGGCCATTGAGGACTGGCAGGATTTCAACGCCCACTACCACACGACGGGCGACCGGGCGAGCGCCTTCAATGTGCCGTACTACACCGCCATGGCCCGCGCCGGTCTGGGGACCATCGCCGTGCTGGCCGGGGTTCTTGGCGGCCCGCCACCCACGCCCACGCCCACCCCGGTATGGCCCTCACTGCCCTACCGCCTGATCCTCCCGCTCGTGATGCTGTAGCGACACAGAATTGACCGCCCGGAATGCAGCGGCCGCTGAGGGGATTCCTCGTCGCTCTCCGTGGCCTCCGCGTTCTCGGCGGTGAGAGTCATTCGTCCAGCGCGGCGATTGGCAGCCCCCTTGGGCAACGCGCCCTCTGCTTCGGCATGCGCGCCCTGCGAAACCCTTGTTACATTCGGCAGGCGAGGGTGCGACAACCCCTATTGCGCGCCCTTGAACACGCTCGGCAGGAATACCCGCACCCGGTCGGCCGTGGTGCGCACAACGTAGAAATCGGACGGCCCCGGAACCTCCGTCAGCGGCCAAGACACGGCATCGCGGAATCCGGCGAGGACGATGCCCCCGTCGGCGGCCCGAATCACCGCGTGCGCGTCGTCGTTATCCGGCCCGCCCCACATCCACGTCCACAGGGGATAGCCGTCGCTGCCGAGCCGCAGCATCGTAAAGTTGTCAAAATCCATCTCCGGCGTCTGATACGCCTGGGAGTACGCCGAGACCACGTACCCGCCATCGGGCATCTGGACAACGTCAAAACCGCCATCGTACCGGCCCCGACTTCGCATGACCCGCGTCCAGGACACGTCCGCATTGGCATCCAGTTTCACAACCCACGTGTCCTCGCTGGGGAACTGCTCGGCGACGCTTGTCGCGCCCACGAGAATGGCCCCGCCATCGGCCGTGGGCCTCACTTTCTGCAACACGTTCTTCGGCCCGTCGGTGAACGACCTGCTCTTGAGGAGGTTTCCGGCGGAGTCCAGCACGAGGTAGGTTGCAAACCCCTGTCGGAAGAACCCGTTGCAATCCGCGGTACACGTATAGGCGGCGACAAGGAGTTTGTCGCCTTGGAACGGCACGATGGAAGCGCCCCCGTCCGCCGCTCCGAGATCATAGGTCTTGTTCCACAGGATGTCGCCGTTTGGGGCCATCTTTATCAGCCAAACGTCCGATTTCCCATCCTGGGCACCGTAGGACGCGGTCTCGCCGATGACGAAGAAGTTTCCGTCGGAGGACGGGACAATCTCTCCCGCGGAGTCGTTCTGGCTGCCGCCCAGCGTCTTCTGCCATGCCACGTTGCCGTCGGGGGTCATTTCCACGAGCCACGCCTGCCGCGCGTAGGGGAACACATACTTGCTGCCCGCAATGAGGTAGTTGCCGTCCTTGACGATGACCGAGGCCAACAGGTCGGCCCCGTTGCCCCCCAACTGGCGTGTCCAGAGGACATTGCCCCGCGCGTCAATCTTGACCACCCACCCATCGTGATTGCATCCCAGCACGCAGGGGGTTGGGCCTGTCGCTCCCACGACGACGAAATCCCCCTGCGGGGTTTCGGCGATGTCCCAGGCGAAATCGGCGTTGCCCTGGTTGTCGTACTGCCGCTCCCAGGTCAGCGGCGCGGACTCGGCGAGGGCAGCGGGCGGGGCGGGGGCGATGGCAGATCGCGGGCCGCAGTCGGCCATCCCCGCTGGGACGGCGGGCGCACCGCCCGCCAGCACAATCTGCACGGCGGCGAGCCATCGTCTCATGGTACGTCCTCACATTGCCTCACGGCTCAACCCGTCGGGCACGATGCCCAACCTACCCTTGATCATCTGTCATTGCGAGGGCACGGAGTGCCCGAAGCAGTCCCGGTAGACTGTCATTGCGAGGAGCGCAGCGACGAAGCAATCTCAGGGCGCGAGATTGCTTCGCTTCGCTCGCAATGACACCCGTAGATGCCGCCGCTACCGCTCAAAAATCGTTTCCAGCGCGTTGGCGGGCGCGCCCTTGCCCAGCGCCACCATGAGGCCGATGCGCGCCTTCTGGCCGTTGAGGCCGCCCGCGAAGTAGGCGCCCTTCGCTCGGTTGTCGCGGTAGGACCCCGAGAAGCCGTACTTGTCGTACACGCGCCCCTCGGGGCAGCGCGACGCGATGACCACCGTCGTCCCCCTGGAGATGGCCTTGCTGATGCCCGGTAGCCACCAGGGCGGGATGCGCCCCCCGCCAAGCCCTTCCAGCACGATGCCCCTCATCTCCGCCGCTAGGGCGCAGCGCAGGAAGTCGTCCTCCATACCCACGGCCAGTTTGATGAGCGCCACCTTCGGCTCCAGCGCCTCGCACAGCACCGTCTTGCGGGGGATGCGATGGACGAAAAACACCTTATCGGGGTCCACGCGGCCCAGCGGCCCCCAGCCGGGCGAGTGGAACGTGTCGGGGGCGAGGGTGTGCATCTTGGTTACGTGCCGGGCGGCGTGAATCTCATCGTTCAGCACCACGAGGACGCCCAGGTTGCGCGCGCGAGGTTCCGCGGCCACCCGCACCGCCGCCACAAGGTTCACCGGCCCCTCGTATCCTAGGTCCGACGAGGTGCGCATGGCCCCCGTCAGCACGACGGGCTTCTCGCCGGGCACCGTCAGGTCCAGCAGGTAGGCGGTCTCCTCCAGCGTGTCGGTGCCGTGGGTGATGACGATGCCGTCCACCTCGGGGTCCTGCGCGGCGGCGAGCACGCGGCTGCGGACCTTCCACAGCAGGTCAATCGTCATGTGCGCGCCTGGGATGTTGCAGATTTCCTCCACCTCCACGGGTGGCGCGTCGGGCGGGAGGAATCGCTGGAAGTCGGTGCCGGTGAGGGCGGGAACCGCGCCCTGGCCTGGCTGGGTCTCCCGCATGGCGATGGTGCCGCCGGTGGTGAGAATGCGTATCTTGCCCACGGTTCGCTCCTTTCGGCTGTCGTCGTGGCGGGGGAGCAGGCCTGCGTTGAGGGGCACGGACACGTCCCCCGCACGCGACTATACCGCAGTTCGGGGGGCGTGTCAAAGGTGCGGCAATCGCGGCTCGGTGCTATCATGTTCAGGATTGCTTCGGGCACTCCGCGCCCTCGCAATGATACCCCAGCCTGTCATTGCGAGCGAAGCGAAGCAATCTCATGCCCTGGGATTGCTTCGTCGCTGCGCTCCTCGCAATGACACCCCTGCCTGTCATTGCGAGCGAAGCGAAGCAATCTCGCGTCCTCCGCGCCCTCGCAATGACCGTTACCAACAGAGTTTGGAACCGAACGGCAATCGCGGACCCACGGGCTGCCCGGGGCCGATGGCCGAATCTCGTTACCCCGGGCATTCCGCTAGCGGCAACGCACCACCAGTTCGTGAGACTTGCGGTCGCCGAGTTTCGCGCGCACCTGCTGGCCGAGAATTTCCTGCCCGTCCAGCCGGATGCTGACCACGTCGCCGCCCAGGTTGTAGGGCACGGCAACCCCCAGCACGCTCACGGACACCCGGCCGGGCTGCGTGGCGTCCACGTCCACCGTCAGGCGGGGGAGCGACACGCTGCCCGATCCGCCCGACGGGATGGGGGCCGACGGCAGGCTGACGCCCGGGATGGGGAACGGCAGGCTGGCAGGCAGGATGATGGCGCTGCACCCGTCGTTGACGATGGTAATGTCTACCGCCGTCGCCTCGCCGTAGATGACGGCTGCGCCGACGATGACTGCCGCCGCGATGAACGCGCCCGCCAGGATTTTGCCTCCCGCTCGCCCTGTGGGAAAATGCTTCAGCAGGCGCTCAATCTCCAGATCCAGCACCTTGCAGGCCTGTTTCAGCCCTTTGCGCGTCGTGTCCGCGGGGCGCATGGCGCTCTGGATTCGTTCGTAGGGCTCGGGGGGAATCACCGGCGCGTACTCCTGGAGCAGGTCGGCCAGGTCGCGCATGAGGCTGTACCATTCGTCGGCGGTGTTGAGGAGTTTACAGGCCGCGCGCAGGCGCTTGAGGTACAGGAGGAAGGCCGCGCGCGCCTTTTTCTTCTTCTCCTTCTCCTCCTTGCGGGTCATGGAGCGGCTGGGCATCGCGTGCCCTCCTTCCTCGGCGCGGCCTTGGCGGCCAACGCCGAATGCGGACAGTGTAGCACATCCCCGCGCGGCGTCAAGGGTCGCGCCGAGGAACAGGGGGCTAGCGGTGCCCGCCAGCGGTTTCGCGCCGGTCGCGCGAGAGCGTCAGCCGGACTAAGACGCTGGCGGCTGGTGGCACATTGTGCAACTCTCGTTGCTGCGGCCCGCGTGGGTTGGCGGCACCGGCTTCACCGCCGACGCATGGCATGTCAGGCACTGCTCGCGCCCGACGATGGAGTGCGGGACGGGCTTGGCCTCCGCGCCGGCGCCCGGCTGCTCTGCCACCGTCGGCTTGTGGCACAGAACGCATGTGTCGTTGGTGCGGCCCGCATGGGATGCCGGCACCGGCTTCACCGCCGACGCATGGCATGTCAGGCACTGCTCGCGCCCCGCAATCGTGTGGGGGATGCCTTTCGCATCGGCGAGCAGGCCCGCCGCAGACTCCTTGAACCCCACGGGCGTGTGGCACTGGGCGCAGTCGCCCGTGAAGTGGCCCGGCGGTGGCTGGTGGCAGTTGGCGCACACGTACTGCGGCTTCTTGGCCCCCTGGTGGCACTCGTGGCACCAGACCTCCGCGTGCTTACCCTCCAGCGGGATGGGGTGCGTGAAGCCAGCATCCAGGTTGACCACCGGCCACTTGGTGCCATGGCACGCCGAGTTGCTGCAGAAACTGGTGTCGTCCGCGCCGAACTGGATAGGCCCGTGGCACGTCTCGCATGACTTGTCGGCCTGGAAGCGGTGGTCGGCCATGAAGTTGGCGGCCAGGTGCGATTCCGGTTCCTGGGCCGACAGGAGCAGGCTGCCCAGTTCGGCGATCTTGGGCTGCGTCCCCTCCTTGGCGACGACCGGAATGGTGTGGCAGATGTTGCAGTGCAGGCGGATGGATTCGCCCTGGGCGGTCATGTGCTTGCCGTTGTGGCAGCGGAAGCAGCCGGGGAAATCCTTGTGCCCGATGTTATCGGGATGAGTCTTCCAGCCCACGGACAGGTCGGGGAAGTAGGTGGTCTGGAAAATCTCCTTGATGACGGCGGTCGCCTGCTGGACGGCGGCGGCGTTCTTGGCGTAGAAATCGGGATAGTTGGCCTGGTAGAACGCGGGCAGTTGCTCAATGGCCTGAATCGCCTCGTCAAAGGTCGCATACGGCGCATCCAGCAATTCCAGTCCCTTCTGCTTGATGAACGGGATGGCCTTGCTGATGCGGCCGAGCAGAATCGCCTGATCCAGCGAGTAGTTGGGCGACTTGAAGTCGTGGACGCTGCGGTTGTGGCAGTCCACGCAGTCCATGAGGTTCTTCTCGGCGGCGTCTATCTGCTCCTGGGTGAGCGGCGATTCCACGTCCATGTACGTGGTGATGTTGCCCGCCGCATCCACCACTTGCACCCAGGGGATGTTCTGTTTGAGTTTGTCGGTGGCGATGTAATACACCTTGTTCAGGATGTGCCAGTGAATGCCCCTGCCGGTGCCGAAACGCTCCGTTCCGCCGCCGGTCTTGAAAATGAGGAACGTGGTGTGCAAGGTGTTGTTCTCGTCCGGCTCGTAGTGGGTGATGCGGCGCATGGAGTCGTCAAAGACGGCGTCGGGCCAGTGGCACCGCTCGCAGGTCTCTCGCGCGGGGCGCAGAGACTTCACGTAGATGGGGCGCTCGTAACTGTTGAAGATGAGGCTCGTGAGGTGGCCGCCGTGGGTGGACTTGAGTTGGATGGCCTTCAGCGTGCCAACCCGCCCCACGTGGCAGTCCACGCAGGACACGCGGGCATGGTACGAGTTGTTGTAGGCTGCCCATTCGGGCGGCATGGTGTGGCAGCGCGTCCCGCAGAACTCGGGGCTGTTGGTGTAGTCCCAGAGCAGGATGAGGCCCACGCCGATGCCGATGAGGAGGACAAACCCGCCGCCGATGAGCAAGAGGCGTCTTCTCCCTTCGGGCACGCGCGGGTCAAAGGGTGCCAGCATCTTGCCGAGCCAACTCATGCGAACCTCCTTTGCGATTCCCCCCAAGTGTGGGTGCAGTATATATGTAAGGATGAGGAGTGTCAAGAATGCTGGAAGCGCAAGCCGGCACACGGCGACGGGTCGCCCTCACCCTGGCCCTCTCCCAGCGTTGGGCCGCCTCCGCCCGATGCTTTCGCATCGGGCTAAATGGGCCAAGCCCTGCGGGCTGTGCCCAGCCCCAGCGGGGCTTCGCCCGTTCAGCGCGGGGGTTCAGCCCCGCGCTGCGCCGCCCGGCCGCCCGATGCTGAAGCATCGGGCTAAATGGGCCAAGCCCTGCGGGCTGTGGGGGCACAGCACGCTGCCCCAGCCCCAGCGGGGCTTCGCCCTTTCAGCGCGGGGGCTTAGCCCCGCGCGGTGCTGCATTCGCCCGACGCTAAAGCGTCGGGCTGAACGAACAAAGCCCTGCGGGCTGTGCCCAGCCCCAGCGGGGCTTAGCCCCGCGCGGGCCCCTACACGCGGCGGGGGTTTAGCCCCGCGCGGACGCGCCCTCACCCTGGCGCCCGCCCGACGCGGGAGAGGGAACGGCTGCAACCCTACGCCACGAAGAACCCCACGCCTAGCACCCCCGGCCCGCCGTGGGTAACGATGGCGGGCGGCACGTCCAGGACAGGCACCTGCCCCACGCCCAACGCCGCGCCCAACTCGTCGGCCAGCGCCTGGCCCTGCTCGGGCACGCCCGCGTGCATGACGGACAGGTAGCCTTCGGCGTTGCGCGGGTACTGTTCCAGCACCACCTCTTTCAGGCGGGCCAGGGCGCGCTTGTGGGTGCGCTCCTTGTCAAACTGATCCACCCGCCCGTCGCGAAACGCGAGGATCGGCTTGATCTGCAGGACGCCGCCCAGGAGCGCCTGCGCCCCGCCGATGCGCCCGCCCTTCGCCAGGTACTCCAGCGTGGCCACCAGGAAGTAGATGCGGCAGCGGGGGATCATATCCCGAACCCGCGCCTCAATCTCGTCGGCGCTGGCCCCCGCCTCGGCCCACTGCGCCGCCAGCGTTACCATCTGAGCCAGCGGGCTGCCGATGACCCGCGAGTCAATCACGCGGATGTCCGCGCCGGGG
Source organism: Anaerolineae bacterium (assembly GCA_029907165.1). GTDB lineage: Bacteria > Chloroflexota > Anaerolineae > DTLA01 > DTLA01 > DTLA01. Next base: position 10,789 of record JARYMK010000034.1, read on the forward strand.
AAGTCGTCCTTCGCAACCGTGGCCGAGCGCACCGTGCCGCTCACGTCCGCCGACGGGTGGATGCACAGAATCGGCTCGCCCGTCGGCACCAGCCGCCGAAACTCCCGCGCGAACAGTTCGGGCGGCGGCGCGGCCGTCTTGGGCAGTTCGCGGGACGTGGTGAGCCGCGCCATGAACGCCGCGTTGTCCAGCTCCACGCCTTCCAGGTACGAATCCGTGCCGAAGATGATAACCTGGGGGATAACGGGGATGTCGTAACGGCGCGCGATGTCGGCGGGGAGGCCCGAAGTGGTGTCGGTGATGATCTTGACCATGAGTTCGTCTCCTCTCGTGGGGGATGGTTGTGCACATTATAGCGGACAACTGCGGGCGCGTAAAAGCAGGCTCAGGGCGGATCCGAAGACCATCCCGCCGCGGCTCGGCGAAGGATGGCGTTCGCCGCTACTCGTCCTTCTCGCCGGCGAACTTGAGCAGCCAGCGCCGCGCCGTGGCGTCGTCCAGCCAGCCACGATCCACCGACGCGGCCAGGGCGGGCACCAGCGCGGCCAGCGCCGCCGCCTGCTCGCGGTTGTCCGAGGGGGTGAGGTCGGGGAACGTGATGGTGTACGGCGCGGCCCGCCCCAACCGTCGCCGCAGCGCCTGGTCCAGCACGTCGCGCAGGAGGGCGGCCACCTCCTCCCGCATCGCCTCAAAGGTGCGCAGCGACGGCCCGCCCATCTCCGCCGCCACGGCCCGCGTCCCGCTCTCCACCTCGCTGAGCCAGTGGATGGGGATGCCCGCGCCCGCCGCGATCATCAGTTTGATGGCGTGGCCGTCCCAGCGGGCGTCGTCGGCCTGAAGGTTGGGCGCGGCGGCCCGCCATTCCTCGTCGTCGGCGTGGAACAGCACCGAGCCAGGCTCGGGCGCCTGCGCGTACTGGTTGGCCTTGGCCCGCAACTTCTGCGGCGTCGCGCTGCGCACCGCCACCGTCCACAGCCACGACGACCGGCCACGGTTCAGCATCACCCTGTCGGCCAGCCACTGGCGGTAGCGCCGCAGCCACGGCAGGAGCACCCACAGCGTGGAGCGGCCCCGCAGCGCGTTGGATACCTTGTGGATAGCGAAGTGCTGCACCTCGTCGGGGACGGCATACCACGCGCCCGTCCCGCCCTCGGGCGCCATCTGGTGCACGCGCACCACCACCTGGGCATTGGCGGGGTCGGTCTGGAGTTCGTCCACCGTGGACGGGTCCATCTGCCAGATGGTGCCGTCGGGGAGCCAGCGGATGAACTGTTCGCCGTAGAGGTGGAGTTCGCGGACGATGGCGCGGCCCTTGCGGGTCATGTCGTTGGCGGCCCAGAAGTCGTCCAGCGCGGCCTGCGCGGCGGGGTCGGCGGCGGCAACGGTCGGCCCGCGCCCCCACAGGTACGCCGTGAGAATCTCAATGATGCGGAAGGCGAGGGGATTGCCCGTGTACGCCTCGTAGGCCGCGGCGTGGAGTTCCTGGTACGTCGCGGGCGTCAGGTCTTTGTCCGACGGCCACGGGCCGATGGCGCGGAACAGCGGGGCGTCGGCCTCGTCGGATTCGGCCTCGCGGACGCGGACGATGCGGAACGGCAAGCGCATGGCGCACCTCCTGCACGGTGTCGCGGGGGTTATACCGCGCGGGCGGACGGTTGATAAGGGCGAGGCGTGGTCCGCGGGGAGGTTCGCCCCGCGCCCGTTTGACGCCCCCGCCGACCGCGTGCTATACTTTGAGTACATCCTATGCCAACCTCATGAGGGGAGGACTTCCATGACACGCGAAACCCGAAACTCCATCCGCCAATTCCTGCGGCGCTACCACGAGGTCATCCTCCTGGGCGCCATCCTGCTGGTCGCCCTCGCCCTGCGCCTCTACCAACTGGAACAGGACAGTTTCTGGATTGACGAACTGACCCAGATCAATGCAGCGCGCCGCTCATTCTGGGCCGTACCCAAAGCGGCACTGGCCCACCCCGCCTCTGCCCCCCTGGATTACCTGATCACGCACTTCGTGTACTACTACGTCGGCCACTCCGAGGGCATCCTGCGCCTGCCCGCCGTCCTGTGGGGCGTCCTCTCCGTGGCGACCCTCTACTTCCTCGGCAAGCGCATGTTTGACAAGACCACGGGATTCCTGGCCGCCGCCATCCTGACCATCCTGCCCTCCCACATCTACTACTCGCAGGAGGTGCGCCCTTACACCCTGGCAGCGTTCATGATCCTGCTGGCAACGTTCGCGTTCTACCATGCCGTGGGCAAGAACACCCGCGGCGCGTGGGTGCTCTACGGCGCGACGCTGGCCGTCGGCATGTACGCCCACTACTACGTGGCCATCGTGGGCATCCTCCACGGCGCGTACCTGGTGCTCATGGCCCTGGCCAAGCGCCTGCCCTGGAACCGCCTGCTGCCCTATGTGGTGGCAGCGGGCATCGCGGGGCTCCTGTTCCTGCCGTGGGCGCTGGCGGACCAGTTCGGATCCACATACTCATTCCGCTGGCCCGCAGCGAGCACACTATTTGAAGCGCCCTTGGCGTCGCCGGGGATAACTTACCGATTCACCCTGTCGCACCCGCTGACCTGGTTTGGGGCCTTCGTTTGGACGGGCGCGGTCGCGGGAGTCTGGCTGTTCATCCGGGGAAAATCGCCTGCGCGGGACAATCTGGGGCTTCTTGCCGTGGTCGCGTTGGCGGGGATGGCGTCTGTGCTGGCGCTGGATTACACGGCGCCCTACTTCTTCGTTCGCCGGCAGTTCGTGCCCTACGCCCCCATCCTGGTGCTCCTGGCAGCGGGAACGGCGGCTACGCTGGCACAGGGCGGGGCGCAGCGGCTGGTGCGGGCCGAAACGCGGGACCGAGCCATCGCCATCGCCGTGATCGTGCTGGTGGCGTTCGCCCTTGCCACCTTGGCCGCGCCCCTGGCACAGTCCTACCGATACGAGAAAGAGGATTGGCGCGGCGTCGCGCGATACCTTTTGCAGCACGCCCGCTATGATGACATCATCCTCACCCGCATCCCTTACTACCCCGAAACTTACGTTCCTGAACTGGCGAAACAGATCATCACGCTCAAGGGCGTGGAGACGGTCCAAAACCAGGCAAAGAAGCACAAGCGCGTTTGGGTACTGGGCAGACCGTATGCGTTGCGGCGCAACCTTCCCGAAATCCTGGACTGGGCAGCAACCGAGAAGCCCCTGGAAGTCAAGGGCTTTTCCCAACTATGTCTCTACCTGTACTCCGAACAAATGACCCGCGAGCAATTGGAGGCAAGCCTGAAGCAGTGGTAACGCGCGGCGGGTCTCCCGAAGGCCACACGGACTCGCAGCGCGTCCGGCTTCCCGATAGATCAGCACAATCGCTGGAGCAAGCAGGATGGTGAGCAAAAAGAGCGCGCGGATGCCCCGCGGACTTGTGAGCGTCGTGTTGCTGGCCCTTCTGGCCGGGGTGATGCTGTCGTGCGTGCAGTATGCCTTCGGCCTGTCCAGTTACATGGAGTACCTGCCGCAGGTGTACCGCACCCTGGACAGCAACTACCTGCGCAATGACTTCTACACCAACGCCATCGCGAATTCCGCGGGCCGCTGGGTCTTCATCAACCTCATCGCATTGGGGGGCGCATCGCGTCGGTCCCCGCCACGTTCCTCGTGCTCACCTTCCTGGCCAACATCCTGGTCGCCCTGGTAACGGGCCTTGCCGCCCGCGACCTGTTCGGCGACCTGGCGGGGGCGTTGGCCGTCTGCATGGTCGCAGCCCTGAACGGCCCGACGCCCGGAGACGCTACCACGCTCATGGGGTCCATGCTCTCGCATGCGCAACTGGTACTCCCCCTGCTCCTCGCGGCCCTCTGGGCCTGCGCGCGCCGACGACCCATCCTCGCCGCGCTGGCCGCCGGCCTCGGCTCGCTCATCCACGCCCAAACTGGGCTGGCCGTGGGAGGCGTCGCCCTCGCTGCCCTCTGGGCGCAGGCCCTGCTCCAGCGCCCCACGACCGAACGCACGCACTGGTTCCGCCTGGCGGGCGCGACCGCGTTGGTCGGGCTTTCCGCAGCGGTCTGGCTCGCCATGGACCGCCCGCACGGCCCGCGGCTCTCCACCGAGCAGCTCATCCAAATCGTGGCCTTCTTCCGCCATCCCCACCATTTCGTGCCCAGCGCGTTCCCCGTCAGGGACTACGCGGAGACCGCCGCGTTCCTGGTGGCGGCAGGCGTCGCAGGGTACTGGCTCTGGAAGGCGCGCCGCTCCGATGCCCAGCCCCTGCTGATCATCGCGCTTGTCGTGGCCGCTGTCCTCGCCCTGTGCGTCGTGGGCTACATCTCCGTGGAGGTCATCCCCTTCCGCCTGGGGACCATGCTGCAGCCCTTCCGCCTGTTCGCCGAGGTCAAGTGGCTTGGCTTCATCCTCATGGCCGGAGTTGTCGCGTCGCTGCTGGAGCACGGCGCAGAAGGGGAACAGGCCGAGGGGTACGCCCTCCTGCTGGGCGCGACCACGCCCCTTTCCGCCGGCGCCACCTTCGCGCTGCACGCCGTGAAATCGTGGATTCAGCGGCTCATCCCCATCCCGGCCTGGGGCTTCGCGGGCATCCTTCTCGCCGTCGCGATCCCCATCTGGCAGAATGCTGACCCCTCGCTCCGATTCTGCACGCTGCTGGCGGTGGGGTTGCTCCTCCATGCCGGCTTCACCCGCGCACGGCCTGCGGGACGCATCGCCGCCTGCATCTGGGTGGGGATGGTAGCCATCGTGCTGGCAGGATTCGTGTTCCCGTACAACCCCGCCCGCGCTCTCACGAGCAAGTTCGCCGCGAGGCCCGCCTTCACCCTCAACGAACTCCGCGGGCCCGAGGCGGAGTTAGGCCGCTGGGCCAAAGCCAACACGCCGGAAGACGCCATCTTCCTCACGCCGCCCGACTGGGGCCTCTTCCGCCTGACCGCCGAACGCGCCATCGTGGTGGATTTCAAGGCGTTCGTGTGGGCCGAGCCGGAAATGGCCGAATGGTACCAGCGGCTCGTGGACTGCTACGGCGAGCCCAAGCGGGTCGGATTCGCTGCGCAGAGCGAAATGGTCAGCAACTACCGCAAGATCACGGACGAGCGCATCCGCCAGGTGCAGCAGAAGTACGGCATCCGCTACGCCGTGCTGCACGAGGAGACCGAGACGGCGTTCCCCGTGGTGTACAAGGGCAGTGGGATGAAGATCGTGCGGGTAGGTGAGCCGTGAGGGTGGCGCGCGGTCGGCGGGCCCGCGACTTCGGCGCCCAATGACGGCCCCTGCACGCCGCCCGCACCCTGACGCGTGCAGCCGCCCCATGTATGATTCCGGCATGACCGAGCGCACAGAAGCCGAATACACCCATGCGGGCATCCCCCGCAGTCTGGCCCCGTGCTTCCAGGAGTACGACCTGGAGACGCTGGATCCCGTGGTGCACGGCGACCTCATCCTGGAGCGCGTCCTGGCGCGGGGCGACCGCCGCGAACTCCGCTGGCTGTTCTGCACCCACGGGCCGGCGCGGGTTACCAAATGGGCGCGGAAGTTCGGCGCACGGCGGCTTCCCTGGCGGCGCTACAACCTGTGGTGCGTGCTGCTGGACCTGGGCCCTGCCCGGCGTCCGCGGGAGCGACAGATATGGCCCCACTAGGTACGCCCCACTGGGAAACGGCTACTCCCGCCATGCGCGAGACGCTTCGCTTCATCGGAACACGCGGCTTTGCTGCGCGGTTCTATCTGGCCGTGGGGACGGCCCTTGCGCTCCGCCTGGGGCACAGGCGGTCGGTTGACCTGGACTTCTTCTCCGAGAGCGACGAGGTGGGCGCGCAAACCCGCCGCGAGATTCTGCGTGCGTTGACCCCGTGAACCCGCAGGCGCTGGAGAGCACCGAAGGGAACCTTTTGCTGGAAGTCCAGGGGATGCATGTCGGATTCTTCGGGTATGGCTATCCGTTGCGGGCCCGCCGTGGGAGCAGGTCAAAGCATTCTTCATCGCCCAGGCCCGCACTCTGGGGCGGGACTGGTTCGGCGAGTCGCGCTCACCGTAACCCACACCGCCACCAGCGCCAGCAGTCCGCCGGTCGTTGCAAACGACGCTCGCAGGCCCACGCCCGCAGCCACCGCCGCCCCGATCATCGGGCCCACGGCCCGGCCCGCCGCGTTCACCGAATTGCTGATGCCGTAGACCGCGCCCTGCTGCTCCTTGGGAACCGTGCCTGCCAGGATTGCATTGGCCGCCGGCGTCAGCCCACCCGAGAACAGCCCCGTGGCGAACGCCACGCCGACCAGCACGCCGACGCCGGGCGCCAGGGCCTGGCCCACGTAGGCCACCGCTGCCCCCAGCGCACACGCCACCAGTGCCGTCCGATGCCCCACCTTGTCGGAGACCCGGCCCACCACCGCTGCCGAGATGGCGCTGGCCACCGCGCTGGCCCCGTACACCGTACCCACCGCCGTGTTCACCAGCCCGGGGTCAGGCTGGAGCATCTCCACCAGGAGCGGCAACAGTGGGCGCGACGCCTGGTTGGCCATGTAGATGCCGCCCAGCGCCACCACCGCCCCCAGCACGGGCGCAGAATGCAATACGGTGCGAGCGCCTGCGGCCAGGCCCGTACCGGCGCCCCGCCGCGCACCGGGCGGCGTGAACCCCTCGCGAACGACGGCGAACACCAGGACCCCCGCAACCAACATCAGTGCGCTGGTTACGATGAATGCCCAGCGATACCCGAAGCGGTCGGCCACAACCCCGCCGATGAGCGGCCCCACCGACGAACCGCTGAACACCGCCATCTGCATCATTCCCAGGGCGAACCCCGACTCAGACGCCGGCGCAAAGGACGCTACCAGCGTGATGAATGCCGGAATGACGCCGGTCAGCGTCCCCTGGACGAGGCGCAGCAGGAACAACTGGTGCACGTTTCCCGCGAACGCCATGAGCGTCAGGATTACCGCGCCGCCGAAGGTGGCCCGTTCCACCATGAGTTTGCGACCCCGGCGGTCGGCCAGCACGCCCCAGAGGGGCGACACCAGCGCCATAGAGACCGGCCCGGCGGATGAGATGATCCCCGTCCACAGTTTCACCTGGTCGGGATCGGTTATGCCCAGATCGCGGATGTAGAAGGGCATGAAGGGGAAGGCCGCATTGAACCCCACGATGCACAGGAATTGAGCGACCCAGGAAGCGGCCAGGTTCCATTTCCAGTTCAGCGTCTGCGCGTTCTTCGCTCCCACGGCAGGGAGTATATGCCGGAGTGCACACGTTGTCAACGCGCCACGCGCGAGTTCACCTCCGCGTGTTGTCGGGAGCGAGGCGGGGCAATCCCACGCCCTCCCCTGTCATTGCGAGCGAAGCGAAGCAATCTCACGCCTGTTGTCATTGCGAGCGGAGCGAGGCAATCTCGCGCCCTGAGATTGCTTCGTCGCTGCGCTCCTCGCAATGACAGCCTACCGAGATTGCTTCGTCGCTGCGCCCTCGCAATGACACGCCCCGGGGATTGCCTCGGGCGCTGCGCGCCCTCGCAATGACAGTTTGGCGGCATTGCATCGCGCGCTGCGCGCCTCAGAATGACCGTGCACCAACGCGGAGCCGTTGCGCTACCGCTCCCACTTGCCGTTTTTTACGATTCTGCATATACTTGTGCTGTGGCGAATGATGCGATTCATGTCGCTTTGGGGGGCGTTCGTGGCCGGCTTTGACCTGGGGCTGGTGCTCATCCTGCTTCTCGCCGTGGCTGCCCTTGAGGGACTGGCGATGCTCGCCTATCGCCTGGGCAAGACGGCGTCCGCCTCTGCCATCACCTTCACGCAACTCCTGGCGCTCTCCATCGCCTACTTCGGCGGCGTCCTGGGCGTCGCGCCTGAGCGGCGGTTTCTCATCGGCGGCGTGTTCCTCGCCCTGCTGCCCGCCGCCCTCCTGATGGCGTACATCCTGGAGGGCATCCGCGGCGCGCGCTCGGTGCTCGCCAACTTGCTCACGGCGCTGGTGGGGTTCACGCTTACATGGATGCTGGGGCTGACCATCGCATCGGCCTTTGGCCTGCGCCCGTTGGAGCCGGTGCCGGCGAACGCTATCTGGCTCCTGGGCATCTCGGCCGTCCTTGCCGAGTCGGCTGGTCTCATCGTGGTCATCCCCATCTATGCGTTCCTGAGCCGGCGACCGCGCCTGCCTCGCTGGGCTGCCGTCGCCGCGACCCTGACGATTAGCCCGTCGGTCGCCGCGGCTGTGCTCCTGGCCGGTAGCCTGTTCAACTCCCAGAGCGCACCGTACTACGGGCTCCTGGGTGCCTCGCTGGGGGCGCGCATCCTTACGGGATTGTACATCACGCCTGGGCTGGTCATCTTCCTCCGCCGCCACGCCGCTGCGACGCCGCAGGTCGGCACGCTGGACGCCCTGGCCCAGTCGACCGCCACCCGCCGCAGCCTGGAAGAGGCCGAGGCGCGCTATCGGGCGCTGTTCATCGCCGCGCCCGACATCATCGTCCTCTGCGACCGCGATGGAATCATCCGCGACTGCAACCGACAGGCCGAAAAGCAACTGGGCTACAGCCGCGAGCAACTCGTCGGCGCGCCCGTCTGGCGCTTCTGGGCGCACGGCCTCGCCGAACGCGACGCCGAACGGCGGATACGCAACTGGCTCAACGGGCTGAAAACCGACGAGCCTTCACAATTTGAGGGCGTCGTGCGCCGCGCCGATGGTACTACCTTCCCCGTCGGGGTCAACCTGACCCGCGTGGGGGGGCCGGAGTCCGGGTTCCTGGCCGTGGCCCACGACCTCACCCGCCAGCACCGCGACCGCGCCCGCCTGGAAGGCCAGATCGCCGAACTCAACACCCTGGCCGAGGTGGCGCACATTGCGTCGTCGGCACAAGACTTGCCCGCGCTCCTCAAAATCTCTGCCGACCGCGTTGCGGACCTCACCGGCGCCGACGTGTGCTACGTTACCCTGTGGGATGATGAGCGCCAGGAGATGCGCCTGGCTGCATCCAGCGGGATCACCCACGACGCCACGCGGCAGTCTGCCCCCGTCCGTGAGGCCGAACGCCCCACGCTCACATGGAAAGTCTTGGACTCGGGCCACCCGATGGTGGTGCACGACTTCACCCGCTCCCCCTACTACAAGCCCGACCTAGTCGTAGGCGAGCCTATCCAGTCGGCGGCGGCGTTCCCGCTCATCGCCGAGGGCCGCAGACTGGGTGCCCTCACCATCGGCTACTTCCAGCACCACGCCTTTTCGCCCGACGAGATGAACGCCGTGGAGCGCATGGCGAATCTTGTCGCCCTGTCCATTGGCCGCCTGCGCCTGCTGGAGCAAACGCGCGAACGCCTAGACCACGCCCTCGTTCTGAACCGACTGGCCGAGCGGGCCGCGCTGACCCTGAACGCCCGCGAGATTCTGCAAATCCTCGCCGAGGAGGCCATCGCCGCCCTGGGCGTGCGCCAGGGCGTGGCCCTGGAATATGACGCCGAGCGCGGGACCATGGCGTTGGCTGCCGGGCGGCCTAGCCCCGAATCGGGGGACATCCTGGGCGTGCGCTTCCTTGCGGCGCCATTCCCCGGTCTCCGCGACCCGGGCTGGGACCGCAGGCCCATGGTCTTCCCCAACGTGCAGGACGACGACCGGTTTGCGGCCATGCACGAGTTGACGCGCCGCGCCGGGATGGAGACCCTCATCCTGGCCCCGATGGAAGCCCACGGACGCCTGTACGGCCTGCTGGCGCTGGATGGCACGGGCCGCGAGGCCCTCATCACCGCCGAGACAGACCTCCTGGCCTCCATCGCCCACTACGGCGCGCTGGCCCTGGAAACCGCCAACCTCTACGCCGAAACGGTGCAACGCCAACGTCTCGCCGAGACGCTCCGCGAGGTCGGCCTCGCCCTGGGCAGCACCCTGGACTACGACGAGATTATGGACCGCATCCTGGACGGTCTGACCCGGGTGGTGCAGTGCGACGCGGCCAACATCCAACTCATCCAGGGCGACGCGGTGCGCATCATCCGCGGACGGGGCTACGAGCAGTTTGGCATCGCCGCCGACATGGAGGGGCTGACGCTCCCGCTGGCAGAGGCCCGCCTGCTCCAGCAGATGACGCAAACGCGCCGACCGGTCATCGTGCGCGACGTGCTCACCGAACCGCGGTGGTTCGCCCCCGAAGCCTGGCGGGGCCGCCCGCCGTTCTGCCGCTCGTGGATGGGTGCGCCCATTGTTATGCGTGGCGAGGTCATCGGGTTCATCAACGCCGACAGCATTGAACCCAACGCCTACTCGGAGCGCGACGCCGAAACGCTGGCGCTGTTCGCAGCCCAGGCCGGCGTTGCCATGCAGAACGCCCGGCTCTACGCCGAAGCCCACGAGCAGCGCGCCATCGCCGAGGCACTGCGCCAGGCGGCTGTGGCCCTGAGCAGCAGCCTCAACGCCGAGGAAATTCTGGACCAGATTCTGGTACTTCTGGAGCGCGTCATCTCCTACGACGCCGCAAACATCCAGGCCATCCAGGATGGCCGCGTCGTGCTTGCGCGGCTGCGGGGCTACGAGCGGATCGGCCCCGATGCCGAACGGGCCGCCCGCGAAGCCTTCTTCAACGTGCATGACGTGCCGAACATTCGCGCGATGATAGAGACTCGCAGACCCCACGTGATTCCCGACACGTGGAGCGACCCGCAGTGGATCAAGGCGCCCGGCCTGGAGTGGATTCGCTCATGGGCCGCCGCGCCTATCATCGTAGAGGACGAGGTCGTGGGGTTCATCAACGTGGACGGCACCGAGCCGGGGAAATACGGCCCGCACCACGCCGACGTGCTGGATGCGTTCGCGCGCCAGGCGGCTGGCGCCCTGCGCAATGCGCGCTTGTACGAACAGGCCCAGCGCCGACTGCGGGAACTCACCGCCATCTACCAGACGGGGCAGCGGCTCCAGCAATTGCAGCCGCCCGTCGCCCTGGCACAGGAAGCCATCCGCGCCCTCTCGGATGTCATCGGCTACGAGCACGGCGGCGTGATGCTCCTGGACGAGCGGACCGGCGCCCTGGAGACGGTGGCACTCATAGAGAAAGGCATGGACGCTCCGAGCCTCGCCGCCGAGATGGAGCGCGTGCGCGCTTTTGACATCCGCCTGGGCCGCGGCATCACCGGCTGGGTGGCCGAGCACGGCGAGTCCCTGCGCGTGGATGACGTGCGCCAGGACCCCCGCTACATCGGCGTGCGCGAAGAGATGATGTCCGAACTCTGCGTCCCCATGAAGGTGGGCGACCGCGTTCTGGGGGTCATCAACGTGGAGTCCGTCCAACTTGGGGCCTACTCCGAGTCGGACCAGCGCCTGCTAGAGACGGTCGCGGCGCAGTTGGCCGTCGCCATCCAGAATGCGCGCCTGTACGAAGACCTGCAACGCGCCTACGAGCAACTCAGGTTGAGCCAGGACGAAGCCATGCGCGCCGAGCGGCTGCGCGCCCTGGGCCAGATGGCGTCGGGCATCGCCCACGACTTCAACAACGTCCTCACGCCCGTGCTGGGCTATCTGGAACTGGCGCTGGAGCACCCCAACATGCCCGACGAGGCCCGCTCGGACGTGGAACGGGCGCGGCGCGGGGCCCTGGCCGCTAGTAGCATCGTGGCCCGCCTGCGCGAGTTCTACCGCCCCCGCGACGCCACCGAGCCGTTCGTGCCCGTGGACCTCAACCGCGTCATCGGCGAGGCGGTGGACCTGACCCGCCCCCGCTGGCGCGACATCCCGCAGGAGCAGGGCGTCGTCATTGACATGCGCCTGGAACTGGGGCCGTCGCCGCGCGTCCAGGGCGACCCCGCTGCCCTGCGCGACCTGCTCACCAACCTCATCGCCAACGCCGTGGACGCTATGCCCGACGGCGGCACCATCACCATCCGCACCCAGACCGATGGCGGCAGCGTCCTGCTGTCGGTGTCCGACACGGGCGTGGGCATGACCGAAGAGGTCCGCCGCCGCGCCTTTGAGCCGTTCTTCAGCACCAAGGGGAGCCAGGGCACGGGGCTGGGCCTGTCCATCTGCTACGGCATCGTCCAGCGCCACGGCGGCAGCATTGACCTGCAGAGCGAGCGAGGCAAGGGCACGACCGTGTTCGTCCGCCTGCCCATCAGCGGCGACACGCTCCCCATCGGCGGCGATGAGACGCTGCCCGCGCTGCCACCGCTCACCATCCTCCTGGTGGACGACGAGGAGTCGGTGCGGGCGGTTGTCGAACGGATGCTGACCCGCGCGGGCCACAAGGTCGTCACGGCGGGCGGAGGCCCCGAAGGCATCGCCGAGATACAGAAGCGCAAGCCAGGAGAGATAGACGTGGTCATCACCGACCTGGGCATGCCCCAGGTTACGGGGCGCGAGGTGGCCCGTGCGTCCAAGTCCCACATGCCGCAGACGCCCGTCATCCTGCTCACCGGCTGGGGCGGCAAGATGGGCCAGGAATTGGCCGCGCCGGAAGATGTGGACGACATCCTCACCAAGCCCGTGCAGTCCACGGACCTGCACCGCACCCTGGCTCGCGTCCTGGGCCTGCTGAAGGGCGATTCACAGTAGGGGCGATTCATGAATTGCCCCCACAAGAAACGGGTCGGCACCGCGCCAAACCCCCGCGC
>JARYMK010000035.1 GCA_029907165.1 Anaerolineae bacterium
ACACACTCATAGAGCAGCCATTGTATCTTCCTTTCATCTCCTGTCCAGTGTCACTAACCTATCTGAACGAGCTCAAAACCCCCTGGGCCGAGTCGGTTTCGCCCCTTGTGGGCACATCGGCACACGCGGCCTATGCGATAGATTGTGCAATCCACGAATCGCACGAATCAACATGAATTCAAAGGTTCCGTCCGTTTTGATTCGCGTGTATTCATGGTTTCCCGCCATACCGAGATTCTTCGCGGCTTCGCATCTCAGAAATGACAGGACGAGGAACAACGGCTATGGAGAGCCATCCTATGGGTTGCTGCGGGCGCGGCGCAGATGAATTTGCCGTGCCTGTGCCGCATACTATAATGAGGCCGATGCGCCGCGGGCGGAACCGGCAAGCCGCCGTCGGCGTTTCTACTACAGGCTACCCAAAAGCGAAGGAGTACCGTGCAAAGACACCCTGTCCACACATCACCTGCGACGGGCGCGCGACCGAGCCCGTGGTACCGCGCCGCCAAGGCGTTCGCCATCGCGTCGGCGGCTGCCGTGGTGCTGTTCTTCGCGGCGCTGGCCATCGGCGTCGTGCTGTACGCCCGCATCGCACGGAACCTGCCGCCTGCCGAGGAACTGCGGGCGCGCTCGGCTACGTTCCTGAGCACCAAAATCTACGACCGCAACGGCGGCCTGCTGTACGAAATCTTTGACCCCTACGGCGGCAAGCGCACCGTGGTGCCGCTGAGCCAGATGTCGCCGCACGTCATCAACGCCACCATTGCCACGGAGGACGCCAACTTCTACCGCCACCCAGGGTTTGACCCCCTGTCCGTCCTGCGCGCATTGTGGTACGACGTTACCGAGCGGCGCATCGTGTCGGGCGGAAGCACCATCACCCAGCAACTGGTCAAGACGCTGTTCCTGACCCCCGAGGTGAGCCTAAAGCGCAAGATCACCGAGGCGGTTCTCGCTGCCGAGATCACCCGTCGCTACAGCAAGGACGAAATCCTGGAGATTTACCTCAACGAGATCAACTACGGCAACCTGGCATACGGCGTAGAGGCGGCGGCGGAGACGTACTTCGGGAAGACCGCGGCAGCGCTGGACTTGGCCGAGTCGGCGTTCCTGGCGGGCCTGCCCCAGGCTCCGGCGCTGTACGATCCGTATGCCCACTTTGACGCGGCCAAGAAGCGCCAGCGTGTTGTCCTGCAACTCATGGTAGAGCAGGGCTACATCACCAGCGCCCAGGCCGAGGCCGCAGCCCAGCAACCGCTGAACCTTGTGCCGCCGCGCTATGGGTCGGAGGCCCCCCACTTTGTTGCCTACGTGCGCGAGGTGCTGGAGCAGAAGTACGGCACCGAGGTGCTCTACCGCGGCGGGTTCCAGGTCTACACGACGCTGGACCCGCAGATGCAGGCCATCGCCCAGCGCGCCGTGAGCGAGCACATCGCCCGGGTGCGCGAGAGCCACCACGCCACCAACGGCGCGCTGGTGGCTCTGGACGTGCACACGGGCGAAATCCTTGCCATGGTCGGCAGCGCGGACTTCAACGACGCGAGCATAGACGGTCAGGTGAACGTTGCACTGCGCCTGCGGCAGCCGGGTTCGTCCATCAAGCCCATCACCTACCTCACGGCATTTGAGATGGGGTGGACGCCCGCGACGGTCATCCTGGACATGGAGACCGAGTTCCCCGACGGGGCCAACCCGCCCTACAAGCCGCACAACTACGACAACAAGGAGCACGGCCCGGTTACCGTGCGCACGGCGCTGGCCAACTCCTACAACATCCCGGCGGTGAAGGCGCTTCAGTTCGTGGGCCTCAAAAACATGCTGGAGACGGCCCATCGGCTGGGCATCACGTCGCTCAACCGGCCGGACTACGGCCTGTCGCTAACGCTGGGCGGCGGCGACGTTACCCTGCTGGAGATGGTCGGGGCGTACCAGGCGCTGGCCAACGGCGGTGTCCGCGTGCCGCCGACGCCTATTCGGCGCATCGTGGACAGCCAGGGGCACGTGATTGAATCGCTGGACACGAAGCGTGGGGAGCAGGTGGTGTCCCCCCAGCACGCCTATCTCATCACGAGCATATTGTCAGACAACAAGGCGCGCCTGCCCGCCTTCGGCCCGGGGAACCTGCTGGAAATCGGGCGGCCCGCCGCGGTGAAGACCGGCACCACCGACGACTACCGCGACGGCTGGACCATCGGCTACACGCCCGATTTGGCTGTGGGCGTCTGGGTGGGCAACAGTGACAACACGCCCATGAAGCGGCTGCCTGGGGTGCGGGCCGCCGGGCCAATCTGGAACCGTTTCATGAAGGAGGCGCTGGAGGGCGTGCCGCCGAAGGAGTTCGTCCGCCCGCCGGGAATCGTTACGGCGGAAATCTGCACCGTGTCGGGGTCTGCGCCCAGCGAGGTTTGCCCGGCGCGGGGCACGGAGGTCTTCGTCGCGGGCACGGAGCCGACCGACCCCAGCAAGGATGTGCACCAGTTGGTGCGCATCTGCACCGTAAGCGGCCAGCGCGCCACCGAATTCTGCCCGGCCAACGTGGTGGAGGAACGCTACTTTGAGGTCTGGCCCGACGAGTTCCGCCCCTGGGTGGAGAAGAACAACATCCCGCAGCCGCCGGCGTCCACGTGCCCCATCCATACGTTCGCGCCCATCGCCGTGATAGAGCGGCCAGAACCGAACGCGCAGGTCAAAGGTCTAGTACAGATCATCGGCACGGCACGGATGGGCGACTTCTCGCACTACGTGGTGGAGTATGGCGTGGGCACTAGCCCGCTAGGCTGGGGGCCTGTCAGCGCGCCCATGGGCGTGATGGTGGATCGCGGGCTGTTGACCCAGTGGGACACGGGCGCGTTGGACAACGGGCCGTACACGCTGCGCCTCGTCGTGTACGATCACCGTGGCAACTCGGTGGAGGCCCGCGTCCTGGTGGAGGTGGCGAACCCGACGCCCACACCCACACGCACGCCCACCGCTACGCCCACCCGCACGCGCACGCCGACGCCCACACGCACGGCCAGTCCGACGCAGACGCCGACGGCCAGCCCGACGCCTACGCCGACGCTGTCGCCAACGCCGACGGCCACGCCGGAGGCAAGCCCCACGCCGACCTGGACGCCGGAGCCCACGGCGATGGTAGAGCCGACGGCGCAGAGCACTCCCTAATCGTGGCTGCGAGGCGCAGCGTTGCCAAACCGCCTTGGCGGGGCATACCGAGACCGGAGGTCAGCATGAAGCGCGGAAGAGTCCCATCGGCGTTCGCGGATTCGCCCGGCCTCTTCCGATGGCAAGGGCAACCGTGGGGAGCGCCTGGCCCCGAAGAGGGGGTTGTCGTTGTGGAAGCGCCCCTGGAAATCGCCGTGGGCGACGCGCTCGTGGCCATCCTGATGCGCACGCCGGGGCTGGATAGAGAACTCGCGGTGGGATACTGCCTTGGTGAGGGGATTGTGCCCAATGCCGAGGCGATTGAGTCCGTGGAGACCGACGGCGGCGAGGTCGCGCAGAGGGTAACACTGCGCCTGCGGCCCGGCGTCAGCGTGGATGCCGAGAAACTCTCCAAGCCGCGCTTCATTCGGTCGGGGTGCGCGGCCAACACCCCCGGCGACTGGGCCTGCACGGTCCCGCCCCTGGGCGCGGGCGCTGAGGTCGCCGACTCGGCCCTGCGCGGGTCGCTGAAACTGCTGGCCGCGGCCCAGGAGGCGTACAAGGTTGCGGGCGGCATCCACGCGGCAGGGGTCTTCTCGGCTTCGGGCGAGGCCGTCGTCGTGTGCGAGGACATCGGGCGGCACAACGCGGTGGACAAGGCCCTGGGCGCGTGCGTGCTCCGGGGAATCCCGTTGGGCGACAAGTTCCTGCTGGGCACGGGCCGCGCCAGTTACGAGTTCGTTACCAAGTCTGCGCGCCTGGGGGTGAGCCTGGTGGCATCGCTGTCCTCGCCCACCTCCCTCTCGGTACAGTTGGCCGACGTGCTGAATCAGACCCTGGTGGGGTATGTGCGCCCGCGCCGCTTCGTCGTGTACACCCACCCGTGGCGCATACGGCGGGCCGAGCCGTAGCCGCAGCCCTGGGCCGCTGAGGTGATCAGTTGCGACGTACCTCGCAGGTGCGTCGCAATTGAAGGCCAGAAGTCATGAACGTACGTCGTAGTACGCCGATAAGAATGGAAACAAGCCCCGAGGCCGGGCTTTTTGGTGTGCAGGGGCAAAGTCTGGTATAATATAATGTTGGAAAAAGGGAATGGAATATGGGCGGCGACAGAGCGGGCCGTCCATTGAGTGATGGATTTGCAGACGCCTTACAGAGGCAGGTGGAATACGGAGGATAGAGGGTGAATCCCGGTCGGTTCAAGAATGGGTTTGTGTATCTGCTGATTCTGGTGGCGGCTGTGGCGCTGCTGTACAGCCTGTTCACGCCCAGCCAGAAGTCCCAGGAGATAGACATCAGCGAAGTGGCCAAGCAGGCGCAGGACGGGCTGATTCGCGAGATTCGGGTCAAGGACGACGTCATCAAGATCACGTATAAGAACCCCGACGTACCCGAGGCGACCTCGCGCAAAGAGCCGGGCATCAGCGCTATCCAGACGCTGAAGGACCTGGGGGTGAGCCAGGAGCAACTGGCGAAGATCACCTTCAAGATGGAGCCGCCGAGCGAGGTCGGCAACTGGATCGCGATCCTGGGAAGTTTCGTCCCGATGATCCTGGTGTTCGCGCTGTTCTACTTCCTGATGCGCCAGGCCCAGGGGACGAACAACCAGGCCCTTTCGTTCGGCAAGAGCCGCGCCCGCCTGTTCACGGGCGACAAGCCCACCGTTACCTTTGACGACGTGGCCGGCGCAGACGAGGCCAAGCAGGAATTGCGCGAGGTGGTGGAGTTCCTGAAGGAGCCGCAGAAGTTCATCGCCCTGGGCGCGCGGATTCCCAAGGGCGTGCTGCTGGTGGGCGCGCCGGGCACCGGCAAAACCCTCATGGCGAAGGCCGTGTCGGGCGAGGCGGGCGTGCCGTTCTTCAGCATCAGCGGCTCGGAGTTTGTGGAGATGTTCGTGGGCGTTGGCGCGTCGCGCGTCCGCGACCTGTTTGACCAGGCCAAGAAGCACGCGCCCTGCATCGTCTTCGTGGACGAGATTGACGCCGTCGGGCGGCATCGCGGTGCGGGCCTAGGCGGCAGCCACGACGAGCGCGAGCAGACCCTCAACCAGATTCTGGTGGAGATGGACGGGTTTGACACCGACACCAACGTCATCATCATGGCGGCCACCAACCGCCCTGACATCCTGGACCCGGCTCTGCTGCGGCCTGGGCGCTTTGACCGCCGCGTGGTGATGGACCCGCCCGACGTGAAGGGTCGCCGGGGCATCCTGGAGGTGCACGTCCGCGGCAAGCCCTTGGCCCCAGATGTGGACCTGGACGCTCTTGCCAAGGACACGCCCGGGTTCGTGGGCGCCGACATTGAGAACATGGTCAACGAGGCCGCCATCCTCGCCGCCCGCAGGAACAAGAAGCGTATCAGCATGGCCGAGTTTGAGGAGGCCATTGAGAAGGTCCTGATGGGACCCGAGCGCAAGAGCCGTCTCCTCAGTCCCGAGGACAAGCGCATCACCGCCTATCACGAGGCGGGGCATGCCGTGGTCGGGCGCAGTTTGCCCAACTGCGACCCGGTGCGGAAACTGACCATCATCCCGCGCGGCTTGGCGCTTGGGTTGACGGCCACCCGCCCCGAGGGCGACCGCTACATCCGGACCAAGTCCAAGTTCCTGGACGACATGGCCTTCATGCTGGGCGGGCGCGCCGCCGAGGAACTCATCTTCAACGAGGTTACCACCGGCGCGCAGAACGACATGGAGCAGGCGACCCAACTGGCCCGCCAGATGGTAACCCGCTACGGCATGAGCGAGCGACTCGGGCCGATGGTCTGGGGCCAGAAGGAGGAACTCGTCTTCCTGGGCCGCGAAATCGGCGAGCAGCGCGATTACAGCGAGAAGGTGGCGCAGGAGATTGACGAGGAAGTGCGCCGCATTATCAACAGCGCCTACGAACGCGCCAAGGAAGTGCTCCTCGCCAACAAGGAGCGCCTCATCGCCATCGCCGAGACGCTGATTGAGAAGGAAACCCTTGACGAGAAGGAGTTTGAGGCCTTCTTCCAGCAGGAGCCGGCCCCCGCGGGCTAGGCGACTCGCACACCCGGAGAGCCAGGACATCCGTGCCTGGCTCTTTTCATGCCCGAAGACACCACACGCAAGGAGGGAACCCGATGGAACAACTCACGCCCGGCCTCACGGGAACGGTGAGCCTCGTGGTGGGGCCTGAGCATACGGCCAAGCACCTGGGCAGTGGCAACGTTCACGTGTTCGCCACGCCGCAGATGATCCTGCTGATGGAGATCGCCTCGGTCAAGGCAGTGGACCACCTGTTGCCCGAAGGACACCGGACGGTGGGCATCGGCCTGGACGTGCGCCACCTGGCGGCCACGCCGGTCGGCATGACGGTTACGGCCAAGTCCGAACTCGTCCAGGTGGACGGCCGCAAACTGGTGTTCCGCGTGGAGGCGTGGGACGACCAGGAGAAAATCGGCGAGGGCACCCACACCCGCGCCATCATAGACGTGCAGCGGTTCGGGCAGAAGGTGCGCGAAAAGGCCGAACGCGCGGGCAAGTAGCGGGCCGCGCTACCTGTCCAGGTTTCGCAGGTACGTCAGCAGCATTTGCAGGGCGGCTTCCGCGGAGGCCGCCTTGTTGCCCTCGCGGTCAAAGGGCCACACGTGCCGGACGCACTGCGAGAACCCCCGCGCCGAGAGGGCGATGTACACCAGCCCCACCGGCTTGCCCGGAAGACCGCCCGTCGGCCCGGCGATGCCCGTAACCGCCAGGCCGATGTCCGTACCGAACGCGCGCCGGACGTTGTCGGCCATCTCGCGCGCCGTCTCCTCGCTCACCGCCCCGTGCTCGTACAGCGTGTCGTGATCCACGCTCAGGATGCGCTCTTTCGCCGCGTAGGAGTAGGCCACGACGCCGCCTTCCAGGTAGCGCGAACTCCCCGGTACGTTGGTGATGCGGTGGCAGATGAGGCCGCCCGTGCACGATTCGGCCACGGCCAAGGTCAGCCGCCGCTGCACCAGCAACTCGGCGATGGCGACTTCGGGCTTTGTCCGGTCTTCGTCCATTCGCTCGGATGTCCTTTCGTGGATGTTGGGCGCATTATACCACAGGGCAGTGGATCGCAGGCATCACGGTGCGCAGGTTGCTGCCCATTCTCGCCTGACTCTCCGTCCAACCGAAGCAGGGGGAGTGTGCACAGGGGGTCTTCAAGGGAGTCGGCAAATTCGTGGACGTCTGGGAAAAAGAAAGAGGCCCCGCTCGCACGGGGCCTTGCTTGCACATTGAGATCTGAAACCAGTATCAGTCCGTCTTAGCAGTTTCTCCGCTCTTGGCCGGCTCGGTTACCTTATCGCCGTTCTTGCCGCGGCCGTTGCCGTTGCTCTTGGACTCTCCCGGCACAGCGGTGGGTGAGGTCGCGCGGTGATCCGTAACGTAGAACCCCGACCCCTTGAAGATGATGCCCACCGGCTGGAGCACGCGATGGACGTGCCCGCCACAGTCTGGGCAGGTTTTCAGAGGGTCTTCGGTAATGCGCTGCACGCGCTCAAAGCGGATGCCGCAAGCGTCGCATTCGTATTCGTAGATCGGCATACCTGAATCACCTCTCTTTCACCTGCATCGGTTCGTGGTCGTGCGTAGATAGTTATGATTGCCAACAAAACATTATATACGAATGGGCTGATTTCTGCAAATTCGGCCCGCATCACAGCAGCGGCGACAATCTTTCTCTGGGCCTGGGCCTCCACTGGCACCAGCGCAGTGGGCGAGCTGAGAGCGGGGGGGCCGAAAGGCCCCAAAACGAGCCGACTTCCCGCTATGTAGAGGCTGTGGGGCTGATTTGGAGAAAACGCGCCCCTGTGGTATAGTACGCAGTCGGATGCCAAAGGCATCCGATAATTTTGCACGCCTTCCAACTGAGTGAGCCGTGCCGCACGACCGGATACCGACCCCAGCGGTTCTCACCGGGATGACGAAGGCGGAAGAGAAAAAACGGAGGGAATATGGGTATCGTTTCAATGAAGGAACTCCTGGAGGCGGGGGTTCATTTCGGGCACCGTAGGCGGCGGTGGAACCCGAAGATGAAGCCCTTCATCTTCACGGAGCGCAACGGGATTCACATCATTGACCTGCAGCAGACGCTGAGTCGGCTGGAAACCGCCTACAACGTTACCCGCGAGACCGTGGGCAACGGCGGCATCGTCCTCTTCGTGGGCACGAAGAAGCAGGCGCAGGAGACCATCGCCGAGGAAGCGACCCGCTGCAACATGCCGTACGTCAATCAGCGGTGGCTGGGCGGTACGCTGACCAACTTCCGCACCATCCGCCAGCGGATTGAGTACATGGAGGCGCTGGAACGGCGCTTTGAGAGCGGCGACATCAACCGCCTGACGAAGAAAGAGATTCTCGTCTATCAGCGCGAGTTGGAGAAGTTGCACGTCCGCTTCAGCGGCCTGCGTCGGCTCACGCGCCTGCCCGACCTGATGTTCGTCGTGGATGTGAAGCGGGAGGAAATCGGCATCAAGGAGGCCCGCACCCTGGGCATTCCGGTCATCGCCATGGTGGACACCAACTGCGACCCGGACCGGGTGGACTACGTCATCCCGTCCAACGACGACGCCATCCGCGCCATCCGGCTGATGACGTCCAAGATCGCCGACGCGGTCCTGGAGGGCCTGGCCATCCGCAGCACGGTGGAGGCCGAAGAGGAGGCCGCTCGCGAAGCCCAGGCTGCGGCAGAAGCAGCGCGCGAAGCCCGTGGCGAGGAAGCCGAAGAGGAATACGCCTACGAGTACGAGGATGACGACGAGCGTTATCTCGGCGAGGCGACCCTGGCGAAATTGCGCTCCGGCCTGTTCGCCAGCGAGGACGAAGAGGGCACCGAGGAGCACGAGGCTGAAGACACAGACGAATTCGTGGATGAGGAAGAGGACGAGGAAGAATAGACTCGTCCGGCGCGGACTCCTTCGGACTCTGATACACAAGGAACAGCCGCCACGGTCTTTGGCGGCAAGCAAATCTCAATGCGTGGCAATGCGAGGAGCATCTCATGGAGATCACGGCAAACATGATCAAGGAACTGCGCGAGCAGACTGGCGCAGGGGTTTTGGATTGCAAGAAAGCACTTGAGACGAACGGCGGCGATTTTCAGAAGGCCATCGCCTATTTGAAGGAGAAAGGGCTGGCGGCGGCTGCCAAGCGCGCGGACCGCGCGGTCCCCGAGGGTGTCATCGGGTTCTACGTGCACCCCGGGAGCCGAGTCGCGGGCCTGGTAGAAGTGAACTGCGAGACCGACTTCGTGGCGCGCACCAGCGAGTTCCAGCAGTTGGCGAAGGACCTGGCCATGCACGTCGTGGCCATGGCGCCCAAGTACCTCTCGCCCGAGGACATTCCGGCGGAGGTGGTGGAGGAGAAGCGCCGCGCCGCCCTGAGCGAAATTGAGGGCAACAAGCCCTCCGAGGTTGTGGAGAAGATCGTCCAGGGCAAACTGGAGAAGTTCTACAACGAGGTCTGCCTGCTGCGACAGGCATTCATCAAAGACGAGACGATAACCGTCCAAGACCTGGTAACCCAGGTGGCGGCGAAGGTCGGCGAGAACACCCGGGTCCGGCGCTTTGTCCGCTACGAGGTAGGCGAGGAACTGTGATTCGGGACAAGGGATGCAGCCGGCGCTGCATCCCTTGTTTTCCAGTCCACAGTCAGTGGAGATGAGTATGCCAGAACTCAAGTACAAGCGGATTCTGCTGAAGGTTGGCGGGGAAGCGCTGGCAGGCCCGAAGGGCTACGGCATTGACCCCGACGCCGCCGAGGCGCTGGCGGCCAAGATCGCCGTCCTGAAGTCCTACGGGGCGGAGGTGGCCATCGTGCTGGGCGCGGGCAACATCTGGCGCGGCATTGATGGCATCAGCCACGGCATGGAACGCGCCACTGCCGACCATATGGGCATGCTGGCGACGGTCATGAACGCGCTGGCGCTGCAGGACGCGTTGGAGCGCGCGGGCCTGGACACGCGGGTGCAGACCGCCATTGAGATGCGCGCCGTCGCCGAGCCATACATTCGGCTGCGGGCCATCCGCCATCTGGAGAAGGGGCGCGTCGTCATCATGGGCGCGGGCACAGGCAACCCGTTCTTCACCACCGACACGGCGGCAGCCCTTCGGGCGGTGGAGATCAACGCCGACGTGCTCATCAAGGCCACCAAGGTGGACGCCGTGTACGACGCAGACCCGAAGAAACATCCCGAGGCCAAGCGCTTTGAGCGACTGACCTACATTGAGGCCCTGAACCTGCGCGTGGGCGTGTTGGACAGCACGGCCATCAGCCTGTGCATGGACAACGACATGCCCATCGTCGTCGTCAACCTATGGGAACCGCACAGCGTGGAGAAGGTGCTCTTCGGCGAGCCCATCGGCACGCTCATCTATCACTAGGACCGCGTTTGCCGCGCAAATCGGCTAGGGCAGGTGCACCATGATCAAGGAACTGCTGGCAGAAACCGAACAACGTATGGAAAAGGCGCTGGAGGCCCTTTCGTCTGACCTGGTCGGCATTCGCACGGGCCGGGCATCGCCCGCGCTGGTGGAACGGCTGATGGTGGACTACTATGGCGTCCCCACGCCGCTGAACCAACTCGCCAGCATCGCCGTGCCCGAGCCGCGCCTGCTGGCCATCCGCCCGTGGGATCAGACCGGGCTGACTGCCATTGAAAAGGCCATCTTGAAGTCCGACCTGGGGCTGACGCCGATGAACGACGGCAAGATCATCCGCCTAGTGATCCCGCCCCTCACCGAGGAGCGGCGGCGCGAACTGGTCAAACTCGTCGCCAAGCGCGTGGAAGAGGCGCGCGTCGCCATCCGCAACCTGCGCCGCGAGGCCATTGAGACCGCCCGCGAACTGGAAGAAGAGAAGATGATCTCCGAGGACGACCTGTATCGCGCCAAAGAGGAGATTCAAGAACTCACTGACCGGATGATCCAGCGCGCCGACGAAATCGGCAAGCACAAAGAGAACGAGATTCTTGAAGTCTAGATTACCGAACCGCAGTTCTGGCCGCAGGATACGCCGCACTCTGCATCGGGCGCGCGCCTTTCTGCACCGACCTGCGGTTTTGTTATCGGAGCGATGGAAAGCGTGAGCAACACCAAATGGCCGCCGCTGTCCCGCATCCCGCGCCATGTGGCCATCATCATGGACGGCAATGGGCGCTGGGCGCAGGCACGGGGGCTTCCGCGGCTCGCCGGACACCGAGCCGGAACCGAGAACCTGCGCCGCATCTTGCAGGCGTGCACGGACTTCGGCATAGAAGTCCTGACCGTCTATGCCTTCTCCACCGAGAACTGGGCGCGCCCGGAGGAGGAGGTCCGGGGCCTCATGACGCTGCTCACGCAGTACGTGCGCCACGAACTGGACAACCTGGACCGCCACGGCGTGCAGATTCGCCACAGCGGCAAGGTGGAAGGCATCTCCCCCGATATTCTGCACGAAATCCAGCGTGCCGTAGAGCGCACCCGCCACAACAACAAGATTATCCTGAACGTGGCGTTCAACTACGGCGGGCGCGCCGAAATCGTGGACGCCACTCGCCGCATGATTGCGGATGGGGTCAAGCCGGAAGAGGTTACCGACGCGCTGTTTGAGAAGTATCTGTACACCGCCGGCCTGCCCGACCCCGACCTCATCATCCGGACCGCCGGCGAGATGCGGCTGAGCAACTTCCTCATCTGGCAGGCGGCCTACGCGGAGTACTACTCGTCGCCCGTGTTCTGGCCGGACTTTGACGAGGCCGAACTGTACAAAGCCCTGGCCGAATATGCCAGGCGCGAGCGAAAATTCGGGCGCGTCCCGGCACCGGACGAGCCAAAGACCACCGACCAGGATGCCTGAGTCCTCGGGCTGGCGGAACGAACAGGAGCAGGACTTTGTTGCGAACACGTGTACTCAGCGCTGCCGTATTGCTGCCCATCGTCGCGGCTGCCGCCTACCTGGGCGGCCTGTGGCTGTTCGCCCTCATGGCGGTGGCCCTGTCGCTGGCTGCGTGGGAGTTCCGCGGCATGATGCGCAAGGGCGGCTTCCGCCCCGAGGCGCTGTCGCTGTACCTGCCGCTGGCGGCCATGCTGGTCCTGGCGCAAGGGCACTGGGATGCGTACCTGCCGCTGACGCTGACCGCGCTGTTCATCCTCACGCTGTCGTGGCAATTGCTGCTGGCAGGGCGCACGGCCCCGACTGCCGACTGGGCGCTGGCGCTCGGCATGGGGCTGTACCTGGGCTGGATGGGCGGGCACTTCCTGCGCATCCGTGCGCTGGATAACGGCCTGGCCTGGATGGCCATCGCGCTGGTTACCACGTGGATCAGCGACAGCGGGGCCTACTTCATCGGGACATGGTTTGGCCGCCACAAACTGGCCCCGCGCCTCAGCCCCAAGAAGACATGGGAAGGCATTTTCGGCGGGTGGATCAGCGCCGAGGTCGCTGCCATCCTGCTGGGGCGGCTCGTGGGGCTGACGGTCCCGCAGGGGCTGCTCATCGGGCTGGCGGTCTCGGTGCTCGCGCCGTTCGGCGACTTGAGCATCTCCATGATGAAGCGGCAGGTGGGCGTCAAGGATTCGGGTAACCTCATTCCGGGGCACGGCGGCATGCTGGACCGCCTGGACAGCCTGCTGTTCGTCGTCCCCGCCGTGTACTACTTGGCGACGTGGTTCCGCTAGCCACGCCCGACGGCTGTACCGCGCGCACGATTTCGCGCCCCACGTATTTGACGCAACGACGATTCCCATTAGTATTTGATGAAGAAGGGGCCTGTGGGCCCTTTTCGCCGTGAGAGGACATAGAGATGTTTGAGAAACTGGCTCAGATTGACGAGCGATACGAGGAACTGAATAGGCTGATGGCCGACCCGGAAATCAGCCGCGACCACGAGAAGGTGCGCATCTACGCCCAGGAACAGGTGGAGATTGAGCCCATCGTGTCGCTGTACCGCCGCTACAGGGCGGTGGAGCAGCAGATGGAATCGGCCCGCGCGCTTCTGGAAGAAGAGACCGATGAAGACATCCGCGAACTGGCGCGTGAGGAACTGGAGTCGCTAGAAGCGCAGAAAGAGGAACTGTACCAGGAACTGCGCCTGGCGCTCCTGCCCAAAGATCCCAACGATGAGAAGGACGTCATCGTGGAGATTCGCGCAGGAGCAGGCGGCGATGAGGCTGGCCTGTTCGCCGCGGAACTGGCCCGCATGTACATGCGCTACGCCGAGGCCAAAGGTTGGAAGACCTCGGTCATCAGTTACAACGAAAGCGGCATCGGCGGGTACAAGGAAATCATCTTTGAGGTGCAGGGGCGCGGCGCGTACTCGCGCCTGAAGTACGAGAGCGGCGTCCACCGCGTGCAGCGGGTGCCCGTAACTGAATCCAGCGGGCGCATCCACACGTCCACGGCGACGGTCGCCGTCCTGCCCGAAGCCGACGAGGTGGAAGTGGAGATTGACCCCAACGACCTGCGGATTGACGTGTACCGCTCCACCGGCCACGGCGGCCAGAGCGTCAACACCACCGATTCGGCGGTGCGCATCACCCACATCCCCACGGGCATTGTGGTGTCGTGCCAGGATGAGCGGTCGCAACTGCAAAACAAATTGCGGGCGATGAGCGTGCTGCGGGCGCGGCTGTACGACATGGAGTTGCAGAAGCAAATCGCCGAACGCACCGATGCGCGACGCGCGCAGGTGGGCACGGGCGAACGCAGCGAGAAGATTCGCACCTACAACTTCCCGCAGAACCGGGTTACCGATCACCGCATCCACTACACCACTCACAGGCTGGAGGATGTGCTCGCCGGAGACCTGGACGAGATCATTGACCAACTCGCCCTGGCCGACCAGGCCGAGAAACTCAAGCAGTCGCTGGAACAAAGCATCATCGGGGAAAGCAATGGCCGATAACACAACGTGTTCCATTCAGGAGGCCCTGGTCTGGGCCACGGAGCGGCTGGCGACGGCGGGCTGCGAGACGCCGCGCCTGGACGCGGAGATTCTGCTGTGCGAGTGCGCGGGCGTGGAGCGGGCCTACCTGCTCGCCCACGGAAACGACGCTGTGCCCACCGACGCCTGGCCGCAGTTCCAGGCGTGGGTCGCCCGTAGGGAGAAGCGCGAGCCGGTGGCGTACATCACCGGCCATCGCGAGTTCTACGGGCTGGATTTCGTCGTTACGCCTGCCGTCCTCGTCCCGCGCCCCGAGACCGAGCACCTCGTGGACGAGGTTCTGGCGCTGGCGCGTGCGCGGTACAGGGCCAATCAGACGATCCTCATCGCCGACGTGGGCACGGGCAGCGGCGCAATTGCCGTCGCGCTGGCCGCCCACCTGCCCCACGCGCAGGTCTGCGCCCTGGACGCATCGCGCGAGGCGCTGGAGGTAGCCTGGCGTAACGCCGATAAGCACGGTGTGCTGGGCCGCATGTGCCTGGTGCAAAGCGACCTGTTGGAGCACCTGCCCTGGTCGGTGGACATCTTGGTGGCCAACCTGCCCTACGTGGCCGATGAGGAATGGCCGGCGCTGGCCCCCGAAATCCGCTTCCACGAGCCTGCGCACGCCCTGCGCGGCGGGGCGAACGGGCTGGACCTCATCCGCCGCCTGCTGGGCCAGGCTCCGGCGCATCTGCGGCCCGGCGGCGCGGTGGTGCTGGAGATCGGCGCAGGCCAGGCCGCAGGGGTGCGGCGAGCGGCTCAGGCCGCGTTCCCCGACGCGCACATCCGCGTCGCGCAGGACTACGCCGGGCTGGATCGGGTAGTGGTCGTCCAGACGCCGTAGGCCGCGCGCGGGCGGCATGGCTGGAACCGTTCATCCCTTATTGGTGCATCTGGCGTCGGGTGTGCCCTTACGCTGCTCTGGCGCAACAAACGGCGGCTTCTTCCATCCTGAATCAACGCCTGAGCGAAGCGCAGGAGCATCAGAAGGTCTTGGACAGCGGAGGTCCTACGCCACCCTGCCCCCTGGAATGACGGGCGCCAGGAGAGTCCGGAAGCGTGCCCACCAGCGTTGATTTGACGGGTTTTGCAAGTCATGTTATACTCGGAAGGTTGTAAAGACTCGCCTGCAAGAGCAGGGGTTCACACTCTCATCTTATTGCGACGGTAAGGAGCACAACATAAGCAGCAGGACCCAACGCGTCAACGAAGAGATCCAGGCCCGCCAGGTGCGCGTCATAGACGAAAACGGCGAGCAGGTCGGCATCATGTCCCTGCGCGACGCCCTGCAAATGGCCTACGACCGGGATTTGGACCTGGTGGAGGTGGCGCCGAACGCCGACCCGCCGGTGTGCCGCATCCTGAACGCCGGCAAGTTCTTCTACGAACGCACCAAGAAGGAGCGCGAGGCCCGCAAGGCTCAGAAGACGGTGGATGTAAAGGAAATCCGCCTGAGCCCTAAGATCGGCGACCATGACGTAACGTACAAAGTGCGCGACGCCCGCCGATTCTTGGAGAGCGGCGCCAAGGTCAAGGTCCGGGTCCGCTTCCGGGGGCGCGAGGCGAGCCATCCAGAGTTGGGGATGGAAGTGCTCCAGAAGGTGGCAGATATGCTGGGGGACGTCTCTACCGTTGAGCAGCCGCCCCAGGTTGACGGTAGAAGTCTCCTGATGGTGTTGAGTCCGGCCAAGAAGTCCTAGGCGGACACTGTGTAGCGAGCGAGCGAGCAGAACCGCCGGCCACCCGTCTGGCAGGCGGTTCGCACTTGATTACGACTGGGAGGATTCACGTGCCGAAGATCAAGACGCACAAGAGCACAGCCAAGCGCTTCCGCTACTCCGGGAGCGGCAAGTTGCTGCGCACCAAGCAGATGAAGAGCCACCTGCGCCGGAACAAGTCTGCGCGCGTGAAGGCTCAATTTGATGAGATGCTGGTTGTGGAGTCCAGGGGGCTCAAGCGCCGGGTTGCTCGGCTTGCCCCTTACCTCAAGCAGCAGTAGCATCGTAAGACTTTGACGGAAGGGGGTATCCGACCTTGCCTAGAGTGAAACGGGGCGTTCCCGCCCATCAGAAGCATAAGAAAGTACTCAAACTGACCAAGGGGCAGTTCGGCACTCGGAGTAAACTGTTCCGCCGCGCCAACGAGGCGATGCTCAAGTCGCTGTCCTACGCGTACCGCGACCGCCGCAACCGCAAGCGCGACATGCGCCGCCTGTGGATTCTCCGCATCAACGCGGCCGCGCGCGAGCAGGGCCTATCCTACAGCCGCTTCATGCAGGGGTTGCAGACCGCCGGCGTAGAACTGGACCGCAAGGTGCTGGCGGACATGGCGGTTACCGATCCGAAAGCCTTCGCCAGCCTGGTTGACGTGGCCCGCAACGCATTGGCGTAGGCCGTCGGCCTGCGCTCAACCGTTCGCACAACCTGAGGGAATGTGAGGATTGCCCCCACTTTCCCTCGTTTTGTTGTATTTGGGATATGATCACGATCACCAGCACGGCCAATCCGCGGGTCAAGTACGCGCGCTCCTTGCACCGGCAGAACGTCCGCGAGCGGGAGCGGTGCTTCATCGCGGAAGGGGCGCGGCTGGTGGCGGATGCCTTGCAGGCCCGCGCGGCTATCCGCGAGGCGTTTTTCGCCGAGGAGTTCGCCGCATCGCCGATGGGCGTGCGGCTGCTCCCGCTACTCCAACAGGCCACGAACGCCTGCTTCGTCGTGTCGCCGGCGGTCATGCGAGCGATGGCAGACACCGTGACGCCGCAGGGCGTGCTGGCAGTGGTAGAGATGCCGACCTGGCCCCCTCCCAAGAGGCCGCGGCGCATTGGCCTCATCCTGGACGAGTGGCGCGACCCGGGCAACCTGGGCACGGCGCTCCGCACGGCAGAGGCAGCCGGTGCCGACTGGGTCATCCTGACGCCCGGCACGGTGGACCCATTCTCGCCGAAGGTGGTGCGGGCGGGGATGGGCGCGCATTTTCGCCTGCCGGTGTTCCCCGACCGCGCGTGGGACGAGATTCGGCAGGTGGTGGGGCGCGCGCCGGTGTACCTGGCCGACGCCCGTGCCGACCTGCCCTACGACCGGGTGGACTGGACACGTCCGTCTGTGCTGGTCATCGGCGGCGAGGCGCGTGGGGCCGGCGAGGGCGTGCGAACCGTGGAAGCCACGCCTATCGCCATCCCCATGATGGGGTGCACGGAGTCGCTGAACGCAGCGGTGGCCGCGAGCGTCATCTTGATGGAAGCCCTTCGGCAAAGGCGGTGCAAGGAGAACTAGCGATGGAGATTCGGTCGCTCACCTGCTTCGTGGATTTGGCGTATCCGCTCCAAACCTCACAGTGGGAGCAGATTGCGCGCTTCGCATCGGCGGCCCGCCGCGCCTTCACCGATGCGGGCTACCGCGTCCAGTCCATTCGCCTGGCGACGCAGCCCTTCCCCGAGTTCGCCGCCGACGTGGAAGCCTTCTCCCTGCCCGACGTGGCCGTTGAGGTGGAAGCCGCCGCGCGCGAGGCTGGCGTGGACTACGTGTCCCTTGGCCCGGCACCGGGCGCGCACCGCGCCTTCGGATGGCGCCTGGCCGAGGAGATACCCGACGCCATCGCGGCGACCCAGGGCGTGTTCTTCGGCGCGACGGTCGCCTCGCCCGCCACGGGCGTGGACGCCGAGGGCATCCGCGCGGCCGCCTCGCTCATCGCGCGGGTGAGCCGCAGCGTGGCGAACGGCTTCGGCAACCTGCGGCTGGCGGCCCTGTGCAATTGCGCGCCGTGGTCGCCGTTCTTCCCGGTGGCGTACCACGGCGGCGGGGCGGCCCGCTTCGCCGTGGCGACCGAGGCGGCCAGCCTGGCCGTGCAAGCCTTCTCGCACGCGCAGTCGGCGCAACAGGCGGAAGCCGACCTGCGCGCCCTTGTCCAGTCCCACGCCGATCGCATCGCAGAAACGGCGCGGGCGCTGGCCCAGGACTTGGGCATGGGATTCGCGGGCATAGACTTCTCCCTTGCGCCCTACCCAACCCCCGAGCGGAGCATCGCGCAGGCGATTGAGGCGCTGACGGGCGACCGATTCGGCGCCCGCGGAACCTTGTTCGCCGCAGCCCTGCTCACTCGCGCCGTCCAGTCGGCCGAGTTCCCAAAGACCGGCTTCTGCGGCCTGTTCCTGCCGGTTCTGGAAGATGCGGTGCTCGCCCGGCGGAGCCGAGAGGGGGCCTACTCGCTGGACCATCTGCTCCTGTACTCGGCCGTGTGCGGGGCGGGGGTGGACACCGTGCCACTCCCCGGCAATACGACGCAGGAAGAACTCGCGGCGATCCTATGGGACTTGGCGGCGCTGTCCACGCGGCTCGCCAAGCCCCTCACAGCCCGCCTGATGCCGATTCCGGGGAAGCGGGCAGGCGAAATCACTGAGTTTGACTTTGAGTACTTCGCCAACGCGGCGATTCTGGAAATCGGGGGTAAGGCCCCTGGGATTGGAAGGTAGCCATGCGCATTCGGGTAACGCCTGACAACATGGACGAGGCCCTGGTCAAGGCGGTGCAAACGCTCCGCGAAGGCGGGCTGGTGGCCTTCCCCACCGACACGGTGTACGGCGTCGGGGCGCTGGTATTCAACGAGAAGGCCGTGGATCGCCTATACTTGGCTAAGGTACGCGACCCGAACAAAGCCATTCCGGTGCTCCTCTCCAGCATCCGCGACCTGCACCGCATCGCCAAGCGTGTGCCGCCCGCCGCGTGGCAGTTGGCCGGCGCGTTCTGGCCGGGGGCGCTGAGCCTGGTCGTGGAGAAATCGGCCCATGTTCCCGACGTGGTAACGGCGGGCGGGCCGACGGTTGCCGTGCGCGTGCCCGACCATCCGCTGGCCCTGGCGTTGATTGAGCGCGCGGGTTCGCCCCTCGCGACCACCAGCGCGAACATCTCGGGACAACCCGCGTCGGTTACTGCCGATGAAGTGGAAGCCGCGCTGGGCGACGCGGTGGACCTGATTCTGGACGGAGGACCATGCCCCGGCGGAGTCGCGTCCACGGTCCTGGACCTCACGGTTACCCCGCCGCGCATCGTCCGCCCCGGCCCCATCCGCTGGGAGGATTTGGCTCCGCTGCTGGGCCTGTGAGTGGGGCGGGCAGGGAAAGACAATAGGACACCCCGATTCTCCAGTAGGGGTGATTCATGAATTGCCCCTACGGTCTCACTGCGGGGGAATCTGCATGGCTTCGGCGACTGTGGTATAATGCCGCTGCATCTCGCTGCGGAGGGAACCATGAAAATCGCAATCGGCGCCGATCATGGCGGCGTGGACCTGAAAGAGGCCATCCGCCAGCACCTGGAAGCCGCCGGCCACGATGTGCAGGACTTCGGGACGCATTCCCGTGAGTCCACCGATTACCCCGACTACGCCCGCGCTGTGGCCGAGGGCGTGGCAGCGGGGCAGTTTGACCGAGGCATTCTCATCTGCGGCACGGGCCAGGGGATGGCCATGACCGCCAACAAGGTCCGCGGCATCCGCGCCGCCGTGTGCCTGGACACCTACTCGGCCCGCATGAGCCGCGAACACAACAATGCCAACGTCCTGTGCCTGGGCGGGCGCGTGGTGGGGCCGGGCCTCGCCCTGGACATCGTGGACATCTGGTTGCGGACCGAGTTCAGCGACTCGCCTCGGCATCAGCGCCGCGTGGACAAGATCGCCGAGGTGGAGCGAGCCCACCGACGGTGAGCCGCCCGCCATGAACATCGGCATAGACGCCAGCCGCGCCACCCGCACCCTGCGCACCGGCACCGAGAACTACTCGCTCCACGTTATCCGCGCGCTCATTGACCTGGGCACGCATCACACCTTCACGCTGTACTTCAACCAGCCGCCGCAGCCGGGCCTGTTCCCTCCCTTGCCCAACGTGCGCCTGCGCGTCATCCCGTTCCCGCGCCTGTGGACGCACATCCGCCTGGCCGCCGAGGTGCGGTTGAGGCCGCCCGACGTGCTGTTCGTGCCCGCTCACGTGCTGCCGCTGTGGCCTGGGCGGGCGGTGGCGACCGTCCACGACCTGGGCTACCGGCACTTCCCGCAAGCCCACCCGTGGGCCGCGCGCCTGTACCTAGACTGGGGCACGCGCCACAACGCCCGCGCCAGCCGCCTCGTCATCGCCGATTCGCAGGCCACCCGCGAAGACCTGGCGCGCTTCTACCGCGTCCCCGCCGACAAGATCCGCGTGGCGCATCCAGGGCTGCGGCCCGACTTGCAGCCAGTGCAGGACGCGGCGGCGATGGAGGCCGTGCAGCGCCGCTATGGGATTGAGCCGCCCTATGTGCTGTACGTAGGCACGCTCCAGCCGCGCAAGAACCTGACGCGGCTGATTGAGGCGTTTGCCCATGTTCCGCCGCCCCATCGGCTGGTGCTGGCGGGCCGCAAAGGCTGGATGTACGGGGAGATTCTGCGTCGCGCCGAGGAGTTGGGCATCGGCGAGCGGGTGCTGTTCCCAGGCTACGTGCCCGACGAGGATTTGCCCGCGCTGTTGTCCGGTGCAGCGCTGTTCGCCTTCCCGTCGCTCTACGAAGGGTTTGGCTTGCCTGTGTTGGAGGCGATGGCGTGCGGCGTGCCGGTGGTGTGCAGCAACACCAGTTCGTTGCCGGAGGTGGCCGGGGACGCCGCGCTTCTCGTCCCACCCACGGACACGGAGGCGCTGGCCGCCGCCATCAACCGCGTCCTAGCCGACGAGGGCCTGCGCGCCGAGTTGTCTCGCCGAGGTCGGGAGCGGGCGCAGCAGTTCACCTGGCGGCGCTGCGCCGAGACGATTCTCAAGGCCCTGGAGGACGCAGCCCAATGACCCCGCTCTTCCACGTCCAGACAGTACATTTCCTCGGCATCCCCGTCCACAACGTGGACAGCCGCGAGGCGTTGCAGATTCTGGATGCGTTCATCCGCGAGCGGAAGCCGCACCAGGTGGTAACGGTGAACCCGGAGTTCGTCATGGCCGCCCGGCGCGACGCCGCCTTCTGCGATGTGCTGCTCCACGCTGACCTGGCGCTCCCTGATGGGGTCGGCCTGCTGCTCGGCGCGCGTATCCTGGGGACGCCGCTCAAGGAGCGGGTTACCGGCGTGGATACCGTGATGCGCGTCGCCGCGCTGGCCGCGGAGCGCGGGTACAGGGTGTACCTGCTGGGGGCGGCGCCCGGCGTGGCGGAAGAGGCCGCGCAGCGGCTGGTTCAGGCCAACCCGGGGCTGACCATCGCTGGAACCTACGCGGGGTCGCCCGCGCCGGACGAGGAGAACCCCATCGTCGCGCGCATCACGGCGGCGGCACCGGATGTGCTCTTTGTGGCCTACGGTGCGCCGAAGCAAGACCTGTGGATTGCGCGGAACCTGGCGCGGCTGGGTGTGCCGGTGGCGATGGGCGTGGGCGGAGCCTTTGACTTCATCGCCGGCCGGGCCAAGCGCGCGCCCCTCTGGATGCAGCGCATGGGCCTGGAATGGCTCCACCGCCTCATCCACCAGCCGTGGCGATGGCGGCGGATGCTGGCGCTCCCGCGGTTTCTGTTCGCCGTCATCGCCGATCGCCTCACGAGGAGGTAGCGCATGGACTGGCAAGCGCGATTTGGACGTGCGCCCCGGTACGCGGGATTGCCCACCTTCGCCCACGTTCCCGCCGCCACAAGCCCCGACGGGCTGGACGTGGCGGTGTTCGGCGTGCCCTACGACAGCGCCACCACGTACCGTAGCGGCGCGCGCCACGCTCCCGCCGCCATCCGCGCGGTGTCGGGCCTGCTGCGGGAATTCCACCCGTGGTGGCGAGTCGCGCCGTTTGAGGTGCTGCGCGTGGGAGATTTGGGCGATGTGCCGGTGGTGCCTGCGTATGTGGACGAGACCCTGCGCGCGATTCGGGACTGGACGGCGGGCGTGGTGGAGGCGGGCGCGTTGCCCATGGCCATGGGCGGCGACCACTCGGTAACGCTGCCGCTGGTGCGGGCGGTCTCGGCGCGGCACGGGCCCTTGTCGCTCGTGCAGTTTGACTCGCACCCTGACACGTGGGACACGGAGCACGGCCAACGCCACGGCCACGGCACATGGGTGCGCCGCGCTGTGGAGGAGGGGCTGGTTGACCCCAGCGCTTCGGTGCAGGTGGGAATTCGCGGGTCGGTGGATGCCGCGGGCGACCTGGACGAGGCGCGTGCGCTGGGCCTGCGCCTGATCCCTATGGACGAGGCGGCGGAGATAGGGATCGCGGCCGTCGTGGCCCGTGTGCGCGAGGCGGTGCGCGGCCCGGTGTACGTTACGCTGGACATAGACGCCGCCGACCCGTCCTGCGCGCCTGGGACGGGCACGCCCGAGGTGGGCGGGTTCTCGGCGCGGGAGATGCTTGCGCTGGTGCGGGGTCTGCGCGGCCTGCCTGTCGTGGGGTTTGACGTCGTGGAGGTCTGCCCGGCGTTTGACCCTGGGCAGATCACGGCGCTCCTTGCGGCCAACCTCATGTACGAGATGCTGTGCCTGCTGGCTAGCCGGGGCTAGAAGTTCACTGCCCTTTGCGAGAGGTTAAGGTCAGGGCTTCGTCGCGCCTACCGGCTGAAGTACGCCAGCGCCAGCCGAATCCGCTCCTCCAGTGGCAACTCCTCGCGCGGGAGCGACTGCACCGCCCGCTGGGCCTCCAACACACTGTAGCCCAACGACGTTAGGGCGCTGATGACCTCGGCGTCGGCCTCGGCCAGGGCCGCCAGCGACGGGCCGACCGGTGCGGTCTGAATCTTGTCGCGCAGGTGGAACACCAGGTTGCGTGCGGTCTTGGGGCCAATTCCCGGCACGCGGCTCAACGCGCCGATGTCCTCCTGCACGAGTGCTTTCTGCAAATCGTCGGGCGAGAAGGCGGAGAGGAGCGCCATAGCCACTTTGGGGCCGATGCCGCTCACGGTGAGCAGGAGTTCAAACAGTTCGCGCGCCTCCTCGCTGGAGAAGCCGTAGAGGGTTAGGCCGTCCTCGCGGACCTGCAGGTGGGTGAAGAGCGTTACTTCCCGGCCCAACTCGCCGAAGCGGTCCATATCCGACGCGCTCAGCACCACCTGGAACCCCACGCCGTTCACGTCCAGGATGACGGACTGCTTGCCGTGGCCGATGATTCTCCCGC
>JARYMK010000036.1 GCA_029907165.1 Anaerolineae bacterium
GGTGGGCACCCAGGCGATGGCGCTGGGCCAGGACGGGGCCGCCCAGCCGCTGAATCCGGTGAACGGTACGTACACGGTGATGCTGTCCGCGGCCACCAACCGCAACCTGCCCGACCGCACCACGTACATGATCGGCGGGCGGCCCATCATCCTCGTAGAGCGGGACACAACGCCGCCGGTGGTTACCATGCAGGGCCTTCCCGCGTACAGCCCGACCAGTTTCACGGTGTCCTGGCAGGGGACCGATGAGGGGTCGGGCGTCGTGGCCTACGATGTCTTCGTGTCGGTGGACGGCGGGCCGATGCTGCTGTGGCTGCAGAGCACGCAGGCGACCTCGGCGACATACACCGGTGTCCCCGGCCATTCCTATGGCTTCGCGGCGCGCGGGGTGGACCGCGCCGGGAACGTTGGCGCAACGCCCCGAGCCCCGCAGGCGCAGACGGTCATCGCACTGCCTAGCGGCCCAACGGCCACACCCCAGCCGACAGCAACACCGACACCCACGCCCATCGCGAGCACCGTGGTCAGCGGGCAGGTCCTGAACCCGCTGGGCACGCCGGTGCCCAGCGCGAACATCGTTATCACCAACGCCTGGGGCATGCCTAGCACCATTGCTGCCGACGAGTCGGGCCGGTGGCAGGTGGCGGGGCTGCCCAAGGGCGACTACGGCCTGCTCGGCTACGCGCCCGGATACAGCCCGTGGTCGCCGCGGCACCTGCGGCTAGAGGGGAGCGCGACGGGATTTGACGTCTGGCTTGCGCCCGCGGTGAACCTGGTCAGCAACGGGGATTTTGAGGCGGGTCTGGAGGGGTGGACTCCCGGCGGGAGTACTCCGCCCCAGGTGCACACGGTCGGGTTCGCAGGATTGCGCTCGCTGGCGCTGGGCCGGGACTTCGTGGGCCAGCCGGAACTGGGCGGCGGCGGCAACTCCACCGTGAGCCAGAGCATCGCCATCCCCAAGACCGCGGCGCCGGTGTACCTGTCGCTCATGTACCAGGTGGTGACGCTGGAGAGCGAGCCCGGCCACGACTGGCTGGAGGTGCTGCTCATTGACGGCACGACGCGCTATGAACCCATGCCGCCGCGCGCCGTGTGGCAGACGACGCCCGGGTGGCAACTGTTCGTGTACGACCTGTCGCCGTGGCGCGGCCGCACGGTACAGTTGATTCTGAACGTCTGGCAGGACT
Source organism: Anaerolineae bacterium (assembly GCA_029907165.1). Lineage (GTDB taxonomy): Bacteria > Chloroflexota > Anaerolineae > DTLA01 > DTLA01 > DTLA01. Next base: position 1,188 of record JARYMK010000036.1, read on the forward strand.
CCTCGCAACGGCCCACCGTGGCCCTCATAGACCAGGTGAGCGTGGGCACGCCGCCGACCCCGACGCCGAGTCCCACGCCAAGCCCGACTCCGAAGCCGCCCTACCGGCTGTGGGTGCCGATGGTGGTACGGTAGCGGCCCCTTGACACGCGCTATCGCCTTGGATATAGTTCCTCCACAACACCTCATTCGCGGAGGGTGGCATGGAGGACTCCATCTTCTTCCGCCGACACAGCAAGCGGTCATTCCTGGACAAGCCCGTTCCCGAAGACGCCCTGGTGCGCATCCTGGAGGCGGCGCGCTGGGCGCCCTCGGCCAACAACAACCAGCCATGGCGGTTCATCGTCGTGCGCGACCCCCAGCGCCTGCAAGCGTTTCGGGAGGCGCTGAACCGCGGCAACCGCTGGGCGTGGAAGGCTCCCGTGCTCATCGCAGTCTGTGCCCGTGCCGAAGACGACTTCGTGCGCAAGGATGACCCCGTTACATATCACCTGTTCGCCTGCGGCCTGGCCGTGGAGAACCTGCTCCTGGCGGCTGTGGAGGAGGGGCTGATGGGGCACCCCATGGCCGGCTACAGCGCTCCCAAGGTCAAGGAAGCACTGGGCATCCCCGAGGCATACAGCGTGGTAACCGTCATTGCGCTGGGCTACGAAGGCCCCATTGACCTGCTGGACGAGGAGACCCGCGCCAAGGACGAGCGGCCGCGCACCCGCAAGCCTTTTGCGGAGACGGTTTCGTGGGATTGCTGGGCGTTCGGGGAGGGCGCAGGCGGCGAGTAGGCCGGGGCGTGGCGGGACATCACGCCGGTGCGAACCCGTGCGACGCATCTTGCCGTTTCGCCGCATCGCCAGCGTGGGGTCGCCATCGCGTGCGGGTGGGCTCCGCAGTTCCTTGTCGCCTGGGAAACGCGGCGGACGGCACCTGCCATCAGCGCCAGGTCGTCTGGACAGCCGGGGTCTTCTAGTGCCCGCCGCGGGGTTTGTGCTGTGCGATCACCCGATCTGCCGCCAACCTTCCGGTCAGGATGGAGGTGGGCACGCCGTTAGGGCTGTATGTCCACTGGCCTGCCTGGGACACATAGGGGAGCACGGTCTTGACCGCATCGTTGATCTTCAGCATCTGCGATGTAACCGGAATCGGCTCCTCAAAAGACCAGCCTACAATCGCACCCTGGGAACTACCGGCGATTTTCTCCAAGGTCAAGGGGGATGCGGAGAACGCGAACATCACCCGATCGCGCAGCATAGGATACACCGAAGTGCTCAGCACTTTCAGCATCCGCCGTTCCACCTCTGCCTTGAAATCCTCATACCAGCCGGACTCCTTGACCTTTTTGGCCAGTTCGTACTCAAAAAGCGTGCTGACAATCAAGCCAGTTTTGCCCGGCGGGGCGGCGGTGGGGTCTTTGAGCACCGGAATGGAGATTTCATACGTGTTGCGCTCGCAAAAGCCATCCAGCCATGCTAGCACCTCGGCGCGCGAATGCGTATCCCAGTTCTGTAGCAGCGCGCGCAACTCCGAGCGGTGAATCTCCCCCAAACCCAGCCGCGACGGTGTGTAGAAGAAGTGCCCGTGAGAGATGGCGGCAAATGTCTCGGGCGGCTCATCCACGGCAACGTACACGGTGAATACGGAATCGGCCCCACGACCGGCGAGCACGCGCTCCTTTTGCGCTTCAAACGCGCTGACCACAGCAGGAGAGCAGCCCGCGGTCTGCGTGATGCGATACAAGGTTTTCAAATCAGCGGCCCATACCAGTTGCTCATACTCATACTGTCGGCCCTCTCGGTCGCTGACCCACTTCTCCCCCGCGTGGACAGACGCAACTTCAGTGCCGGTCCTTATGTGGCCGCCGAATTCGTAAATCTTCTGTTCCAGAGCCTCTGTCAGTTTGCCCACGCCGCCCTTGGGATAGAAGTAGTCGTTGTAGAGATAGAAATAACTCATGGCGAAGAACGCAGGCGTTCCGCGGAAGAAGTGTTGGCTGATGATGTCGCGCAACGCGCGCTGCTTGACGATGCGGTCCAGGTATGGCTCAACAGGGCCGCGCATCTGAGCGATATTCACCAACGTGATCAGGAACCTGAGGAACCACGGAAGGAATGTGCCGACGAAGTATCGCTTGTCGCGCCTGAAGTCGTTGAAAGCCGGATTGCTAACCTCATACATGACTCTCATTTCCCGCATCACGCGGCGCACCACGGCACCGACGCGCTCAATGTCAGCCTCGCTCTCCGGGTACAGATCCTTCAGAAGTGCCAGGTAGTCCTCCAAACTCTCCGGGGAATTGACGTGCATGATGCGGTCTTCAATCCCCACGGAAACCCGATTGGGCAAAGGTTCAAGCGCGATACCCAGTTCGTCCAACATGGGGAAGATGACGCCCGCGCTGATCAGCGCCCGCACGCCGGTCTCAAAGCGGAACCCGTCCCGGACGAACGTGTTGACCAAACCACCGCAACGCTCGTTCCTCTCCAGGAGCAACACGTCCAAGCCCGCGCGGGCCAGGTAAACCGTGGCGACCAGACCGGCGATGCCACCGCCTACAACGATGACATCGTGCTTCTCTTTCACCTCAAACCTCCCATGTCCAGGCTAATGTCCCAGAGTGCCTGGGCCACAGAGCGATCCTGTGCCGGCGGCGTTACTTCCTCCGGGCGCGTCAGATTGAAGAATTTGCCGCTCACACCGGCGAACTTGGGCGAAACGCCCAACGTGTAGAGCGCTTCCCCCGAGACTGTAGGCAGGTTGGACACGCGGTCAATCAAGTTGCGCTTGAACCACCTGTACACCGGCCCGTTATCCCTGCCGGTATTGGTTGCCACCATGCCTGGGTGCATGGCATTGATCGTTACGCCGCTGCCGTGGAAATCGTCGTGGAAAAGCATCATCGCGAGCAGTTGAGCGATCTTGGATTCGCCGTAAGCCCGCAACCCCGTGTAGTGCCGTTTTTCCCAATTCAGATCATCCAGGCGCGGCCCCCATACGGCGAAGCGGTATCCTTCGGAGTTGACAAAGATGACCCTGGCGCTCCCCTGCGCCTTCAGTTTGTCGCGCGCCAGATAAGTCATGACGAAAGACGCCAGATAATTGACGGCGAAGGTCATTTCCAGGCCATCTTCGGTAACGTGCTTCTTGGAAAGGTACACCCCAGCATTGTGAATCCACACATCAATCGGCGTTTCAAGTTCCGCCAGGGCGTGCCCAACCTGATGCATATCTGAAAGGCGACTCAAATCGGCCACCCAGTACGTGCACGGAACGCCGAACTCCCGCCTGATTTCTTCGCAAAGCGCAGCCGACTTCAGTTCGTTCCTGTTGATGGTGAGCACATGCGCCCCACGAGAGGCGAATTTCCGGGCGGTGTGGTATCCAATGCCCGAAGTCGCCCCGGTAACTACCACCAATCGCCCTTCAAATGGGACGTCGCAAATCTCAGGGTCCGCCATGCTGTTCTTGACCATGGCGAAGACGTTGGACCACCTATACTGCCCCCAGTATTTCAAGACCGGACTCTGTTCGTGTTTTGTGCTCATCGCTACCCAAAGACCTTCCTCATGAATCTCCGATAGAGTTTGCCTATCCCCGGCACGTTATCCATGATGTCGCCCCACAGGTCGTAGTAATCCCTTTGCTCGCAAATCTTGCCTTGCGCATCCAACTTCAAGCGGCTCGCGCCATAGACAACGGAGCGGCGCGTTTTTGCGAACAGGATCGTCATTTCCCACTCCATAAAGATGAGGTTGTCCCTCATCACCGCGTTCACGATTTTCATCTCCAATTCGCTTGAGCGGCGCGTGAGACGCTCTGTCATGGCTCTGAATGTGTCAATCCCTCGCAGTTCCTGGATGGTGTCCCGAAAGATAATGTCCTCCGCATAATAGGGCAAGATGTGCGACCAATCTGGCTTCCCTTCTGTGTTATAGGTTCTTGACCACAAGGCGATGAACTGATCAAGATCTCTGATGGCAAACTGATCGTGCTCCATTTCCCAATCTGCTCCTATTGCGGGGTTTACAGGCGGAACTTCGGCCTTCACTGCACGGCCACTGTCGCAACGGCCAAATGGAAGAATGCCTTTGCGCGCAAGACCGGTTGAGGAATACTACCGAGCAATCTCTCTCCCGTCAAACACGGCCAAAGCGTATAACCACAAAGGGCCGCGGCGAGGCAAGAGCGAGGATCGTCAGCGTTTGGTGAGGCAAGAGGGGAAACCCATACGGGCGACCTGCGCCAACGGGTCGCCCGTATAGGGATGTGCGCCGCGCTACTGCGTCAGCAGGCCGGTCATCTCGTTGAACTGCTGGATGAGCGCGTCTATCTCCGGAATCTGCCGCTGGAACCCGGTCCAGTAGTCGGGGTCGTACCACTGGGCCTGGATTTCAGCGTAGGTCTTGCCCTGCTGCTCCACCCACGTGAAGTACTTGAGGTTGTGCACCCGCTTGCGATCCCAGTAGCCCAGTTCCTCCACGTAGTCCACGGTGCAGCCCAGCAGGTAGCGGCTGTAATCGGCGGCGGCGTCCTTCTCGGTGTACTCGCCGCGCTCGGCGCGCAGTTCCTGTACGCGGCTCTGGTACAGTTCCATGGAGTCGGTCCAGACGGTGAGCACGATGTCGTGCTCGCCCAGTTCGTACCACTTGGCGAACTTGATGGCCGACAGGACGTTGGCGATGCTGGAGATGCCCAGCAGGTCCAGCCGTGCGACAAGGGATTCGGGCACGCCGCGCTTGACCAGGTAGGCCCGGCCTGCCGGCTCGTTGAACAGGCGCACCAGGCTGATGCACGCCTCGTCGTCAATCGCCATCACCATGTCGGTGTTCTTGATGTTGTGCACCCAGGGCACGTGTTTGTCGCCGATGCCCTCAATGCGGTGGCCGCCGAAGCCGTTGAGGAGCAGGGTCGGGCATTGCAGCGCCTCGCTGGCGGCGACCTTGCTGGTGGGGAAGACTTGCTTCATGTAGTCGCCGCAGCCGATGGTGCCCGCCGAGCCGGTGGTGAGCACCACGCCGCGGTACTCGTCGCGCGGCCCCATGACCTCGCGCAGTACCTCTTCCATCGCGTGGCCGGTTACCTCGTAGTGCCAGAGGTAGTTCCCGAACTCCTCAAACTGATTGAAGATGAAGACCTTGTCGCCGCGCGTCTTCCGCAGTTCCCAGCACTTGTCAAAGATTTCCTTGACGTTGCTCTCGCAGCCGGGCGTGGCGATGACCTCTCCGGCCAGTTTGGACAGCCACTCAAACCGCTCGAGGCTCATCCCTTCGGGCAGGATGGCGATGGACTCGCAGCCCAGCAGCGCGGCGTTGTAGGACCCGCCCCGGCAGAAGTTGCCGGTGGACGGCCACACCGCCTTGTGGTACGTGGGATCAAACTGGCCCGTAACCAGGCGCGGCACAAGGCAGCCGAAGGTCGCGCCGACCTTGTGCGCGCCGGTGGGGAACCATTTGCCCACCAGCGCGATGATGCGGGCGGGCACGCCCGTCAGGGACGGCGGCAGTTCCACGTGGTTGACCCCGCCGAACCCGCCGCCGAAGGGCACCGGCTCGTTCTTCCACGTGATGCGGAACAGGTTGAGTGAGTTCACGTCCCACAGGCCGACGTTCTTCAGGCGCGCCTTGATGGCGTCCGGAATCAGAGAGGGGTCTTTCATCTGGGCGAAGGTGGGGATGATGATGTTGCGCTCGCGGGCCCGCTGCACCGAGCGTTTCAAAGATTCAGGGTGAATGGTCAGGTCAATCATGCCTAGCCTCCCGTGCATGTTCCTGCGCGTGGCGCGTGGGTGCGCCGTCGACAGGTTTGTCAGATGTCTGACATATTGTACCATTTAGGGAGCCCCGCTGTCAAGAAGCGGGGCTCCAGCGGCCACGGCAGGAAGTGCTCTAGTCAAAGACTACGACTTCCTTACCCTGGAGTTTGTCAAGGATTTTCTCGCAGATCAACTCCAGGTGCGAGTTGTGCTTGACGAAATCCAGACGGTCCGCGGGCACGGTCAGCACCGGGCACAGGGCGAACCCCTCAATCCATTCCTCGTACAGGATGTTCAACTGCGCCAGGTACTCGTCGGGGATGCGGCGCTCAAAATCGCGGCCGCGCAACGCGATGCGGTGCTGGAGCGTGGGCACCGACGCCCGCAGGTACACCACCAGGTCCGGCGGCGGCAGAAACTGCGTCAGCACCTCGTACAGTTCCCGATAGCATCGGTAGTCGCGTGGCTGCATGTGCCCCTGGAGGTACAGGTTGCGGGCGAAGATTTCCGCGTCCTCGTACACGCTGCGGTCCTGAATCACCGTGTTGGGGTGGCTGAGGATTTCCCGATGGTGGCGCAGTCTGCGCGACAGGAAGAAAATCTGCGAGTGAAAACTCCACCGCGTCATGTCGCTGTAGAAGTCGGCGAGGTAGGGGTTGTCGTCCACCGCCTCATAGAATGGCTCCCAGCCCAACCGCTCACTCAGCAGATGGGTGAGAGTGGACTTGCCCACCCCCACGTTTCCCGCCACTGCGATAAACTTGCCCATGTCATTTCGCCTCACATGAGGAGAGTATAGGTGAACCTGTTCCGCTCAACGTGCGTATCCCTGCTAGAGGTCGATGAGCGGCTGCTGGTACGGCGCTTGGCGCAGGGCGCTTCGGACCCGCTCCAGGACCATGTTGAAGTCGTCGGAGTTGCGGACGTAGTTCAGGTTGTCCGTGTCTAGCGTGAGTACCGGACTTTGGGTATAATGCTCAAAGAACCGCTCGTAGGCTTCGCTGAGTTCGCGGATGTAGTCGCGGTCCATGTTGCGCTCGTAGGGCCGGTCGCGCAGGGCGATGCGCTCCATGAGCACATCTAGAGACGCGCGCAGGTAGATGACCAGCGTCGGCACGGGGATTTTCTCGGCCATGGCGGCGTGGAGTTGCTCGTACAGCGCCAGTTCCTCGTTGCGCAGGTTTAGATGCGCGAAGATGCGGTCCTTGGCGAAGGTGTAGTCGCTGATGAGCGGCCCCTTCTCCAGCGCCTTGGGCACGGCCTTGTGCTGCTGGTGGTAGCGGCTGAGCAGGAAGAAGATTTGCGTCTGAAAGGCGTACCGCTCTCGGTCGCGGTAGAAGTCCTTGAGGAAGGGGTTCTCCTCAAAAACCTCTAGCAGGAGGGACGCGCCCAGTTCGGGTTGCAGGAGCCGGGCGAGCGTGGTCTTGCCCACGCCGATAGGACCTTCAATGGCGACGTAGGGATGACGATTCATGCGAAGCCTCTCTAGGCGGGATTGGCATCATCTGTAGGATAGTCCTTTCGGCGACTAAAGTCAAGCACGCGTCGCCTTAAAATGTGGCGTTCGGGTAGATTTAAAGGTAAGGACTGGCGGGGGGCTTTGGGCACTCCGCGCCCCCGCAACGACGAGGACAGATTGTCCGGCGGGCAGGGGTCTCGGTTCGGTGCGCGGTGAGGAACCTCTGCGTTGGGCCAGGTCAGAAGGACGGGCCCCGTGTCCCAATCCGCGCAACTGCAAGCGCATATCTTGAGGGAGGAAAGCCATGAAACGCCTGACGGTTGTATTCATCCTCGCCCTGGCTCTGGTGATGGTGGCCGGGCTGCCGGTCTTCGCCCAGGGAGGGGCGCAGATTATCGTGGGGCGCGACGTAACCATTGCCCCCGCGGCACCCGTTACCTCGGACCTGCTGGTGCTGGGCGGCAACGTGGACATCCTCTTCGGCGGCGTCGTTGAGGGGAATCTCACCGTGTTCGGGGGAAGCGTTACCTGCGCAGGGACCGTGCGGGGCGATATCGTCGCCCTCGGCGGCGACGTAACCCTTCGGAGCGGCGCAATCGTGGAGGGTGACGTCGCTGCGCCTGGAGGCACGGTAACCAGCGAGGCGCTCGCCACAGTGCGGGGGCAGGTTCGGTCGGGCTGGGGCGCGTTCGGCGGGTTTGACCTGCCCGTGTTGCCGTCGGTCGGCCGCCCGTGGGAGTGGCAGTGGGAGCGCGGGTGGACATGGGACACGCTCGGCGGGTTCTTCGGCAAGATGTTGAGCGTCCTGGTGGCCGTGCTGGCCATTGTCCTGTTCCCCGACCGCGTGCGCAAGGTGCGACAGACGGTACTTGCAGCGCCGTGGGCGTCATTGGGCGTGGGCATCCTGGCCCTGGTAGCGGCGGGAGTCATCAGCCTGGTGCTGATTATCACCATCTGCCTGGCCGTCTTCGGCGCGCTGGTGTGGGTAGCGGTGTGGGCGCTGGGGATGCTGGGGCTTGCGGCGCTGGGTATGGAGGTCGGCGAGCGCATTCTCAGGGGCTTTGGCGCGCGGGCGTTTGCGCCCGCCGTGGCGGTGCTGGTGGGCGCGTTCGTGCTGCTGCTGCTCACCTACCTGCCGTGCTGCGTCGGCGCGCTCATCTACCTGGCGATTGCCTCGCTGGCGGTCGGTGCGGCGATCCTGTCGCGGCTGGGGGCGGAGCCGTACCTGCCGCAGCCTGCGGCTCCCGCGGCATAGGCGACCGGCCCACTGCGCGCGGGAAAACGCAAAAGAGCGCGCTAGCGCGGTCAAGAATCCGATAGCGCGAGATATGGGCGTGTCAGTGTCCACGCCTGTCTCTCGCGCTATTCTTTTGCGCAAGGACGTGTTTTCGCATTTGGGCGAATCCGTGCTATAATCGCCCCGGGTTTGTGAACCCCGACACCAACGACGGAGGTTGGCGTGCAAGACAACTACGGCTTCCTCGGCTTGTACCTGCTGATCGCCATTGCCTTCCCCTTTGTGGCATTGGGCGTGGCGTACCTCCTTCGGCCCAAGCGGCCAGCCCCCGTCAAGTCTTCAACCTACGAGTGCGGCCTTGAAACCATCGGCGAGACATGGGTGCAATTCAAGGCCCAGTACTACCTCTACGCGCTCGTCTTCGTCGTCTTTGACGTGGAGACGGTGTTCCTGTACCCGTGGGCGGTGGCCTACAATCGGTTGGGCCTGTTCGCCCTGGTGGAGGCGCTGATCTTCGTGGGCATCCTGGTCGCGGGCCTGGCCTACGCTTGGCGCAAGGGCGCGCTCCGCTGGATGTAGCGCCCGATGTCGCCGCATCTGTTCGCGTTGGGAGATCGTATGTTTGAAGATGACGCCATTCCTGTTGAGAAGATTGACCGCAACATATTCCTGACCACTGTGGACTGGATCTACAACTGGGGGCGGCAATATTCCATGTGGCCGGCCATGTTCGGCCTGGCGTGCTGCGCCATTGAGATGATTGGCGCGTCCACGGCCCGCTACGACATCGCCCGCTTCGGCATGGAGTTCTACCGCGCGTCCCCCCGCCACGCCGACCTGATGATCGTGGCCGGCACCGTTACCCACAAGATGGCGCCCCAGGTCAAACGCATCTGGGACCAGATGCCCGAGCCCAAGTACTGCCTGGCCATGGGCTCCTGCGCCATCAGCGGCGGCATCTTCAAGTCGTATGCGGTGCTCCAGGGCGTGGACGAGATCGTGCCGGTGGACGTGTACGTGCCCGGATGTCCGCCGCGCCCCGAGGCCCTTTTTGACGGCATCCGCAAGATTCATCAGATGGTGCGCGCGCAGTCCATCAAGACGGTGCGCTGGTACGGCAAGGAGAAGAAAGAAGCCTAGCGCCGACGCACGCATCCGCGCCGGCGCTTCGGTTCGCGCTGACGCCTGTTCGGAGAGGGAGAGCAGTGACCAACGAAGAAATCCTATCCAAGTTGAAAGAGGCATTCCCAGATGTCGCGATCCAGGTCCAGACCGAGGAGACGAAGGACTTCACCCTCATCGTCCCCGCCGAGCGGCTGGTGGACGTGGCGACCCACCTGCGCGACCATCTGGGGTTTGACTATCTGTCCGACGTTACCAGCGTGGATTACCCCGACCGCTTTGAGGTTGTCTATCACCTGTTCAGCATGAAGCGCGGCGGCGGCGTCCTCACGCTCAAGGTGCACCTGCCCGACAAGGAGCACCCGGAAGTGGACTCCGTAACGCCCATCTGGCCCGGGGCCAACTACCAGGAGCGTGAGGTCTATGACCTCATGGGCATCTCGTTCCGCAACCACCCGGACCTGCGCCGCATCATGCTGTGGGATGGCTTTCCCGGACACCCTCTGCGCAAGGACTTTGAAAACCGACTGTACACGTACAAGGAGTTGGAGCCGACCCGCCCCAAGCCACCCAACTGGTAGGCCGGGCACGGCTCACAGCGCCTGATTCCGAGGAGCAGCGGGGGAACAATGCTAAAGACCGAGACGATCACCATCAACATGGGGCCTCAGCACCCCAGCACCCACGGCGTCTTCCGCATGGTGTTGACCCTGAACGGCGAGACTATCGTGGACCTCAAGCCCATGTTCGGCTACCTGCACCGCGGGCTGGAGAAGACCAGCGAAAGCCGAACGTATCTCCAGGCCGTGCCCTTCACCGACCGCCTGGACTACATCTGCTCCATGAGCAACAACTTCGCCTACGCGGTAGCAGTGGAGAAACTAGCGGGGATTGAGGTCCCCCTGCGGGCCGAGTACATCCGCGTCATCATGGCCGAACTCACCCGTCTGGTCAACCACATGCTGGCCGTCGGCTTCCTGTTCAACGACCTGGGAGCCTGGTACACGCCCGTCGTCTATGCGTTCCGCGAGCGCGAGCGCATCCTGGACCTGTTTGAGATGGCCAGCGGGTCGCGCATGATGTGCAACTACATCCGGCCGGGCGGCGTCGCGGCGGACCTCCCGGCGGAGTTCCTTCCCCAGTTGCGCAAGATGATTCCCCACCTGGAGAACTTCGTCCGCGAGATTCGGTTCTACCTGTCGGACAACGAGATTTTCAAGGCCAGGGCCGTGGGCGTGGGGTTCCTGCCGGCGGACATGGCGGTGGCCTACAGCATCACGGGACCGGTGCTGCGGGCTTCGGGCGTGAAGTACGACGTGCGCAAGGCCGAGCCGTACTCCATCTACGACCAGTTTGACTTTGACGTGCCCACCCAGGTGGCGGGCGATGTCTATGCGCGCTATCTCCAGCGCCTGGACGAGATGGACGAGAGCCTGAAGATTCTGCGGCAGGCGGTGGAGCGCATCCCCGAGGGAGAGTACGCCACCAAAGTCCCGTCGCGCCTGCGCCCGCCCAAAGGCGAAGCCTACGCCCGCATTGAAGCGCCCAAGGGCGAACTGGGCTTCTACCTGGTCAGCGACGGCTCTCCCAACCCGTACCGCTGGCGCAACCGCCCGCCGTCGCTCATCAACCTGTCGGCGCTGCGCGAAATGTGCCTCGGGCACAAGGTGGCCGACGTGGTTACCATCCTGGGAAGCATTGACATTACCCTTGCTGACGTAGACCGCTGATGGGGGGACTATGCAAGTCTTAGACGACCTCTGGATACGAATTGCGGTGTGGTTCCGCGGCCTGTTGGAGTCCTTCCTGCCGCCCTGGGCCGTCCAGTTGACCATGGACGTGCTGGGCATCTTGCTGCTCATCGTGCTGGGCATCGTCGTCGTCCTGGCGTTCACGTACATGGAGCGCAAGGTCATTGCCCGCGTGGGCGACCGCATCGGCCCCAACCGCGCCGGCCCGTTTGGCATCTTCCAGGCCATTGCCGACGCCATCAAGATGCTGACCAAAGAGGACGTTACGCCGACCAACGCCGACCGGTGGTTGTTCCTGGCCGCGCCCATCGTCGTCATCATCCCGGCGGTGTTGCTGTACGCGGTGCTCCCCTTAGGGCGGGGCATGGTGGGCGTTGACCTCAACATCGCCGTTGTGTTCGTGGTGGCGATGGGCGGCATCCCCATCCTGACGATGCTGATGGCGGGCTGGGCTTCCAACAACAAGTACGCCCTGTTGGGCGCATTCCGCACCGTCGCGCAACTCATCAGTTACGAGGTGCCGATGGTGGTGGCGCTGCTCACCGTCGTGCTGCTGGCCGGCACCATGTCCACCGTCGGCATCGTGGAAGCCCAGGCTTCGTTCCCGTTTGCCCTCGTAACCCCCGTGGCGTTCGTGGTGTACATGCTGGCGGGCCTGGCCGAATTGAACCGCACGCCGTTTGACCTGCTGGAAGCCGACTCGGAAATCGTCGCGGGCTACTTCATAGAGTACAGCGGCATGAAGTTCGCCATGTTCTTCCTGGCCGAGTATATCAACCTGTTCATGGTGGCGGGCATGATCACCACCTTGTTCCTCGCCGGCTGGCAGTGGCCCATCCTGCCGTCCTGGCTGTGGTTCCTCATCAAGGTCGTGCTCGTCATCTTCCTGATGATGTGGATTCGGGCCACTTTCCCGCGCTTCCGCATTGACCAGATGTTGGGGTTCGCGTGGAAGGCGCTGGTGCCCCTTTCGCTGATCAACCTGTTTCTGGTGGCGCTGGTGGCCAAGGTGCTGGAGCCGGGGTGGGTGCGCACGGGCGTGCTGTTCGTGAGCAACCTGGCGCTTCTGGCCGGCGCGATCGCCATCATGGCGCAGGTGGCCCGCAAGCGGGAAGAGCGGGCGCGGGCCGCGGGTGAGGCCGCCATCAAGCGTTACTACGGCAGCGAGGTTCGTTGAGGTGAATATGTACGGGAAGGGCATCGTAAAGGGCCTCTGGGTTACCCTGAAGCACATCTGGGGAACCTACGCCAAAGACATCAAGAGATTCCCTCGGCGCTACGCCCCTGGCGGCATCGCCAAGCGCACCGACTATGACCTGTACGGTCTGTTCACCCTGCAGTATCCGGAGGAGCGCTACGAGATGTTTCCGCGCTTCCGCGGGGCGCTGATGCACCTGCGGAATCCGGAGACGGGCGAGCCGAATTGCACGGCGTGCGGCGCATGCGAGCGCGCGTGCCCCCACGGCGTTATCAGCCTTGAGGGCGAGGGCAAGGGGAAAGACCGCAAAGTTACCGCCTACCGGTACGACCTGGGCCGCTGCATCTTCTGCCGCCTGTGCGTGGAGTCCTGCAACTTCAACGCGATTGAGTTGAGCCGAGAGTACGAACTCTCGCGCTACAAGAAGGACTTCATCCTGGAACTGGACGACCTGCTGAAGATCGGCGACAAGTACGGGATTCACAAGACCGGTGAGGCGTGGGGGGTAACGGAATGAGCCTGCCGCAGATTCTGTTTCTCGTTGTCGGAGTCATCACGCTGGGGGCGGCGGTGGCCGTGGTAACCAGCCGTAACGTGCTCCACAGCGCGTTCCTGCTGGCGCTGACGTTCTTCGGCGTGGCCGTGCTCTACGTGCTGCTGGACACGCCCTACCTGGCGGCGGCGCAGGTGCTGGTGTACATTGGCGCCATCTCGGTGCTCATCATCTTCGCCATCATGCTGAGCCGTAAGGTGGCCGCGCCCGACCTAGTGCAGCGCAACAGCCAATGGCTTCTGTCGCTCATTGTGGCGGTCCTTCTGTTCGGCGTGCTGGCCTACCTCACGCTCCAGACAGCGTGGCCCGCGGCCAAGCAGGCCTTGGGTGTGGATGCCATCGGCGGACTGGGCGAGGCGTTCGTGGGCACTTACGCCTTGCCGTTTGAGGTGGTGTCGGTCGTCTTGCTGGTGGCCCTGGTCGGCGCCATTATCATCGCGCGCGAGCGATAGCGGGAGTAGCGAATATGGTTCCTCTGTCCTGGTTTCTCGTTCTAGGGGCGGCGCTGTTTTGCATCGGCGTGTACGGAGTCCTGTCCCGCCGGAATGCCATCGGCATCCTGATGGGCGTGGAACTCATCCTGAACGCGGTGAACATCAACCTCATCGCTTTCTGGCGGTATCGTACGCCCGACCACCTGACGGGGCTAGTCTTTGCGGTGTTCGTGATGGCCATCGCGGCGGCGGAAGCGGCGGTGGGCCTGGCGCTCATCATCGCCATCTACCGCACCCGCAACACGGTAATCGTGGAAGATGTGGACTTGCTGAAAATGTAGATTCGGCCATTCGCCTCTAGCCGTTAGCCCGAAACCATGCCCCAAGGGCTAAAGGTTAACGGCCAAAGGCTAGAGGCTATCGGCCACTCGGCTGAACATCCAAGCGGGAGTGAACTCACCGATGACAGAATTGTATGACTGGGTACGACTGATACCGCTCTTTCCGTTTCTGGCGTTTGCCATCATCCTGCTGTTCACCCAGCGTAACCAGAAACTGAGCACGTATCTGGCGTGGGCAGGCATCGGCATCACATGGCTCCTGGGCTGGACGATTGTCTTCAGGGCCATCGGCGACAAGCACGTCCTGGAAGAGGGATTCCGGGCACCCATCTTCTCCATCCCGACGGGGCGCGGGCTTCTGGAACTCGGCTTCCAGGTGGACGCTCTGACCACCGCCATGCTGTTCATGGTCCCCTTTGTCTGCCTGATGATCTTCATCTACTCCAAGGGGTACATGCACGGCGACCCGCGCTACTCGCGCTTCTTCGCCTACATCTCGCTGTTCGCCACGGGGATGCTCGGCCTCATCGTATCCGACAACCTGCTTCTGCTGTACATCTTCTGGGAAGTCATGGGGCTGTGCTCGTACCTGCTCATCGGCTTCTGGTACGAGAAGCCGTCGGCCATGAAGGCGGGCCTGAAGGCGTTCATCACGACGCGCATCGGCGACGTGATCATGTTCCTGGGCATGTTGCTGCTGTATTCGGTAACGGGTACCCTGAGTTTCCATGAAATCTTTTCCGAGGAGACGCTGCACTTCCTGAAGGAAACTACCGTGTGGCTGCCGCTGGTGGGCACGGTGTCGGTGGCGCCGGTGATCGCGGTGCTGCTGTTCGGCGGGGCAGTGGGCAAGTCGGCCCAGTTCCCGCTGCACGTCTGGCTCCCTGACGCCATGGAAGGCCCCACGCCGGTCTCCGCGCTGATTCATGCGGCCACGATGGTGTCGGCAGGCGTGTACCTGGTGGCGCGCATGTTCCCCATCTTCGCCCTGCTGCCCGAGACGGCGTCCATGTCGGTTGTGGCCTTCATCGGGGGGTTCACGGCGCTGCTCGCGGCGACCATCGCCCTAGCGCAGGATGACATCAAGCGCGTGCTGGCCTACTCCACCATCAGCCAGTTGGGCTACATGATCGCGGCGCTGGGCGTGGGGGCCTACGTGGCGGCCACGTTCCACCTCATCACCCACGCCTTCTTCAAGGCGCTGCTGTTCCTCGGCTCCGGCTCCGTGATTCACGGCGCGGGGACCCAGGACATGATGGAGATGGGCGGCCTGCGCAAGAAGATGCCCATCACGTTCTGGACGTTCGTCGCCGGCATGTTGGCGCTGGCAGGCGTCCCGCCCTTCGCAGGCTTCTGGAGCAAGGACGAGATCCTGGCGCACGCTTTTGAGGAGTTCATGCACAAGGGCGTGATGTCGTGGCCCTTCTTCGTGTGGCTGGTGCTGTCGCTTGGCGCGCTCCTGACGGCGTTCTACATGGCGCGGCAGGTCTTCCTGACCTTCTATGGCGAGCCCCGTTCGCACCACATGCACGCCCACGAAAGCCCCAAGGTGATGACCTACCCGCTCATCGCCCTGGCCGTCTTCGCCGTGTTCTTGGGTTTCGTCGGCGTGCCCGAGGAGTTCCCGGTGCTTGGGCCGCTGTTCGGGCATAACCTGTTCCACCACATCGTGGGCCATCAGTACCCGGCCACGCCGCTGAACTGGGGGGTGATGGGCCTGTCGGTGCTGCTCGCCCTGACCGGCCTGTTTCTCGGCTGGCTGGTGTATGGCCGCAACCCGCTCAAGGAGGGCCAGCCCGATCCCATGACCAAACTGGGGCCGGTCTACACGCTGCTCCGCAACAAGTACTACATTGACGAGTTCTACAGCAAGTTCATCGTGCGGCCAGCCGTGGCCCTTGCCACCCTGCTGTTCCGGTTTGACAACTCGTGGGTGATTGACCCCTTCGTCAACCTGGTGGGCAAGATCGGTGTGTGGCTGTCGGATTTGGGCCGCATCTTTGACCTGAACATCATAGACGGCATCGTGAATGGCGTGGCGGCCGTAACCGCGTGGTTCGGCAAAATCCTGCGCCTGACCCAGACCGGCAAGGCCCAGAACTACCTGCTGGTCGCCATCTTGACCGTTCTGCTGCTGTTGGGATTGTACCTGTACCTGCCCATGTAGGGAAAGCACTCGTGAAACGCACATTCTACGCCGAGAACTTGTGGGGAACCGAGGAGGAAGCATAGATGGATTTTCCCATACTGACCCTGATCACGTTCGTACCGCTGCTGGGCAGCCTCATCGTCCTGTGCATGCCCAAGGAAAAGGAGCGGCTCATCAAACAGTTCTCCATCGCCGTCTCCTTTATCCCGCTCATCCTGTCCATCCTGCTGTGGGTCAACCTGGAGAAGGGCGGTGGCATCCAGTTTGAGGAACTGGTAGCGTGGATTCCCGCCATCCGCGTGAACTACCACGTGGGGGCCGACGGGTTGAGCGTGCCGCTCATCTTCCTGACGGCGCTGCTCACCACCCTGTCCCTGTTCTACTCGTCGTTCACCATCAAGAACAGGGTCAAGGAGTTCTTCTTCCTGTTCCTCTTGCTGGAAATGGGCATGTTCGGCGTGTTCGTATCGCTGGACTTCGTGCTGTTCTACGTGTTCTGGGAGATTGGCCTGGTTCCGATGTACTTCCTCATCGGCGTGTGGGGCGGGCCGCGCAGGGAATACGCCGCCATCAAGTTCTTTATCTACACATTGGTGGGCAGCGTGGCGATGCTGCTGGCCATCATCGGCATCTACCTGAACACGGGCACGTTTGACATCATCCAGGCGGCGGCCATGCGGCCCTTCGTAGAGAACTTCACGCTGGGCGCGCTGGCGTTCTGGGCCATCTTCCTGGCCTTCGCCATCAAGGTGCCCATGTTCCCGTTCCACACCTGG
The DNA here is from genome assembly GCA_029907165.1 of Anaerolineae bacterium. Classification (GTDB taxonomy): domain Bacteria; phylum Chloroflexota; class Anaerolineae; order DTLA01; family DTLA01; genus DTLA01. The sequence continues at coordinate 17,950 of JARYMK010000036.1, forward strand.
CTCCCGGATGCGCACGTGGAAGCGCCGACGGCGGGTAGCGTCATCCTTGCGGGCATCCTGCTGAAACTGGGCTGCTACGGCTTCTTCCGCGTCCTGCTGCCCATGTTCCCGGAGCAGTTCCACCGCTTCGCGCCGATTATCGCGGTGCTGGCCGTCATCAGCATCGTGTACGGCGCGATGGTGTCCATGGCGCAGTGGGACCTGAAGAAACTTATCGCCTACTCCTCGGTGAGTCACATGGGGTACGTGATGCTGGGGCTGGCGGCGGCGGCCTTCGCCATCGGCTCCAAGGACATGCTGACGAGCCAAGCCATCGCCATGAACGGCGCGGTGTTCCAGATGTTCAACCACGGGATTATCACGGGCGCGTTGTTCTTCCTCGTCGGCGTCATCTACGAGCGCGCCCACACTCGCGACCTGAAGGCCTTCGGCGGCCTGGCGAGCAAGGTGCCGTACTACTACGGCATCATGCTGGTGGCGGGCCTGGCGTCCTTGGGACTGCCCGGCCTGGCGGGGTTCTGGGGCGAGTTCTTCGTGTTCCGCGGGACGTTTGCCATTGCGCCGGTGTATGCGGCTGTAGGTGTGATTGGCATCGTGTTCACCGCGGCGTACATCTTATGGAAGGTCATCCAGCACGTGTTCCTAGGCCCCTTCAACGAGAAGTGGGCGAATCTGACCGACATGGAAACCTACGAGAAGATCACGCTGTGGCCACTGGTGATCTTCATGGTGCTGTTTGGCCTGTACCCGCCGCTGATTGTGGACACGATCAACGCGGCGATGACGCGGTTGCTGTCGGGCCTGTAGGGCCCCTTATCGGCGGAGTGGCAGGATTCTTCGCTCCGCTCAGAATGACAGGATACAGACACGCACCATCGTTTGTGGAGGGTGTGCATTGAACCTGATAGGTCTTCTTTCGCCGGAGTTGATCCTGCTGGCCACCGGCCTGCTGGTGCTCATCCTGGACATGGCCTTCCACGGCAAGGAGGGGCGACGCGAGTGGCTGCCGTTCGTGGCCATCGCGGGCCTGATCGTGTTCCTGATTGCGGCGTCCTTCCTGTGGGGCACGCACACGTCCCTGCTCAGCGACATGATGGCGGTGGACAGTTTCGCCCTATTCTTCAAGGTGGTTGCGGGGCTGTCCACACTCCTCGTTATCCTGGCGTCGTGGGACTACTTCCAGGGCAAGACGCCCTACGAGGGCGAGTTCTACGGCCTGCTCGTGCTCGCCGCCCTGGCCATCACCCTCGCCGCCGCGTCCACCGACCTCATCATGGTGTACCTGTCCATGGAATTTCTGAGCATCGGCTCGTACATCCTGGTGGGCTACCTGCGCGAGGATCCCAAGTCCAATGAGGGCGCGATCAAGTATTTCCTGTACGGCGCGGTGGCTTCGGGGATCATGCTCTACGGCATGTCGCTGGTGTACGGCGTAACCGGCACGACCAACCTGGCGCAGATCGCCCAGGTCTTCGCAGCGGGCAAACTCACGGGCGACATGCTGTGGCTCATGCTGCCCGCGCTGATCATGCTCCTGGCGGGGTTCGGGTTCAAGATCGCCCTCGTGCCGTTCCACCAGTGGTCGCCGGATGCCTACGAGGGCGCGCCGACGCCGGTAACCGCCTTCCTGTCGGTTGGGCCGAAGGCGGCGGGGTTCGCCATCCTGATGCGCGTGTTCCTGGCCGCGTTCCCCGCCTTCCAGTTGGACTGGGCCGCCGTCCTGGCAGCCATCTCCATGATCACCATGACGCTAGGCAACGTCGTGGCCCTGAAGCAGACCAATATCAAGCGCATGCTGGCCTATTCCAGCATTGCCCACGCGGGATACATCCTCATCGGGTTCGCGTCCGTGGCGCTGGACTCGCCGAGCCTGTTCAACGGCGTCAACGGCGTCCTGCTGTACCTGCTGGGCTACCTGTTCAGCAACGTGGGGGTCTTCGTCGCCGTCATCGCCTTTGAGAACGCCACCGGCTCCAACCAGATTCCGGACTACGCGGGCCTCATCAAGCGGTCGCCGTGGCTGGCCGGGACGCTGTTCGTGCTCCTGCTGTCGCTGACGGGTATCCCCGCGACGGCCGGGTTCCTGGGCAAGTTCTTCGTGTTCGCGGCTGCCATCAACGTGCAGTTCTACGTGTTGGCGCTGGTCGGCATCGTGAACGCGGCTATCGCGGCGTTCTACTACCTGAACGTGGCGCGGTACATGTTCTTCGTCCCGTCCCAGGAGGAGTCCCACGTCGCCATCGCACCGGCGCTGGCCGTGGCGCTGGGCATCGCGACGTTCGCCACGCTGCTCATCGGGCTGTATCCGCAGCCGTTCATTGAGTTTGCCAATCAGTCGGTGCGCCTGCTGGGTGTGTTCTAGCCCGCTGTTTCGTGGCCCATTGCAGAGGCGTCGGGGATTCCCTTGACGCCTCTTTTGTTTCCCGCTATACTTGCCTCATCACGGCGTAGGAGGTGGCCTATGGCACTGTATTGCAGCAGAGAGATTTTTGAAGCCCTGGAAGGCTTGCAGTTCCCGGCGACCAAGGCGCAGATCATCACCTACGTAACCCAGCGCGACGCGCCCGAAGCCGTCCTTATCTCGCTCAACAGCCTGCCAGACGGCGTAGAATTCAAGGACATCGGGGCGGTGTGCGACAACGTCAGCATCGTCTGCTCTCTGGACGTGTACCGCGCGCTGGAGGGCATCCGCTTCCCCGCCACCAAGCCCGAACTGCTGGCCTACGCCGTAAACCGCAACGCGCCGGAGAGCGTGCTGTCGGCCCTGCGTGCGCTGGCCCCCCGACACCGCTACCTGAGCATCAGCGAGGTGTGCAGCAACGTGCTCGTCGTAGAGGGCGAGGAAGTCCTGGCCAATGTTACCCTGAACGCCATCTACGAAGGCGGAGTGTTCCGCCCGCTAGAGAACGTCCCCCTTCCCGATGGGCTGCGCGTGCGGCTGATCGTGGAGCCGCTGGGCAAAGCGTAGCGAGGTGCGCATGAGACAACGCAGGGGTTGCCTTGAGGGCTTGCTTCAGATGTTCCTGCTCACCGCGGCCTTTGACTGGCTGGAGAAACGGTTCGGCTTCGGCCGCCGCACGTCGTGCACGGGCTGCGGGTGCGGGATCATCCTGCTCATCATCTTCCTGATCCTGCTCTGCAACATCGTGGGGGGCACCGACTGGTTCCGGCTGAAGGCCCTGCTGCCGTAACTTCGGAGGGCGGCCATGCGGGTGGTAACCTCGGAGGAGCGACTGGACACGCGCGGGCACACCGACATCCTGGACATCACGGCCCGCGTCCAGGCCGCCGTGTCCAAGGCGGGCATCGCGGAGGGCCTGGCGGTGGCCTTCGTGCCGGGCTCCACGGCGTCCATCACCACGATTGAGGACGAGTCCGGGCTGCACGCCGACCTGCGGGCGGCGCTGGAGCGGCTGGCTCCCGAGGGCGCAGTCTATCAGCACGACCGGCGCTGGGGTGATGGAAATGGCTATGCTCACGTGCGCGCCGCGCTGCTGGGGCCTTCCGTGGCCGTTCCCGTCCAGGGCGGACGGCTCATGCTCGGCACCTGGCAGCAAATCGTGCTGGTGGATTTTGACAACCGCCCCCGCACCCGCCGCGTGGTGATTCAGATCATCGGCGAGTGAGCCTATGTCCGCCCGCAGCGTTGCGTTGGTTGCGGTTGCGATAGCGGGCGCGGCGCTCCTTCTGTATCTCCTGACCCTGGCCCCCGGCGTGGGCTTCACCGACAGCGGGGAACTGGTCGTGGCGGCCTACACGTTGGGCATCCCCCATTCGCCCGGATTCCCGCTGTACGTCCTGCTGGGTTGGGTCTTCGGGCACATTCCCCTCGGCTCGGTGGCGTGGCGGCTGAACCTCATGTCGGCGGTCTGGGCAGCGGTGGCGGTCGGTGCGTTCTTGGCGCTGGCATACCGCTCTATGCCGGAGGAGCCGCTCCGCGAGCCCGCGCGAACGGGCGCGAAGAAACGGGATGTCATGCGCGCGGATTCGCCCTATTCGCGGGTAGCCTCCATTGTCGCCGCAGGGTGCGCGGCGCTGTGCCTGGCCTTCGGCATCACGCTGTGGAACTGGGCCACGGTGGCCGAGGTGTACACGCTCCAGGCGGCGACGCTGGTCGGGATGCTGCTGGCGCTGCTCGCGGCGCTGCGCGGAGGCGGGCGGTGGACTTGGCTCGCCGCAGGGCTGTTCTTCGGCCTGGGCCTGGCCAACCACCACGTCATGACGCTGGTCTTCGCGCCTGCGCTGCTGTTCCTGCTGTTGGCCGCGCCAGAAAACCGGCGGGCCTTCGGGCGCGGCTGGCTGTCTGCGATGTTGGGGGCTGTGCTGGGCGTGGCGTTCTACCTCTACCTTCCCATCCGCGCGGCGCAGGGGCCCCTCTTGAACTGGGGCAACCCTGTCGACCTCCAGCGGTTCGTCTGGCACATCACGGGGCGGCAGTACCAGGTCAACCTGTTCGCCGTGCCCCTGTCGGCCATGCTGGACAACCTCGCCTTCGGCCTGCGCCTGTGGTGGGGCCAGTTCACGCCGCTTGGGTTCCTGGTGGCGGTGTGGGGGTTCCTGGCGATGTGGCGGCGCGACCGGCGGCTGGCCGCGTTCTGCGCCCTGGTCGTTCTCGTGGACATCGCCTTCGCCTCCCACTACGACATCGCCGAGGACAGCGACGCCTACTACATCCCCACGTTCCTGATGACGGCGCTGTGCATCGCCTGGGGCGCGCATGCGGCGCTTATGCGGCTTGGCTCACCGCAGAGGCGCAGAGGACGTGGAGAGAATCGGGAAAAGGCGTCGCCTCGGCGACTCGGCGGGAAGACGACTGCCTCGGCGCGCGGGGAGCGCGGTAGCGCGGCGCACCT
>JARYMK010000037.1 GCA_029907165.1 Anaerolineae bacterium
CGCCACTCCAGTACCTCGTGCACAATGGAATCCTGGGAAAGGAGGATGTGTCACTAAGGTACTGAACGAGTACATTGCTTTGACAATTCCCCCAAGTTCGGGTATCCTCAACACGGTTAGTACCTGCGAGCCTTTAGAATCAAGCCTTCAAAGGAGAGGACGAGATGCATCTGAGAGCAGACAGCAGCAAGTGTTGTGGCTGTCGGGCGTGCTTGGTGGCCTGCTCCTTGGCCAACTTTGGAGAGAACAACCCCAAGAAGGCACGTCTGGCGATCTACCCCCATTTCCCCGACCCCGGTGTCTTTGAAGTCCGGACCTGCACCCAGTGCGGCACGTGCGCCGAAGTCTGTCCCGTGGACGCCATCCCCGTGGACAAGAAGGGTGTGTACGACATTGACCCCGAGAAGTGCATCGCCTGCATGGCCTGCGTGGAAGCCTGCCCCGAGGGCGTCATCTTCGTCCACCCCGACCGCGAGGCGCCTTTCAAGTGCATCCGCTGCGGCCAGTGCGTCGCCCACTGCGGCATGTCCGTCCTGTGGATTGAGTAGGAGGTGAGCCATGCTATACGGATACGGCGGAAACATTCTGCGCATTGACCTGACGACCGGCTCCATCACCACCGAGCCCACCGACCCCAAACTGGCCGAGAAGTTCCTGGGCGGGCGGGGCTTCGGCATCTACTTCCTGTTCACCGAAATGCCCCGCGGCGCCGACCCGCTGGGGCCCGACAACCTGCTCATCTTCTCCCCCGGGCCGCTGTCGGGCACGCTGGTGCCGGGCGCGGGCAAACTGGACATCACCTGCAAGTCGCCTCTCACGGGCGGGTATGCCGGCTCTAACGTCGGCGGCATCCTGACCGCCGAAATCAAGTATGCGGGCTACGACTCCATCATCCTCAAGGGCAAGGCCCCCAAGCCCGTGTACATCTTCATTGACAACGACAAGGTGGAAATCCGCGACGCCTCGGACCTGTGGGGCAAAGGCTCGCTGGAGACCGAGAAGATTCTGAAGGACCGCCTGGGCGAGGAGTTTCAGATCGCCACCATCGGCCCGGGCGGCGAGAACGGCGTGAAGTACGCCTGCATCACCACCGACTACGGGCGACAGGCGGGGCGCGGCGGCGTCGGCACCGTCATGGGCTCCAAGAACGTCAAGGCCGTCGCCGTGCGCGGCAACAAGAGCATCCCCGTCGCCGACGTGCAAGCCTTCCGCAGGGCCGCCCGCGCCATGTACAAAGCCTGCAAGGACAGTCCCGGCCTGCAGGTCTGGCAGCGGTACGGCACGGCGGGCGTTACCGTCTGGTCCAACGAAATCGGCGCATTCCCCACCCGTAACTTCTCCAGCGGCCAACTGGAGGGCTACGAGAACCTCAGCGGCGAGGTCATGCGCGAGAAAATCGTCATCACCGACAAGGGCTGCTTCGGCTGCCCCAGCCCCTGCGGCAAGTGGTCCCACGTCAAGAAGTACGGCGTGCGCGTGGAGGGGCCGGAGTACGAATCCACCGCGCTCCTGGGCGGCGACTGCGCCCTGACCGACATTGAGGACGTGGCCTACGCCAACTACCTGGCAGATGACCTGGGCCTGGACTCCATCTCGGCGGGCAACGTCATCGCCTTCGCCATGGAGTGCTACGAGCGCGGCATCCTCACCGACAAGGACACGGACGGCATCAAACTCACCTTCGGCAACGCAGAGGCCGTCTTCGCTATGCTCAAGAAGATCGCCTACAGGGAAGGCATCGGCGCGGTCCTGGCCGAGGGCGTCAAGCACGCTTCCCAGGTCTTCAACAAGGGGAGCGAGACCTTCGCCATCCAGGCCAAGGGCATGGAGTTCAGCGGCTACGAATCGCACAACGCCCCGTCCATGCTCCTGTCGTACATGACCTGCGACGTGGGCGCGCACCACAACCGCTCGTGGGCCATCACCTACGACATCCAGACCGGCCGCGATACCGTTACGCCCGACAAGGCCGAGCGGGTCATCTACCTGCAGCACGTGCGCCCGCTGTTTGACGCCCTGGGCGCGTGCCGCCTGCAGTGGGTGGAGTTGAGCCTGGACCTGAACCTGTACGTGCCCACCATCGCCGCGCTCACCGGCCTGGAACGCTCGTGGGACGACCTGCTCAAGGTCTCCGAGCGCATCTGGAACCTGACGCGCCTGTTCTGGTTCCGCGAGGTGCCCGGCTTTGGCCGCGCGTGGGACATGCCCCCGGCCCGCTTCTACAAGGAGCCGGTGGTGAGCGGCCCCACCAAGGGCAAGGTCATGGCGCTGGAGGACGTGGAGCGCCTGCTGGACATGTATTACGAGAAGCGCGGCTGGGACGCCAACGGCAGGCCCTCGCCGCAGAAACTGGAGGAACTGGGCCTGACCGAGTTCGCCGCCGCGGTCTAGCGCAATGGCCACCGTTGAACTGCTGGGCATCCTGCGCGAGCAGGCAAAGGTACGGCCCGAAGACCTGGGCCCCGCCGACGGCAAGGCCGTCGCCGACGTGATCCAGGCGCTGGGCCTGCCCGCAGACCTGGTGGCGTTCGTCATGGTCAACGGCCGACAACAGCCGAAAACCTACATCATCCAACCGGAAGACCACGTCATCCTGATTCCGCTCATCGGCGGAGGCTGACGTGTAGGAGCAGCGGGCCGACCGAGGGCGCTCGGCCCGCTTTGTCTCCCTCTCAACGATTTCCGCGCCCGAATTCAAGTTCCCATGAGGAGGTTCCTATGTCAACACCTGTCAAAACGCGCGTGCTCAAACTTCCAGTTCCAGGCCCCAAGGCGCGGGCCCTGCTGGAGCGCGACGCGCGCAACGTCTCGCCGTCTTACACGCGCTCCTACCCGTTCGTGATGGAACGCGGCAAGGGCACCGAAGTCTGGGATGTGGACGGCTACCGCTACCTGGACTTCAACGCGGGCATCGCCGTCAACGCCACCGGCCACAGCCATCCGGACGTCGTCCGAGCCATCCAGGAACAGGCCGCCAAGTTCATCCACATGTCGGGCACCGACTTCTACTACCCCGTGCAGATTGAACTGGCCGAGAAACTCAATTCCCTGGCCCCGGGCAGCGAACCCAAGCAACTCTTCTTCACCAACTCCGGCACCGAATCCGTTGAGGCCGCGCTGAAACTGGCGCGCTACTACACGCGCCGCCCGCGCATGATCGCGTTTATCGGGGCATTTCATGGCCGGAGTATGGGGTCGCTGTCCCTGAACGGCTCCAAGGCGCTGCACAAGGCGGGGTTCGCGCCGCTCGTGTCTGAGGTAACCCACACGCACTACGCCTACTGCTACCGCTGCCCCATGGGCAAGACCTACGGCAAGTGCCGCATAGACTGCGTGCGCTACCTGGAGGAGGTCATCTTCCAGCGGCTCGTCCCGCCCGAGGAAGTCGCCGCCATCTTCGTGGAGCCCATCCAGGGCGAGGGCGGCTACATCGTCCCGCCACCGGAGTTCCTGCCCATGCTGCGCGAAATCGCCGACAAGTACGGGATACTCCTGGTGGCCGACGAGATTCAGACCGGCTTCGGGCGCACGGGCAAGATGTTCGCGGTGGAGCACTGGGGCGTCGTCCCGGACATCCTGGCCGTGGCCAAGGGTATCGCATCGGGCATGCCGCTGGGCGCTATGATTGCCCGCGCCTCGCTGATGACGTGGAAGCCCGGCTCCCACGGCAACACCTTCGGCGGCAACCCTGTGTCGTGCGCGGCTGCGCTGGAGACCATCCGCCTGATTGAGAACGGGTACATGGAGAACGCGGCCGTCATGGGCCAGCGGATGCTGGAAATCCTGGAGGAGCGCCGCCATAAGCACCCGTCCATCGGCGACATCCGCGGCAAGGGGCTGATGGTGGGCGTGGAACTGGTGAAGAACCAGGAGACCAAGGAGATGGCCCCGAAACTGCGCGATGACGTGGTGATGAAGGCCTTTGAGCACGGGCTGCTCATCCTGGGCTGCGGTCCCAGCTCGGTGCGGTTCATGCCGCCGCTCAACATCACGAAGGAGCACCTGGAAGAGGGCCTGGACATTTTTGACCACGTGCTGACGCTGGCCGAGCGCGAGGCAGGGCTGTTGCCGTAGGGCGGACCTCTAGCCGCCGCGGTGAGGGGCAGGCGTTCGGATCGCGAAACCCGCGAAAGGGCACGAAAGGCGCGAAACGGGCGGCGTGTGGCCGCGCGGGGCTGAACCCCCGCGCTGAAAGAACGAAGCCCCGCTGGGGCTGGGCTCAGCGTGCTGTGCCCCTACAGCCCGCAGGGCGCGTCCCCTCGCCCGCCGGGAGAGGGCTAGGGTGAGGGGCAGGCGTTCGGATCGCGAAACCCGCGAAAGGGCGCGAAAGGCACGAAACGAACGAACCAAAACGCAGGGGCGACGGATGCGTCGCCCCTGCGGTGTTTTGCGTGTCTACGCACATCCACCAGGCGGGGAATCGTCCCTCACCCGCTCGCGCGCCCGTACCGCTCCATGAACGCGCGGCGCGAAATCCAGAACTCGCAGTGCGTCAGGCCCGACATCCGCTTCCCCTTCAGCGACGCCGGGTTGAACGTCCAGATGAGCCACGTGGAGTACAGTTTCTGCCACCACCGCGCGAAACGCTCGCGGCGGGTTACGGCGTGGCGTGGAGCGGTGTCAAACCCCAGCCGCGCGAACAGTCGCTGCACCTGGTCGGCCTCCGGGCCCCGCATGGCCGCGCCCTCGGCGTGAACGGCCACGGCGTCGGCATACTCGGCGCTCGTTTGGAGAAACCGGGCCAGCAATTCCAACGAGCGCACCATCCCGCGGTACATCGCCAGGCCCCATTGCAGGTCCGGGCCGTCGGGCCCCATCTTGGGCAGCCGCTCGTTCCACAGGTGGATTTCGCACAGGGGGTCGCCCGGGCGGATGACGGTGCCGTCCGAGAGGGTGCGGGCCTGGGCCGCCCGCGCGGGGCTGATGCGCAGGATGCAGTCGGGGTCGTTGGTGAACTCCACCACGCCCAGCGACCGCCGCACAAAGTAGTCAATCAGCCGAATTCCCGCCCGTGCCGAGCGTTGCAGCATGAACGTTGACCCCAATGCCTAGCGGTCGCCCACGTCGGGCTTGGGCTTGCCGGGGACTTCGTGGCAGGCTCGGCAGCGCGCCTCGTACACTTCCGCCGCGCCCACCATGATCACGGGGTCGTCGTAATTCGCGGGGCGGCCGTTGATGAGCCGCTGGGTGCGGCTCGCCGTGCCCCCGCACCGCACGCAGATGGCCTGCAACTTGTCCACCACCTCGGCCTGGGCCATGAGCAGGGGCATGGGGCCAAAGGGCTCGCAGCGGAAGTCCATGTCCAGCCCGGCGACGATGACCCGCTTGCCGCGCTCGGCCAGTTCCGCGCACACGTCGGCGATGGCCCAGTCAAAGAACTGCACCTCGTCCACCGCCACCACGTCGGTGTCATCCTCCACCAGCGCCAGGATGTCCGAGGCGCGGCTCACCACGCGGGCGTCAAAGTGCATCCCGTTGTGCGACGAGACCTTCTCGGCGTTGTACCGCGTATCCAGCGCGGGCTTGAACACCTGTACTTTCTGGCGCGCGATGGTGGCTCGCTTGACGCGGCGGATCAGTTCCTCGGTCTTGCCGCTGAACATGCTCCCGCAGATCACCTCAATCCAGCCGCCTGTGTGGGGGTGGAACATCTTGGCCTCCTCGTGCAAATGAATAGGGCAGACCTTTGCGGGCCTGCCCTATCGGTGTGATGTCGCGCTCACGTGCGGATTCCTGTCCCGGCGCGAGGAGGGCTACTCCTCGTCGGGCTGCGACTCGGCGCTCTCCGCCGCGGGGGTCTCCGTCTCCACGAAGATCATGCGCCGACGCCGCTTGTGCTCTTCCTTCTCGCGGACGGCCGCTTCAGCGCGCTGCCGGGCCGCGGCCTCAAACTCTTCCTTGGCCTCAAGGCGCTTCACGAACCGGTCCACCTGCCCCGCCGTGTCCACGATGCGCTGCTCGCCCGTGAAGAACGGGTGGCACACGTTGCACAGGTCGGTGTGGATTTCCGGCTTGGTGGAGCCGGTCGTCCACGTGTTGCCGCACGAGCAGATGACTTTTGCGTTGGGATAGTATTTCGGATGAATGCCCTTTTTCATGACCCTACTGCCTCTCCGGATACACGCTCACGCGCTTCCTGTCGCCCCTGATGTCCTCAAACTTGACGTAGCCGTCAATGGTGGCGAAGAGCGTGTAATCGCTGCCCATTCCAACATTGTGCCCGGGGTGAATTTTCGTCCCGCGCTGGCGTACGAGGATCGTCCCAGACGACACCAACTGTCCGTCAAAGCGCTTCACGCCAAGGCGCTTGGCCTGGCTGTCGCGTCCGTTGCGGCTGGAGCCGCCGCCTTTCTTGTGAGCCATGTCCTAACCCTCCTGCGTTACGCCACAATGCGGTCAATGCGGAGTCGGGTGAACTGCTGTCGGTGGCCCGTCCTCCGCCGATACCGCTTCTTGGCCCGATACTTGAACACGAGAATCTTGCGGTAGGCGTCCTGCAACGTAACCGTCGCCTCAACCTTGGCGCCTTCCACGTTGGGATTCCCGACCTTCACGCCCTTGTCCGTCGCCACAAGGAGAACCTTGTCCAGGCTCACCTTTTCGCCGACAGCGAGGGGCAACTTATCCACTTCAATCGTCTGACCGACCTGGACTTTGTACTGTTTCCCGCCGGTCTCCACAACCGCGTACACGACTCAATACCTCCGCGAGACATCTGGATTGCGTAGCACGCCGGGGCAATCTGCGTTGCAACCCGCGAAAAAACATTATAGAGACAATCGGCGGAAATGTCAAAATTGCGCGCGGCGGGCGAGAAAACCGCGCCACTTGCCCATAGCCCACCCATTGTCTATAATCCTTGCACACTCGCAGCGATGGGAGGAAACCTTGTCCGCGCAACGAGGGCCGGAAGCAGGCAGCGGCATCGCCTGGCACCTGCGCAAGATTCTGGACCTGGCCGACCGCATCTCGCGCGCCTACCACACGCGCAAGTACCGCACGTGGGAGCGGACGGTCGGCCACGCTGCGCCCACCGAAGACAACGCCAGGCGCGGGTTCATCCTCATCCAGATAGACGCCCTGTCGCACACGTACCTCCTGCAGGCCATGGAGCGGGGCTACATGCCCTTCCTGGCCGGGCTGGTGCAGCGGGGCAACGCCAAACTGGCGCGGTGGCGCTGCGGCCAGCCCACCACCACGCCCGCCGTCCAGGCCGGCATCCTTCACGGCGACAACTACGACATCCCCGCCTTCCGCTGGTACGAGAAAGAGCGCCACGCCTCAGTCGGCTGCAAGTCGCCGGGGTTCATGACCGAACTGCAGCAGCGCATCGCCGCATCGCGCCCGGGCATCCTCCAGGGCGGCTCTAGTTATGTCAACATGTTTGACGGCGGCGCGGCCCTGTCCCTGCTCACCCTCGGCTCCATCGGCCGCCACCGCTTCTTTGAGAACATGCGCGGCGTCGGATTCCTAGTCCTGCTCGCGCTCAGCCCGTGGCGCATCGGCATCATCCTGGGGCGCGCCGCGTGGGAGTATCTCCTCCACTTCGGGCGACAGGTGCGCGACCTGCTCTACCCCAGCCTGCGTCGTCCCTACGCGCACCCTTCGCCCTTCCTGAAGGTCGCCAACGACGTCATCTTCCGCGAGATTCAGACCTTCGCCGCCATGCTGGACGTGTACCGGGGCGTGCCCTCCATCGCCACCAACTACAATTCCTACGACGACGTGGCCCACCACTACGGGGCCGACAGCATCCAGGCTTTCCGAACCCTGCGCGGCATTGACAAGCAAATCCAGCGGATTGACCGCGTGCGCAGGCGCTACACTCGTCGGCAATATGACCTGTACGTGCTGTCGGACCACGGCATGACGCCATCGGTCCCGTTCCGCCATCTGTACGGCCTGACCATCGGCGAGTACATCCGCGACCACGTTCAGCAGCCCGTGCTCTTGGACGAAGCCGCGTCGGGCGAGGACCTGGCCGCGCTGCGCATGCGCTTCCTGGTGGACGAACTCAAGGGCATAGAGGAGCGGCTCGGCAAGACCCAGAGCGCGCTCCTGCGCCGCCTCCGCCGATTCCTGCACCGGCGAATCCCCACCAGCGTGGACCCGTCCGACTGGGACCTGAAGCGCATCAGCGACATCGTGGTGCGCAACTCCGGCTCGGCGGCCCACGTGTACTTCAACGTCGCGCCGCGCAAGTTGCGGCTGGGCGAGATCGCGCTCCTCTACCCCGACCTGCTGACGAGCCTCGTGGAGCATCCGGGCATCGGCATGATTCTCGCCTGCGAGGTCGATTGCGCCGTGGCGCTGGGCAAGGGCGGCCAGGCGCTGCTCACCTCGCGCGGCGCCGAGGTAGAAGGCGAGAACCCGCTGGCCCTGGTCGACGAGCCCGACATCGCAGCCGGGCAACTCCGCGACCTGGCCTCGTTCCCCCACAGCGGCGACCTCATCCTATTCGGCGGCTGGCACAGGCCCGGCGTCATCGTCTCCTTTGAGGACCAGGTGAGCACCCACGGCGGCATCGGCGGCCCGCAGGACTACCCGTTCATCCTGTACCCCAGCGCCTACACCATCCCCACCGAGGACATCACCAACGCGCGGGAACTCTACCCCTTCTTCGCCGACCTGTACCTGAACCAGAAGGAGCCGCTGCGCCTGCAGACAACAGAAGACCGCTCATCGCTGAGCGGTCCCCTGTCTGCGAAAGGAGATGTCGCGTAGGTGCGTGCTATGGCTTGCAGAGCACCTGACCCACGTAGATGCAGTTCGGGTTCGTCAGGTTGTTCTTGACCATGATGGCGTACACGGTCGTGCCCCAGCGGATCGCCAGCGAGTACAACGTATCGCCGCGCTGCACCACATAGCACTGGCCCGCGGGCGGCGGGGGCACCGTGCACGGCACCCGCAGCCGCTGCCCCGCGTAGATGTTGAAGCAGCAGGTGGAGATGCCGTTGATGCTCGCCAGGTACCAGATGGTGGTGCCGTAGCGCCGCGCGATGGAATACAGCGTGTCGCCGCGCTGCACCACGTACCAGCAGTCCTGCGGCGGCGGGGGCGGCGGCGTTACGCCCGGGATGCACAGCACCTGCCCCACGCGGATCAGGCTTGGGTTCGCGATGCCGTTGGCCGCAGCGATGGCCTGCACCGTGGTGCCGTAGCGCCGCGCGATGGAGTACAGCGTGTCGCCCCAGCGCACGGTGTAGTACGCTGCGCACGGGCCGGGCGGGACCGGCGTGGCCGTCGGGCTAGGCGGCACCGGGGTCGCCGTGGGGCCGGGCGTGGCCGTGGGGCCGGGGGTCCGCGTCGGCGTCACCGTCGGCGCGGGCGTGTTGGTCGGCCCGCCCGTTACGGTGATGGTCGCGTTCTGCGTGGCCGCCGGAATCGGCTGCGTGAGGTTGTTCAGCAGCGAGACCGACGTGAAGATCACGCTGGCCGATCCCCCGCTGACGCCCTGGAACACGATGCGGGCCAGGGTCCCGCTGCCCGACACCGGCGAAGCGGGGGCCAGCAGCGTCATCGCGTAGATGATGGTTCCTGATGCATTGTCCGCCGAGTTGACGGCCACGAACCCGTCGGCCGGATTCGGGAACGTCCCGGGCTGAATCTGCACGCCGGTCTGGTAGGCCAGCGCGTCCTGCACCTGCAGGCGGGTCGGGTCAAAACTGAGCCTGACCTCCACCCCGAACAGCCCGGTTACGTTCTGAATCTGGACGTCCAGGGTAACCGTGCCGCCGATGGGCACGCTTGAGGCGCTGGGTATGAGCGCCACCGTTGCGCCATCTGCCCGTGCGACGTCACTTCCCGCGAACGGTATCCCCAACCCCACCAGGATGGTAACCGCTGCCATGACGAGAGAAATGATGCGCCGGGCCAATGGCATTTTCTCTCTTCCGTTCATGTTCATTCCTCCTTACGATGCTCTGTCGTTTCGCGCTCTTGGTGAGGACGGGGGATAGGCCCGGCCTCGGGGGTGGCCCCTGGGCAGGATACCCAAGGCCCACCCGTTCGCACACGATGGTCTACTGAATCCGCAGCAGTTTGGCGTTCGGTTCGGCGCCGATGCCGCGGATGGGCCCCAGCCACAGGGAGCCATCCTGCGCCTTCACGTCCAGCGCCACGGCCTGCGCCGTCAGCAACTGCGCGTTGCCGAAGCGGAGCATGGTGGGGCCGGCCTTCAGGCCCTTGAACGTGATGCGCGCCAGCACCGCGTTGCCCTGGAGCGCCGGGGTCGGATCCAGCAGGGTAGCGGCGAAGCGGATGACGCCGGCGGCCTCGTCCACGGAGTTCAGCGCCACGAACGCGCCGTTCCCCGCGAACACGTCGCCGACGGCAACCTGCACGCCTTCCTTGTTCGGATCCGCATCCACTACGCTCACGGCCGCCGGGTCATACCGGACTTCAAACTCGCCCGCGTAGAGGTCCGCCACGCTGCTCGCCACGACCTCCACGGTCGTCTGCGCGCCCGCGGGCAGGATGCGGAACGAGGGCGAGAAGCCAAGTTTGGCCTGGCCGCGCGCCGCAGCGACTTCCGCAACCGTTACCCAGTCGGTCGGGCCGGTCTTGTTGTAGTTCGCGCCCACCAGCACCAGGTCAATCAGGTTGCAGGTCCCATCGCCGTTGATGTCGGCGCGGGAGTCGGCCGGCGGCGTGGAGCCGTACATAGCACCCACGATCACCAGGTCCACGATGTTGATGGTGCCGTCGTTGTTGGCGTCGCCGCCCAGCAGCATGGTGCTCCCGATGTTGACGGAGCCGGATGCAGGCACCACCACGCCGGTCTTGCGGGCCGACAGGTAGCCGGGTTTGCTGGCGATGACGGTGTACGTCCCGGCGGGCACACCGGCGATGGTGAAGTTCCCGCTGCTGCCGGTGCTGACCGGCGGCAACGCGCCTGCGGCCACCGACACGCCGCTGTGGTCGGTCCGCGACTGGAGCGAGACCTGCCCGCTGATGGAGCCGGTGGTGATCACGACTTCCAGCGACCCGCCCTGCGTGGTGCTGCAGAGTTGCGTGCCGTTGCGGTCCACCAACTGGCCCAGGGTGAAGGCCACGTTGGCCGTGCCGGTTGCCAGGCCCCTGAAGTGGACCGTGGCCAGCACGCCGCTGCCGCTGGCGGGCGGCGCCGGGTTCTGCAGCGTGAACGTGTAGCGGATCACGCCGGTCCCGTTGTTCGCCGAGTTGTTCTGCATGTAGCCGCTGCCGACGGGCAGGAACGGTCCAGGCGTGATCTGGATGCCGGGCGTCGCCGGATCGTCGTCCACCACCTGCACGCGGGTGTAGTCAAACGAGAGTTGCAGGTCCACGCCGTACAGGTTGGACACGTTCTCCACGCGGATGTCCACTGCCACCGTCTGGCCCACGCCCACCGTCTGCGTCGTGGGCGACAGGCGGATCAGCGCACAGGTGGAGACGAAGATGTACTCGGTCTTGGTCTCCGTGTCCACTCCGCACGGACCCGACACCGTCAGGGTTACGGTGTACACCCCGGGCAGGTTGTAAACGTGCGACGGATTCTGCTGAGTGGACGTCCCGCCGTCGCCAAAGTTCCACGACCAGGAGGTGATAGCCCCCACCGACTGATCGGTGAAGTTGACCGTCAGCGGAGCCTGGCCCTGCGTCGGCGTCGCGGTGAAGTCCGCTTGCGGCGGCGTGCAGGCCTCGGTCGTGTTGATGTAGATATCCTTCGGGTCGGTCGGGTCGTACCAGAACATCACGCGGTATTCCGGCATCTGGGCCGCACCGATCGGTGGCAGATACTGCGTGCACTCAAAGTTCGCGCGCAGGTTGTACCACCACCAGTCGGTGGTCATCAGGTACTTCTCGCCGGCCGGGAAGGACAGTTCCGTGTACTTGTCGGGCGACGTGCGGTACTCGGTGAGCATCCAGAGTTGCGGATCGTTCACGACGTCAAACAGGTAGATTTCCTTCAACTCGCCGTAGAACTGCGGCTCGCGGGCCTCGTCCACGATGGTGATCTGGAGCGGAGGCCGCTGGGTGAGCACCCGCCCGATGCAGTTCGGGTCGGTCCACAGCATGTAGGCCGGGTTGTCCATGGTCAATTCCGCGCGGTTCAGCGGAGTTACCAGCGGGCTCGGGTTGTTCCAGGTCTCCGGCATGCTGAGGACATCCTCACGCACGGTGTGCAGGTAGTTGAACGGCGGCATCACCGAGATCACGCTTCCGATCCCGTAGCCCTGCAAGATTTGGCTGTCTTCGTAGTTCACGAAGTCTTCGGGCTTCGGAACAGGCGTGCGGATGGTGATGTACTTGAACTCATACGGGTCTTCGTTCGGGTATCCATAGGTGTTGGGCACGGTCATCAACGCGACGACGTTGTACTCGTGGCCGTCCACGAAGAACCGCTTGAGGTACCACGGGTCGCCGGGCGTGAGGTCGTGCCCGCCGGCCGCGTTATCAATGGCCGAGCGGCTGGCACCCAGCGCGCGCCCGATGATGAGGTTGACCGTCTCGGTGGCCGAGTTGATCTGGTCCACATAGACGAACCACGCGCCGTTCAGGCTGCCCAGGTTGCCCCCGCCGGCCAGGATGCGCCGATAGCCGGTGCGGTCCACGATGGCCATCTCGCCGGGCCGCAGCGTTACGGGCGAGCCGGGCACCAGGTCGGGGTGCTTGGAGTTGTTGGCGTGCATGCCACCGCCCGTGTACCACAGCGTGATGTCCGCCGAGGTCGCGGGCACGGCGATGTTCGCCAGGCTCACCATGTGGTCCAGCAACTGGGCGCTCTGGCCGCGCTGCAGGTGCACCGACCGCGCGAAGATGACCAACTCATCGCCCGACAGCGGGGTGCCGTCGGTGTCCAAGTTGTCAATCGCGCTGATGTTGCCGTTGAAGTCCGCGTTGATGCCGGTTACCTGCTGCAGCGTGAACTCGGAGTGGATGGTAACCGCATCCTCAACGCCGTCAAAGTCGGCGTCAAAGGTGGTGAGGCCGTAGCCCGCCGAGGGCAGTTGCCCGCTGGGGATGGAGCCACCCACCGGCTTGGGCAGTTCGTTCGCGCCCGTCGCGATGGGGAAGGCGAAGACGCTCTTGCCCGGCTGTCCGGAACTCGGCTGGTCGTTCATGTCCAGGTACATGTAGGTGAATTCCTGCATGACCGCCGGGAACATCATCACCTCGGTCGGGGTTATTACGGTGTCCGCCATGTCCGCCCGCACGATCTTGTCCACATAGGTGGGTTCGTACCACATGCGGAAGAAGACCTTCTCGCCCGCGTTTCCTTCGCGGATGGAGATCTGGCGATACAGATCCACCAGCGGCTCGCCGCCATTGTCGTACTCGTTCATGTACGCCGGGTTCAGCGTTACGAAGTCCTTGCGCGGAGCCTGCGGGCGGTCCGGGTCAAACGGCGCCAGCGGGTCCGTGTACGGCAGCACTTCCACGGGGTACTGCTCGAGGCGGTCTATGTAGGCCGTTACGTCGCCCGCGCCCTTGTTGCCCAGGATTCCGTCGGGCCAGGTCCAGGCCTGAATCTGGCCGAGCACAGGCTCGCCGTAGATCAGGTCGCCGTAGATGCGCAGGCCCTGGGTGTCCTTGTACTTTTTGCCGCCCACCGCCGGGTCAAACCAGAACATGATGGGCACCGGCGGCTGGGCTGTGTCCAGGAGCGTTGCCCAGTCGGGCGCGGTGCGCAGCCAGTAGCGGCGCTCGGACTGGTAGTTGAAGAAGACGCTCTTCAGGAGGTACAGGTCGGGATTGCCCTGTCCATGGATGGCCTCGCGGACATCGGGGAAGACCACATCCGTGTACCACCATGGCACGGTCATGAACTGCCGCGTGCTCCAGTACTGGCCGCCATCTTCTTCGCGCTCCGAGTACAGTTCTCGCAGCATCCCAAGGAGCTGCTCGTTCTTGTCCTCTTCCACGTAGTAGAGGCTGGTCTCACGCGCGTCCGTGTAGGGGCTGTTCGGCCCGTAGCCGACGTAGGGCAGGGTCTTGTTCTTCTGCAAGATGGGCGCAACCGGCCCCACCAGCCGCCCGACGGACTGGATGTTGATTTCCCACCGCTGCTGCACGGGATCCCAGACATCAAACTCGCTGAACTTGGTGATGGCGTTGATGTCCTGAATGTAGTAGTGTTCGTAGTTGTACGGCGGCAGGACAGACAGGTTGTCGTTGGCCAGGTAGTGCTGCAGTTGCACCGAGTGCTGCCCGATGCGCACCGGCACCTTCGGGATGGGCGTGCGGATGGTGATGAACTGGAACTGGGTAACATCGGGCACGAAGTTGTAGGGGTCATATCCCGTATCAATGAACCCGTCGTTGTCCACGTCCAGGTCCGGGACAGGCCCGAAAGCCCCACCAGGGGTTATGCCGCCGTTCCGCGTCATGATCGCCACCACGTTGTACTCGTGGCCGTCCACGTAGAACCGCTTCAGGAACCACGGGTCGCCCGGGCGGCGGTCCTCGCGGTACATCCCGTCTTCCATGGCGCTGCGCGTGGCCCCCACCGCGCGGCCAACGATGAGGATCGCCTGGTTCTCGTCGCGGTCCACACCCTGGAGGTACACAAACCATGGCCCGGTCGGGAAGCGGGTCATGTTGGTGCCCGGACCGCCATTGCGGACGGCGCGGATGAGTTGAGCAGGCCCCTGCGAGCCGGCCAGCACCATGTCGCCGATCTGGAGCGTTACCGACGGGAAGGGCCGCGGGGTCAGGTCGCCGGTGTAGTAGATGCCCAACTGCACCCCGTTGTCCGAGACCTGCTCCACCATGGCCAGGTGGTCAAGGAACTGCACGCCCTTGCCTCGCTCCACCGGCGTGGCGCCCAGCCGCAGCACCGCCAGTTCGGTGCCGTTGAGTACGGGCGCGTCGTCGCGGTCCAGGCGGCTGATAAACCCGTCGCCGTCAAAGTCCGCCGCGATGCTGGTCAGGGCGTAGAGCGAGCGTTCGCTTTCCACGTGGACGATGTCGGGAATCCCGTCAAAGTCGCCGTCCAGGCTGGTGAGGCCGTAGCCGAACTGCGCGTTGGCCGAGGTCATGTCCACCGCACCGTTCTGGGTGAACAGGTCCTCGGACTTCATGCCCACGGGGAAGACGAAGGACGTGCCCACGTTGCCCCAGGTCGGCATCGGCGGCGGCTCGGCGGTCAACTGCTTGCCCTCCATCAGCAGGTAGGTGAACTCCTGCATCAGGGCCGGATACCAGATGTCGGTAACCGGCATGGTGGGTTCAAACTCCCACCGGGGCGGGGCGATGTCCAGGATCCCGTTACCGTTCAGATCCTTGTCCCAGTGCTCCGGCTCGTACCACATCCGGAACCAGACCTTCTCCGAAGCATTGATGGGGGTCAGGATCTGCTGGTACAGCCCCTTGGCCCAGTTTTCGTCGCGGGTAGCGCCTTCGTACATCCATGCGGGGTTGAAGGTAACCAGGTCGCGACTAGGGGCTTGTGTGCCTTCGGGGTCAAACACGGACATGGGGTCCGTGTACGGCGGATCCTCCGGACTGGTGATCAGGACAGGATCGGTCGCCGCAGTGTCGCCCGCCCGTGGGTCGCCCTCAATGGGCAGGTTGGGGCGGTTCCAGCCGGTCCCGTAGATGCGCAGGGTGTGGGCCACGCCGTTCTGCGCCGTGGGGTCGGCCGGAGGGGATTGGGGCGGCGCAGCCGAGGCCGGCGCCACACCGGAGGGGACGATTGCCAACAGCATGGCGAGAATGACCAGCACGGCCACCACGTTGGCGATCCTTTGGACAGTGAGTCTCGCTTGCATTTTGTTGCCTCCCAATTGGTTTACTGGTGGTGTTCAGAACACCGTTGACGGTTCCACGCTAGACCCGACCGAAATGTGCACCAGGCGACCAGCAACAAGGTACAAAACGACCCCGCACGCCATCGTCAGGACGTGTGCACAACACATGCCAAAGGAGAAATCCCCTCTACTCTTGACATATTATACCACATTTTATGTCGCGTTTCAAGCCCCCTGCGAAAATCGCCCCCGGAATTGCGAGTTTTTCCACGCGACAGGGGACCGCCCCCGGCCCCCGCAAACCCAGTCGCCGCAGAGAGGGGTTCTGCCACCCCACGGTCTGCAAGTTTCGTGCCATCGGCCCTGCACAACCGCACCCCGTCCGCCTTGCAGAGGCGCAGCCTGTTGCGCCCGTTCCTCGCCCACGCGCATCCGCCTCCGCCCGAGGCTAAAGCCACCGGGCTGAAGGGACCAAGCCCTCCGGGCTGCTCGTAGAAGCAGGTCTGAGACCTTCCCCTTGGCAGGGGTTCAGCCGCGCGCGCCCCACACGCCCCCTCGCCCACTGCAACAGGCTAGGGTCAGAGCCCCATTCCCTCGCCTTCTGGGAGAGGGTTAGGGTGAGGGGACGCCCGTTCCCAGGGACTCCTACGCAAAGGCGGGGCAATTCCCAACCCCGCCGCGCAGATGGCCTCCTATGCACATAACGCACAGGGGCGTTTTCGGGTGCGTTTCGCTAGAGTCCCACGCCGTCTATCGCCGCGCCGCAGTACTCGCACTTCCCGTCGCGCACGTGCCGCTCGCGCACCGAGAACCCAAACCGCGCGATGATCCGCTTGCCGCAGTTCCAGCAGTAGGTGTGCTCCTCCGGCGCCCCCAGCACGTTGCCGATGTACACGTACCGCAGCCCGGCCTCCTTGCCGATGGCCCACGCCCGTTCTAACGTCTGCACCGGCGTGCTTCCCCGGTCCAGCATTTTGTACATGGGGTGGAAGCGGCTCACATGCCAGGGCGTCTCCACGCCCAATTCCTGCGCGATGAACCCGGCCAGTTCGCGCAACTCGCCCGGGTCATCGTTCAGGCCGGGGATGACCAGCGTGGTAACCTCCACCCATATCCCCTGCTGCTTCATCAGCCGCAGCGAGTCCAGCACCGGCTGCAACCGCGCGCCGCACTGCTGGCGGTAGAACTCGTCGCGGAACGCCTTCAGGTCCACATTGGCGGCGTCCAGGTAGGGGAAGAACGCCTCCAGCATCTCCGCCGTCATGTAGCCGTTGGTAACGTAGTTGTTCGCCAGGCCCGCCTGCCGCGCCAGGACGGCGATGTCGCGCGTGTACTCAAAGAAGATCGTTGGCTCAGTGTATGTATAGGAGATGCTCCTGCACCCGGTCGCCAGCGCGTCCTCCACGATGTCCTCTGGCGGGACGTGCCGCCCCACGATGCGGCCCTGGTCGCGCGGCATCTGCGAGATGTCCGCGTTCTGGCAGAAGCGGCACCGGAAGTTGCACCCGACCGTCGCCACCGAGTACGACGTGGTGCCCGGGTAGAAATGGAACAGCGGCTTCTTCTCAATCGGGTCCACCGCCTGGGATATGGGCCGGGCGTACACCAGCGAGTAGAGCACGCCCTGCCGATTCTGCCGCACGCCGCAGATGCCCACCTCTCCCTCGGCAATCCGACAGCGGTGGGCGCACAGATGGCACCGAACGCGCCCGCCGTCCAACTTCTCGTACAGCCACGCTTCCTTCATCGGCCTCACCTCCGCGAATCCAGCCGCCACTCGCAGCCCTCGTCGGTCCTGCGGTACGAGACGACCGCTGCGCGAACGCCCCGCGCGCGAAGGAGCGCCACGAGCGCTCCCACAAGCACGCAGGGTGGCTCGGCATCGGGCCGGCCCGCCCGCAGGCGATCCACCGCATCCAGGCACACGCACGCCCGAAACTCGCAGGCCAGCACGTGGTCCGCGCGCGAAAACCCACACCCCTCCACAAGCCCGCGCGCCCGCAACCAGTCGCCGAATGCGCCGAGGATTTCGCCCACCCCGCCCAGCAGTTCGGGGCTGGGCAGGCCCACGCCGTCGGCCAGGTTGCGCCCGTCCGCGGACTCAAGGGCCGCCGCGAGGGCCTCGGACAAACCGGCCTGGGTCAGCGGCGGGTCGCCGTGCGCTGCCAGCGCGTACAGCACGAACCCCAGCAGACTTCTTTGTTCCTCCCGTCCGTGCCTGTCCATACGCACCTCCTGCATTCTTGACAAAACCGCCCCGCGTGGGTATTATACCCTATGGGGGTATATACCCATCATGCCGAGCGAAACATCGCGCGAGCGAATCGCGCAACCCATGCAATGGAGGAACAGCCATGAGTATGCCGAATCCCGACGGCTTCTCGCCCGAGGCCCTGCGCGAGGAACTCCGGAAGGCCCAACAGGCGCTGGAGGAACTGGAAGAGGAGCGCCTGCTCACCCTGGGTCAGACCGGGGTCCACATCGGCGCACAAGAACTCCACCGTTTGACCTCCTCGTTTGCACGCGACGAGGCGCGGCTGCGCGCCCGTATTCAGGAACTCGCCGCTCTTTTGGAGGGACACCGATGACCGCCGAGCAGCGCATCCGCGAATTGGAACAGCGGCTTGAGGACCTGCGGGCGCGCCTGCCCAAGCATTCCGTCCCCGCCGCCATGATTCTGGAACTGGAAGCGATGGAAGACGAACTCGCCGCCCTGCGAGGCCAGTCCGAGGGGAATTCTAGCACGTCCTCATCGCCCGCGCAACCGTCAGCATAATGACAGAGGCGATTCAACGCATCGCCTCTGTCATCTGGGGGCACAACCTCAACGCGTTCGCGGGTTGGGGGCCGGGGCAGGATTCACGCTCCGGCGCGCCTGCGCTTACCCCGTGCGTTCTTGCGCGGGCTGCCGCTCGCGCGCCACGAAGTGCAGGATCGCCCAGCCCACAACGCCAGCGACGAATGATCCGGCGAGGATTCCCGTCTTGGCAATATCCAGCAGCGGCGTTCCGCGAAAACTGAGATTGGCGATGAAGAGGGACATCGTGAAACCGATGCCCGCCAGGAAGCCGACGCCCACGATCTGGCGCCAGTCCACATCCGCGGGCAGGCGTGCGAGTCGCACCCGCACAGCCAGCCAGGCGAACAGCACAATCCCCAGGGGTTTGCCAAGCACCAGGCCCAGGGCGATGCCCATGGCCGTGGGATGGGTGAACCCCGCGGCGCCGCTCTCACCCAGAGCAACGCCCGCGTTGGCGAGGGCAAATACGGGCATGATGACGAATGCGGCCCAGGAATGAAGCGAGTGCTCAAGTCGCTGAAGCGGCGCTTCGGCTTTGCGGGCAGCGGTCTCCAACGCCAGCAGGGCCTCAGCGCGGGCTTTGTTACCCAGCGGCTGCGGGTCAAAAGCACAAGCCTGTTCAAACTGGGACAGGATCTCCCTACTTTGCGCAATGAACACTTCATTGGTGATACGCGCGCGGGCAGGGATGACCATCGCAAGCAGGACTCCCGCGATGGTGGCGTGAACTCCCGACTTGAGGACTGCAAGCCAGAGCACAAGCCCGAACATTCCATAGACCAGAGCGCTCCGAACGCCAAGCCGGTTCATGAGTAGAAGAACGGCGACCACAGCGGCGGCCACGGCAAGCGCACCCCATGCGATCTCGGTGGTGTAGAACAGGGCAATGACCATCACCGCACCGAGGTCGTCGGCAATGGCGAGGGCGGTGAGAAACACCTTTAGCGAAATCGGGGCGCGCCTCCCTAAGAGCGTCAGAATCCCCAGGGCGAAGGCGATGTCCGTCGCCATGGGGATTCCCCAGCCCGACGCACTAGGTCGGCCCGCGTTCAGCGCGATGAAGATCGCCGCTGGAGCCAGCATCCCGCCCAAAGCAGCGGCGATCGGGAGCGCAGCCTCGCGCACGGAGGCCAGTTCGCCCACCAAGACCTCACGTTTGATTTCTAGGCCGATCACGAAGAAGAAGATGGCCATCAGCCCGTCGTTGATCCAGAGGAGCAGCGGCTTCTCCAGAGACAGCGCGCCAAGCCTGATGGAGAGTGGAGTCCGCCACACGCTCTCATAAGCGCTGCTCCAGGGGGAATTGGCCCACAGCAGGGCCACAGCCGCGCAGGCAAGGAGCACGATGCCACCCGATGCCTGCTGATGCACAAAGTTTTCAAAGGGCCGCAGGATGCGTTCTATGGGCGCAGGCGGGCACGAGGGTACAGGTTGAGGATGCTGGGAATCGCGCTCTTGCTCCATTTGCCCTCCACGCTCGTACACATCCGGGGAATGCTCCCCACAGGTGCCATTCTACCGCATGTGGAGCAGTGCGTCAACGCGCCTTGACATCCGCCCCACCCCATGCTACCATGCGGCCAAGCCCGCGGTCGGCAGATGAGGCCGGCAGACCACGGGCATCGCCGCCGAGCATCTGGAGGGCGCGGGTAGATGGAGGCACCGACTCTCTCCGCGCTCTCACAGCGGTCTCTGCGGTGAAACCCAACCTGCAAGGAGCGTTCACCCATGCAAGTCCGCAAACTGGATACCGAAAACCGCCGCGACGTCCGCCAGTTCATCCAACTCCCCTTTGACATCTACAAAGGCAACGCCCAGTGGGTTCCGCCCATCCTGCCCGAGATGCAATTGGTGCTGAACCGCAAGAAGCACCCCTTCTACCTCCACTCCGACGCCGACTTCTTCGTGGTGGAGGAGGGCAAGCGCACACTGGCCCGCGTGGCGGTGATGGAGAACCGTAACTACAACAACCATCACGGCGTCAAGGACGCCTTCTTCTACTATTTTGACGCCTACGACAATCCCGAAGCGGTGCGGATGCTTTTTGACGCCGCCTTTGAGTGGGCGCGGGCGCGCGGTCTCACCCGCATGATCGGCCCCAAGGGGTTCCTGCAGGGCGACGGCATGGGCGTGCTGGTGGAGGGGTTTGAGCACCGCCCCGCCGTAGGCGTCCCCTACAACCACCCCTACTACGACGCGCTCCTCACCGCCTGCGGGTTTGAGAAGGAGACCGATTTCTCGTCGGGCTACCTGCCGGGGAACCACGACCTGGACCCGCGCTTCTACGAGGTGGCCGAGAGGGTGAAGGAGCGGCGCGGGTTCCACATCAAGTCCTTCGCCAGCGAGAGGGAACTGCGCGAGTGGATTCCACGCATCGGCAAGGTGTACAACGACTCGTTCGTGAACAACTGGGAGTACTGCCCCATCACGCCGGAGGAGATGAAGGTCATCGGCGACCGGCTCATCGCCATCGCCCACCCGCGCCTCATCAAACTGGTGATGAAGGGAGACCAGCCCATCGGGTTTGTGTTCGGGTTCATGGACATCTCGGCGGCCATCCAGAAGACCAAGGGGCGCGTGTGGCCCTTCGGGTGGATTGCGCTCATGCGCGAGTTCAAGCGCACCAAGTGGGTGAACTTCAACGGGACAGGCCTGCTGCCCGAGTATCAGGGATTGGGCGGGAATGCGATCCTGTACACGGAACTGGCCAAAAGCGCCCGGGAGTTCGGCTTTCTACACGCCGATGTGGTGCAGGTGGAGGAGCAGAACATGAAGAGCCTGGGCGATATGGCGGCCATCGGCGTGCGCTGGTACAAGCGGCATCGGCTATACCGGCGGGCGCTGTAGCCGGGCACGCTCCCAACTCACAAGCCATCGCACATTCTTCTCCACGATGCAGGGAAGCGCCAGCCCGCGCCAACTGCGCCAGGCGCGCAGGGGAGGTGTGAGATGTTCAAACGAATCCTGGTCGGGGTGGACGGGTCGGAGCACGGCTACAAGGCGGCCCAAGTCGCGGGTGAACTCGCCCGGCACATGGAGGCAGACCTGTGGGTGGTCGTGTCATTTGAGGAAGTGCCCAGGTATCTTGGCGATTCCCACCTGCAGGGAGTGATAACGGCGCGCATCCGGGAGGCGCACGAAATCCTTCGGCGCGCGCAGGAGATCATCGGCGCCATCCCCGGAACGTTGACTCCCGAGGTCCTGGAAGGCCCGCCGGCAGAGGCGATCCTCACTGCAGCGGACGCGCGCGGCGTGGACCTCATCGTCATGGGAACCCGGGGCCTGGGGCGGCTTGCGGGGCTGCTCCTGGGAAGCCAGAGCCAAAAGGTGGCCGCGCACGCGAAATGCCCCGTGCTCCTGGTGCGCTAACGGCCGCCGGAAGCCAGCAACCGGCAGTCCACGGTCAGCCGTCGGCGTTCCATGTGTTCGCTGACTGCTGACTGCCGATGGCCGGAGGATTGCCATGTCCGAATCCGTGCGCGACCTGCTAATTCGCGGCATCGCCGCCGCCAAGGCGGGCCACAAGGACGAGGCGCGTTTCTTCCTGGAGTGGGTGCTGCGCATGCATCCGACGCCCGAACAGGAACGCGACGCGCTGTTTTACCTGAGCGAGGTTGCCGACGACCCGGCCACGAAGCGCGGCTACCTGGAGGACATCCTGGCGCGCAACCCTTATGACCCGGCCGCGCGGCGCTCGCTCGCCGTCCTGGACGGGCGGCTGAAGCCCGAGGACATCGTT
>JARYMK010000038.1 GCA_029907165.1 Anaerolineae bacterium
GGCCTTCAGCCAGACAAGGACGGTTTTGTCCGGCTGTCCATCGCCGAGTTCAGTCTGTGAAGTAGCACCATTGGTTATTAGTGGACCCGAAGGGCATGCATCAATAATAAGGCTAGCCAGGCGGCAACGACCTGGCTAGCCTTATTCATCTCGGCGCTTGTCCACCGAGGTCTTTCTAGGGAGTGATCTGGATTGAACCCGCGTACTTCCACGGATCGATCCAGTCGTAGCGGTCCTGGGCATACAGGTAGATGTTCTTCGTGGTCCCGGCCATGGGCGCTTTGAATTCTATGCTCCAGGTCACCGTAAGCATGTCCTGGTTTTTCGCCACCGAGCACCCTTCGCCGTGCACGATGACCCACGAGTTCTGGAGATCCTGCGCGCTGCCGGGTGTGATAGGGCCGATCCAGGCGCCCGAATCATCCTTTATTCTGATTTGATTTGTGGACACCTGGTAATACGCATACAAGGATTGACTTGTGGCACCGGGCGCAGATGCGATATTCAGAAACGCGTACTTGAAGTCGGACCACTGTTCCGAATCCGTGTACGTTGTCGCGTACGAATAGGTCGTGCCGACGGCCTGGGTATTGCTGGATGGAGTCGCCCCGCCGGTGCCGGGCCACATGTTTACCCTGCGCCATCCTTTTTCCACCAGGCCAGTGTCGTTGTTGCTGTCGTCCGTCGCTGCTACAAAGATGCGGTAGTGCTGCGACGCCCCGGTGGATTTGAAAATGATCTCAGGATAGACGTCCAGGTAGTTGCTCGAATACGTCTTTATGGTCGTCTTGGACACGTCCAGCGTTCCGTTCCTGCTGGAAATCTTGACATTGGTGCCGGGGACGTAGCCCCCCAGCCACACGGTGTCGTCCGAGTCGCGCAGATAGACGCGGTTGGTGTTCTGATCATACCGGATGTAAATCGCGTTGCGCGTGGAGCCATCCAGGCTAAACAGCACGTAGACCTGGGACAGGTGGGCATAGCCCGACGGGTCGCTGACCTGGGCGCGGAAGTTCCACCCCCAACCCGGCGCAACGTTGGACTGCGCCGGTGCAAATGTGCCGACAACCGGCATCCCACTGGGGGAGGGCGCTCGCTGCGTCGCGGGTTTCGCGGCGGGTGTGTCTTGGATCTCCGCATCCGGCATCATGCTCTTGCCCATTCTGGGGTCGCCGCGTTCTGGATTCACAAAGCCAGGCGATGGCAAGCCGGGGTACACGTCGGGCGTCCGGAAGACGGGCCTGAAGTCTGGGCCTGCGTCCAGCGGGATGGGGGCGTCGCCTTCGGGCGGCGCGCCCTCGCGCACGACGGACGCTGCGCTGCCCGAACCGATGACCCACTGACCGATGAGGACCCAGCCATCCTGGAAGTTCTGGTTGTCATAGACGTAGCCCCACACGTCTTTCGCGCCTTGGGTGCCAGGCTTGAACGTGATGCTCCAGTTGACCGTCAGGACCTTCGCGCTCTGCGAGACCGAGGATGCGCCAACGTCCAGGATTGCGTAAGCCGTCTCTATTGTCCCGGGCGACCCTATGACAAGCCCGCCGATCCACGAACTGCCGTTGTACACATATACCCTGTTTGTGGAGACCTGATAGTAGGCTCGGAACTGCTCCGTATAGGGCGATGGCTGCATAGTAAAGCGGATGTAGGCGGTCTTCAAGGTACTGGCGCCGTCTTCGTCTGAGTAGGTAGCCGTGAAGGTCTGCGGGGTGCCCACGGCAACGGTGCCGGACGCGGGCGTGAGACCACCTACATTCGGGAACATGTTGACGCGCCAGGTGCCCAGGTTGACCCATCCGGTGGACTGGGACAAGGAGTCCACGGCCTTCAGGTACACTTTCCAGTTGACGGCCGTCGCGGGTTGCTTGGGCATGATCGTCCAGGTTACGCGGACCTGGGTTGTCGTTGTAACCACGGTTGTCTGAGAGACGTCCAGCGTAACGTTGGTGTTGCTCAGTTGCACGGCTGCGCCCGGCGCGAAGCCGCCCACCCAGTCGGTGTTGGCATCGTTGCGGACATACAGTTTCCTGTTGAGCACGTCGTACCGGAATTGCTGGATATTGTCGGCGGCAGTAGTGTTCCACATCAGATACACGTTGCGCAGGTCAGCCCAACCGTTGGCGTCTTCGTAGATCGCCTGGAACGACCGCCAGTAGTCTGGCATGGAATTGTAGCCTGAAGGGCTTACAGAGACCGCCGTCGGCGAACAGTTGACCGTGAGGTTGAGTGCTACATCTGTCCCCTCGTGCCACGTGCCTGTTTGGTCGGCGAGGTCGGTGCCGACTCGGAAAACGACCGTGTCGCCCTCGTTGCCGCCCTCAATGCCGGGCGTGGACGGGTCATCCCCGGGCACGGTGATCGTGTACACCGATACCTGCTGCCCGTTGATCGTAGTCATGAAGGTCGTTGTCTCGGCGTACTTCACCCCGTTGATCCACGCGGAGACCAGGGTACCGTTGGGGACGTTGGCGCCGTTCATCTTCACGGTGCCATAGAATGCCGACGGGAGGCGTGGAGGCTGGTCTGCTGCCGCAGGCAGTGCGATGGACAACAGCAGGAAAAGCGCAAGCACAAATCCGATTCTGCGTTTCTTCTGATCTGTCATAACCGGGCTCCTCAACACATGATGTCGGGCAGGCAATCACGGCCTGCACTTCGCCAGATTCAACACCAGTATATCCATCTGGGCCTGGCGCTTCAATAGGAAAATAGTACCCTGCTACTCTTTGCGAAACTCGCGAAATCGCGTAGAGATACGGGCGCCACGCTCCAGTTTGTGACGTTGGGGAACTACGCGTCCATCAAAATGGGCCCTGCGAGTTCATAGTGCCCGAACGGCGGCATCAGGCAGATTCCCTGGAAGCCCGCCTCCTTCGCTGCCTTGCGAAGTGCGCGGGCGATAGCGATTCCTTGCAGCACGGCATTGTCGCTCTGGGCCATACGTTGCCGGAGCGACTCGGGAATCTGGATGCCTGGCACGTTGCGGTGCAGATACTCCGCATGCTTTGCGGAATACAAAGGCAGAACGCCCATGACGACCGGTATGCCGAAGGGACTTGTCTGGGTTCGCACCGTGTGGGCAATGGCCTCGTCGTAGATGGGCTGCGTGATGACGAAACAGGCTCCCGCCCGAACCTTGCGCTCCAGTCTCCTCAGTTCGGTGTCTCGCGCGGCCGGAGACGGGTCAAAGACCGCACCTACGACCTGTCCGAGGTCGGCGCAGAGCCGTATCAGGTCAAATACGGATAGGTCTCGGACAGCCTTGGCAGGCTTTCGGTCAGAGAACGCGATGGGGTCTCCAGAGACGGCTAGGTGATGGCGAATGCCTGCGGCCTGAGCGCCAAGAATTTCCGCCTCCACAGCGACGCGGTTCCGGTCGCGCACGGTCATGTGCACGATGGTATCCCAGCCCTCTTGCAGTCGCAGCGCGGTGGCCAGCGAAGTCGCGCTCATGCGTGGCCGTGCCATTGGCGAGTCGGCCACGTTCACGAAGTGGACGCACCCTGCTGGCAAGGCTCGCAGGCACATGATGATGTGAGACGGGTCAGGCCCTCGCGGCGGGAGCACCTCCAGGCAGTGCACGAAGGTGCTCGCCGCCAATTCGGGTAGCGTTGGGGTCGCCATGGCTTAGCCGAATCTACAGCAGGGACTTGAGGTCAAAGTCATCCTGCAACATCTGATTGGCCACCGACTCCACGGGCGCTTTGCGATTGACCAGCCGCGTCATAAGCGTAACGCTCTTGCGGTCGCCAAGCAGAATCGCCCCAACCAGCGCGCCGTCTTTGAAGACGAGTTTCTTGTAAAGCCCTTTGGCTGGATCGCTTCGGCGGTAGGACGTGTAGCCAGGCTCTTCGGGGTTCACGACGCCTATGGACGTGAGGTCTATGCCCATCACCTTCAGCGTATTGATGGGAGTGGTTCCTGTATAAGTCTCGCTGCGCGGCTGGATCATGTTGGCGGCGGCCACACGCGCTTGTTCTATGGCAGCGGGGATGATGCCATAGATGCGCTCGCGGAACTCGGCTACGTCGCCCGCCACATAAACATTATCATCGCTAGTCTGCATGTACTCGTTGGCGAGCACTCCACGGTTCATCGCCAGCCCCGCATCTTTCGCCAACTGGAGTTTGGGGCGAATGCCTGCGGAGAACAAGACCATGTCGCACGGCACAGTCTTCCCGTCTTTGAGTTGCACGCCGTCTGCGCTGGCGGTGCCGACGATGCCCTCAACGGTGGCGCCTGTGATGACGGCGATTCCCATTTGCTCAATGAGTTGCGTGAGGATCGCAGCGCCCTCCGCATCCAGTTGGCGGGGGAGGAGGCGGGGGAATACCTCAATGACGGTAACGTGCAGCCCCAGCGCGTTGAGTCCGCGTGCGCTCTCAAGGCCAAGCAGTCCACCACCAATGACCACTGCCGCCCCCTTGTTTTGCGCATAGTCATGAATCGTTAGCGCGTCGTCCAGGGTACGAAGGGTAAAACAGCCCTTCAGGTTCGCGTTGGCGATGGGCGGAACAAATGAGTACCCACCGCAAGCCAACAGCAGCGCATCGTAGGGCACTTTCTCGCCAGACGCCAGTACGATGACCTTCTCGCCCGGGACAATCTGCGCCACCGGATGGCTTAGGTGTACGCGGATGCGCCGCTTGGAGTACCAGGAGTCGGGGTAGGGGTAGAGTTCCTCCATCCGATACCGCCCCGCGAGAAAATCGGGGAGCCAGGGCCGCCGATAGTAGGGATACTTCTCGTCGGTGTAGAGAGCGATTTGCGCATTCGGGTCGCCGTCGGCCAGTGTGGCCGCTGCGGTAACGCCGGCGATGCCGTTGCCGATGATAACGTATTGGCGTGTCATGTTGTCTCCTCCGTTGGGGGTTACGGTGAAGCATTTTTTGCAGTGTAGCACGTGGGTGGGCGAGTGTCAAACCTTTGTCCTGGTCGGGTGGACGTGCTATACTTGCGCGGGAGGGTGAGCACGTGAGCGAGGAAGACATCATCACGGTAGTGGGAGCCGGTCTGGCGGGTTCCGAAGCGGCCTGGCAGATCGCCCGCCGCGGGGTCAGAGTGCGCCTCTATGAGATGCGCCCTCTCGTCATGACGCCCGCGCACCGTACCGACAGGTTCGCCGAGTTGGTGTGCAGCAACTCACTCGGCTCCGACTTGCCGGACCGGGCGCTGGGGCTGCTGAAGCGCGAACTGGAAATGCTGGGATCGCTCATCATCCAGTGCGCGCGGGAGACCGCGGTCCCGGCAGGGGGCGCATTGGCGGTCGGCAGAGAGGAGTTCGCCGCGAAGGTAACCGAGGTCGTCGGGTCCCATCCCCTGATAGAAGTGGTGCGCCAGGAAGTGCGCGACATTCCGGCCGGAGTGGCCATCATTGCCACGGGGCCCCTCACCAGCGATGCGCTGGCGGACAGGATTGCGGAGACGCTGGGTGGTGAGCACCTGAGTTTCTTTGACGCCATGGCGCCTATTGTCGCGGCGGATTCCATTGACATGACGGTTGCATTCGCTGCCTCGCGGTACGGGCGTGGCGACGATGACTACATCAATTGCCCCATGACGAAAGAGGAATACGACCGCTTCGTGGAAGCCCTGGTTTCGGCGGAGACGATACCCCTCAGGAATTTTGAGGCGGCGGACAAGCGTTTCTTTGAGGCGTGCTTGCCGGTGGAGGAGATCGCTCGGCGGGGGCACGACGCGCTGGCCTTCGGCCCGCTGCGACCGGTGGGCCTGAAGGATCCGCGCACGGGCCGCCGGCCCTATGCCGTCGTCCAGTTGCGCCAGGATGACCTTGCCGGCACGCTGTACAACATGGTGGGTTTCCAGACCAATTTGCGGTGGCCTGAGCAGGAGCGCGTTTTTCGGATGATTCCCGGGCTTGAGCGTGCGCGGTTCGTGCGATACGGGCAGATGCACCGGAATACCTTCCTGAATGCGCCTCGTGTTCTCAAGCCGACGCTGCAGAGCAGGGTGAGGGATAGCCTCTTCTTCTCCGGACAGATAACCGGCACCGAGGGTTACGTTGGTTCCACGGCCTCGGGGCTAGTGGCCGGCCTCAACGCCGCTCGGTTCTTGCGAGGCGATCCGCTCTTGATATTCCCGCCCGAGACGATGGGGGGGGCGCTCCTGCGGTATATCACGACGCCTTCGGAGCAGGAGTTCCAGCCGATGAAGGCCAATTTCGGGCTGTTGCCGCCGTTGGATGTGCCGATGGGGAAGCGGCTGCGGTATCGGGAGTATGCAGAACGGGCCCTGGCTGCCATGCGCGCGTATCTTAAAGCGCATGGGGAAGAGGTGCGCCCGATAACGGGTGGCGCACAGGAGACACCATGACTGCAACTTCGCATAGTCATAACCAGGGAGAAGACAGGCTTCGCTGGAAATTGCTCCTGAAAAAGGCATTGTGCTATGCGAAGTCAATCGTTGCGCTGGCCGCTGCGTTTGCCATGCTTCTGGGTGTGGGATGCCAGGGTAGGGCGCCGGCGCAGTTTGACGGACACAAAGCCTACGAGCATGTCCTAGCCCAGGTTGCCTTCGGCCCAAGGCCTGTGGGAAGCGAGGCTCTTGGCAAGACCGCTGACTACATTGAGTCATGCCTGAAGGCGGCGGGGTGGGTTCCATCGCGGGTAGAGGGGGAGTATCGCGGCGTTCCCATAAGGAATGTCGTGGCCGAGAAGGAGCCAGGTGGTAGGAAAGGCAAAATCCTCATCGGCGCCCACTACGACACGCGCCCAGCGGCTGACCGGGACTCGGATGCGTCCCGGCGGGGCGAGCCGATTCTGGGTGCCAACGACGGCGCAAGCGGCGTGGCGGTCCTTCTGGAACTGGCGCGCGTCTTTGATCCCGCCAGGAGTGCGTACGAAGTCGTGCTGGCTTTCTTTGACGGCGAGGACAGAGGTGGCATAGACGGGTGGCCCTTTTCGGTAGGGGCGGATATCGTTGCCGAACGGCTGGGGCGCGGGCTCTCTGCGATGATCCTGGTAGACATGGTTGGGGATGCGGACCTCCAGATCTACCTGGAGGGCAATTCCGACCCGCAACTTGCGGCGGAAATCTGGAATGTGGCGCGTAGGCTTGGACTGGGAGATCGGTTCGTCCCCGAGGTACGGTACACTCTCGTGGACGACCACGTGCCGTTCTTGCGCCGCGGCGTGCCCTCTGTGGACATCATTGACTTTGATTACCCCTACTGGCACACGACGGCCGACACGGCGGACAAAGTGTCGGCGACGAGTCTGGAGATCGTGGGTAGAGTTCTTCTGGAATACCTGTACACTCGGTAGAGTAGGCTACAGGTCCTCGCCTCGGCCCTTCAGGGCACGGCGCAATGCGCGGTCGGAGTCTCGCTTCGCGATGGCCTCGCGCTTGTCGTACAGTTTCTTGCCCTTTGCCAGGGCGATCTCCACTTTGGCCCGCCGCGCCTTAATGTACATGCGGAGGGGCACGATGGTGTAGCCGCGTTCTTGAGTCTTGCTCTGTAGCCTCAGAATCTCCTTTTTGTGCATAAGGAGTTTGCGCGGCCGCTTGGGGTCATGGTTCGCTCGGTTGCCGTGCTCGTAGGGGCTGATGTGCGCATTCTGCAGCCACAGTTCGCCATCCTTGATCTGCGCGAAACTGTCCCGCAGGTTGACGCGGCCCGCGCGCACGGACTTGATTTCTGTCCCCGTGAGGGCAATTCCCGCCTCAAACGTCTCTTCTATGAAGAAATCGTGGTAGGCTTTTCGGTTGGTGGCAACGGTTTTGGTTTCGTCCATCGTGAGCGTGTGCGCTAACTTTACATAAAAGGAATCGTAGCATCCCGCGCCAGGTCATTAGGGGATTCAGCGGGTGCCCAAGGTGCATTCTAGCACAGACGTGGGAGATTACCAAACCTGCAGCCGCGGTGTCGCAGCGATCTCGGGCGGGATTGGTGTTGGCGCATGGGTATGTTGCGGCCCGTAGCGGTTTGTCCGGCGTAGCGGTTATGTAAAGTTTTCCCTGCCCAGGAAGATAGTTGTAGACATAATTTGTCTAGTCGGAAGTTGGCACACGCCCCAACTGACTTCGGGATACCTTAGTCGGAAGTTGGCACACGCCCCAACTGACCCTCCTGACTTCGGGATACCTTAGTCGGAAGTTAGAATGCGGGCCGAAACTCGCCTTCGGAATGCCACTCCCCAGCCTGCAGAAAAAATCACGGCCTGCCTCGCGCCAGCGCGTCGCACGAACCACCAGCGGCGCTACAGGACATCGGCCAGCAATTCGCCAAAGAGGCCGATGACAAGCCCCGCATGCAGGCACACATTGGTCCGGGCCCCCCACCCTTCCGGGTTTAGAATCACGAGCAGGAAGTTGACAACAATCAGGCCAATCGCCAGGAGCACGGGAACCCCTTTGTGGTTGGCAAGCCAGTCAAAGAATCTCAGCATGACTTTCATGGCGTGTCTCTCCAGACCGTTGTCGCGATTACAGGTATGGCCGGACAGATGCGAGCAACCATCGCGGGATGCGTCCCACGATGTGAGTGCCGGTGCCCTGGTGCTCCTCACGCTCTACCACGCCGCGCTCGTGGAACAGCGCCACAATCTCCCCCTGGGTATAAGGGATGTTCGCCTCCACGGTAACCCACTGCTCGGACAGCATGCGTGCCACCGCCCTGAGCAGGTCGTCAATGCCCTGGCCCGTCTTCGCCGAGATGGGGACGGCGTTCTGGTACTCGCGGCGGAGCGTTTTTACAATCTGCGGGTCAGCCAGTCGGTCTATCTTGTTCAGCGCGGTGAGCACCGGAATCTGGTGCGCGCCGATCTCCCGCAATGTGGTTTCCACCTCCTCCAGATGTTCCAGCACGTTCTTGTGGGAGACGTCCGCCACATGCAGGAGCAGATCGGCGTCGGCGATCTCCTCCAAAGTCGCGCGGAAGGCCGCGACGAGCATCGTGGGCAACTTGCGGATGAATCCAACGGTGTCGGTGGAGAGCACCGCCTGCCCCCCAGGGAGCGCAATGCGGCGCGTCGTTGGATCCAGCGTCGCGAACAACTTGTCCTCGGCGAGCAGGTCCGTACCGGCTAGCGTGTTCAGCAGCGTGGATTTGCCGGCGTTGGTGTAGCCGACGATGGCCACCACGGGCAAATTGGCCTGCTCGCGCCGCCTGCGGTACTGTTCGCGGTGCTGCCTGACCGCATCCAGTTCGTGCTTGAGTTGGGCAATACGCCGCAGGATTTCGCGGCGGTCCACTTCCAACTGGGTCTCGCCTGGCCCACGCAGCCCAACTCCGCCGATGCCGCCCCGTCCGGCCGATCCGCCCACTTGTCGTGCCAAGTGCGTCCAGGCCCGCGTCAACCTCGGCAGTCGGTACTCGTACTGAGCCAGCGCCACCTGGAGCCGGCCTTCGTGGGTGCGCGCGCGTGCCGCGAAGATGTCCAGGATCAGCGACGTGCGGTCCAGGATCTTGACGTCAAGCGCCTCCTCCAGTTCCCGCAACTGCCGCGGCGACAGTTCGTCGTCAAAGATGACCACGTTGTAGCCCAGGGTCTCACGCAGGGACCGAATCTCCTCTACCTTGCCCGGGCCGATGTACGTTGCCGGATTGATGGCCTCCAGGTATTGGTACGTGCGCCCGACGACCTCTATCCCCGCGGTGTTCGCCAGCAGTTCCAGTTCGTCCAGACAATCGCTGATGTCCCAGTGCTCGCGTTGGCTCTTGAGTTGTGCGCCAACGAGAAAGCCTTGCTCTTTTGGCTCGGCAACCTCGTGCAAACGAACGTTCGTAATAGGTGCACCTCCTCTCGTCTATGCCTAATTCCATGATAGCATACCCGCACACCGTGTGGCAAGTCGCATCCTCCCAGGAAAACGAAAAAGGGTCAGTCGGCCTGACCCTTCGTGAAGGTTTTTCGGTTGCCTGGTACAAAACAGACGCTACTGCGCGCCGTGCTGTTCCAGGAACGCGACCGCGTCGCCCACTGTCTGGATCTTGCGGGCATCCTCGTCGGAGATTCGCCCTCCGAACTCATCTTCAAACGCCATGATGAGTTCCACAAGGTCCAGCGAATCTGCCCCGAGGTCCTCTCGGAAACGGGCTTCCGGAACCACCTTCTCCTCTGGGACACCCAACTGCTCCACAATGATCTTCTTGACTCGCTCAAAGATGGTCATTTCTCGCCTCCTTAGTTGTAGAGAGTCGCAAGTTCTGAGCCGGCTGCGGGGCATTGTACCACATTCCCCGCTACGTTGACAAGCAAGGATTTCACGGCTAATATACTCGTCAGCAGAAACACCTTGTGTGGGGGTAAGTTGCGCTGTCCCGGGATATTCACGAGCAAAGGAAAGCGGAGCACCTGCGAATCGCCCTTGAGGAATCGGCATCCTCTAGTTATGTAAAGTCAGGCTTTGAGCGATACCGGTTCGTGCACTCGGCCCTGCCTGAGATTGACCTAGACGAGGTGTCCACGGCGTGCTCGTTCCTCGGTCGCAGCCTCGCGGCTCCTCTCTTGATATCCAGCATGACCGGCGGTACTCCCGCGGCTGGAGAACTGAACGAACGCCTGGCGCGTGTCGCCCAGGAATATGGCCTCTCGCTCGCTTTGGGTTCGGTCCGCGCCGCGGTTGAGAACGACAGCCTGGCCCCCACCTTCCAGGTTCGCCGGTGGGCACCCGATGTGTTCTTGCTGTGTAATCTCGGCGCAGTGCAACTGAACTACGGGTACGGGCGCGACGAGTGCCTGCGCGCCGTGGAAATCACCGAGGCCGATGCCCTTGTGCTCCACCTCAATCCGCTTCAGGAGGCATTCCAGCCCAACGGGAACACACGGTTCGCCGGTCTTCTCCGCAAAATAGAGGAACTTGTGCGGGACTTCCCCGTGCCGGTGGTTGTCAAGGAAGTGGGATGGGGCATCTCCGGCGACATTGCGCGGCGACTGGTGGATTGTGGAGTGGCTGCAATTGACGTGGCCGGCGCCGGTGGCACATCTTGGAGCGAAATAGAGAGCCTTCGCATGGAGCCCGACGACCTGAGGCGCAAGGTGGCGGAGGACTTCCGCGGCTGGGGAATTCCGACCGCCGAGGCGATTCGCCAAGTCCGTGCCGAATGTCCCAGCACCCCCCTCATCGGCAGCGGAGGGCTTCGCAGCGGCGTTGATTTGGCCAAGGCCCTTGCTCTCGGTGCGGACATAGGAGGCATTGCGTTGCCTTTCCTGAAGGCGGCTGCGGTCTCGGAGGATGCCCTGCGCCACGAGGTGATGCGGGTCCTGCATGGCTTGCGGCTGGCCATGTTCTGCATCGGAGCGAAAGACATCCCATCGCTGCGGTGTACGGATCGCTTGCGTGAGGAGTGGACAACTTGACCGACAAACCTGACTACACGCGGCTGCTCAATCTGGTGGAGGCGGCGCTCCGCGAGGCCCTTGCGGTGCCCCATCCGGCGCTGGCGCGGTTCTACGGGATGATGCAGTATCACCTGGGCTGGCTGGACAGAGACCTGGGCGAGATTGCGTCGCGCAAAGGCGGCAAGCGCCTGCGCCCTCTGCTCACACTGCTCGCGTGCGAGGCTGCTGGTGGGCATGTAGCCCAGGCTCTCCCTGCTGCCGTCGCCGTGGAACTCGTCCACAACTTCTCGCTTGTCCATGACGATATAGAAGACAGAAGTGAGTTTCGCAGACATCGGGAAACCGTCTGGCATCTGTGGGGTGATGCGCACGCCATCAATGTCGGCGATGGCCTGTTTGCCCTCGCGCGCCTGCAACTTGGGCGATTGCTGGACGTCGGCGTGCCCGCGATGCGGGTGGCCAGCGTCTTCCATGTGCTGGACGCCGCCTGCGTTGCCCTCACAGAGGGGCAGTTCCTGGACATGCAGTTTGAAACGGTGGACTCCGTGTCGCTGGATGACTATTTCTGGATGATCCGCGGCAAGACGGCTTCGCTAATCGCCTGCGCTTGCGAGATGGGCGCCATGGTCGCCTCCGAGGATACCGGCATTATCAAAGCACTCCACGACTTCGGCTACAACCTGGGCATGGCGTTCCAGATAGACGACGACATTCTGGGCATCTGGGGACGTCCCGAGACCACCGGAAAGCCCGCCGGAGACGATGTTCTGAATCGCAAGAAGACGCTTCCGGTGGTCTATGTGTTGGAAAACGGGCTTCTCCCAGGCTCCCCACCCCACTTGAGGGACGCAGCCGAGACGGTGCGGTGGGTGTATCAGCGTGGCGTGGAATCTGATGAGGATTTGCGTCGCGTGATTGTGGCGCTAGAGCAGTCTGGCGCGAAAGACTACTGCACGCAACTGAGCAAGGAATACACGGAGCAAGCGCTGGCGGCTCTGTCCGTCCCGGGTCTCGCGCCCCACCCGCGCCAGGCCCTGGTCGCGCTGGCGGAATCCCTACTGGGTCGCCAGACCTAGTACTTGACCACCGTCAGTACCTGACCTGTCATTGCGAGCGAAGCGAAGCAATCTCCTACTCGCAACCGTCTTCCACCCGCCTCGCACTTAACAACGTCGCCCTATCGCCTACAAACATCACAGAAAACGCGCACGGCCTGTCGCGAACCCCAGCGTTCGGAAATCATACCACGGGACTTCGCATAGCGTAATCCCGCTTGGAGAAAAACCAGAATCTGGCAACCCGTCGGTCTTCTTGACTATGCGAAGTCGCGCTGTAGGAAATCGTTCCGACGCCGGCGCTCGCCCTAACTACGCCCGTTCTGCTGCCCCCGCTCCATGCCCAGCAATGCGGCCCCCAGCGCCCCTACCACCT
This sequence comes from Anaerolineae bacterium, assembly GCA_029907165.1. GTDB lineage: Bacteria > Chloroflexota > Anaerolineae > DTLA01 > DTLA01 > DTLA01. The sequence continues at coordinate 12,738 of JARYMK010000038.1, forward strand.
GGCAGTTCGCCGGCACCGAAATCGGCGCCCCGAGCAACGCTTCCAGTCGCGACACGACGCCCGAATTCAGCGCCACCCCGCCCGTCATGACAACGCGGGGCCTCACCCCAACCTGCCGTGCCAGCCCCGCCACACGCGCTGCGATTCCATCCAGCAGCCCTGCAACGACATCCTCTACCCGTCGCCCCGCCGCCAGATGCCCCACCACCTCAGACTCGGCGAACACCGCGCACGTACTACTGATGGGCACGGGCTCCACCGCCCTCGCCGCCAGGTCGTCCAGGTCGGCCATAGGCACATCCAGTGCACGCGCCATCACCTCCAAGAATCGGCCCGTCCCGGCAGCGCATCGGTCGTTCATGGCAAACTGCACAACTCGGCCGTTCGGCTCAACCCGCAGCACCTTGCTATCCTGACCGCCGATGTCTATCACAGTGCCGACATCCCCGTACAAGTGCGCGGCACCCCGCGCGTGGCACGTGATCTCCGACACCTCCAGGTCGGCCCCTTCCATGCAGACCCGCCCGTAGCCGGTTACGACAACGAACCGGCGCGACGTCGGGACTTCGTCCAAGAGCGCCTTTGCCGCCTGGATTCCCGACCGCCCCGACGGCACGACCTTGGTAAAAACGAGAGCGCCGCCCTTGTCCAGGACCACGATCTTCACGGTCAGCGAGCCGATGTCAAGCCCCACCCATTGCATCCCTGCGCTCACCCTTCCACCGGCTCCCTGAGCCGAAACCCATGCCCACGGACGGTTACCACCAGACCCTCTGCGCCGTAAGCGCCAAGCCGCTCCTTCAGCCGACGCACCAGTGCGTCAATGGCTTGCTCGCTCACCCCTTCGTCGCTCTCGCCAGGCCACACGGACGCAACAATCTCCTCGCGGCTCACCACCCTGCCGCGGCCCTCCCACAGTAGTTGTAGCAAGCGGAACTGGGCCGGCGACAGGGGTGGATCTACTTCCACGCCACCAACCCACACCCGTCGCGCGGCGACATCCAGCGACAGGTTGAGGCCACGCTCATCCCGCACAGCCTGGCCAACCGAGAGCGGGGCCGTGGCACCAGGCCCGACGAAAACCATCTGGCAGCACAGTGCCACTTGTATCTCGTCGCCATCCTGCAGCCGCCGTTCCTGGACGACGCGCTCCCCATTCACGAACGTCCCGTTCTTGCTCTCACAATCGCGCAGCACGAAATCAGAGCCAACTAGCACGACCTCAGCATGCCGGCGGGACACGCGCCGATCGGGAATCACGATGTCATTCTCGGGGTCGCGACCGATGTTTACCCGGTGCCCTACCAACGGATAGCGGGCAGCCACCGGCCCAAGCATGACCAGCATGGGCACATCGCCTTCGGAATCGTTGCCCATAGTCCCTTCGCTCCAGGCCTAGTCTCCGTCAACGCGACAAGTGCGCCAACAGTGCCTCTATCCCCCACAGATAACTGCGCCATCCAAAGCCCACAACGCTGCCGATGCAAACCGGCGTGATCACCAGATTGTGCCGGAACGCCTCGCGCGCGTGAATATTGGACAGATGCACCTCCACCACCGGCAGGTTCACGCTAGAAATCGCGTCCCGAATCGCAATGCTGTAATGCGAATAGGCCCCCGGATTCAGCACGATTCCATCGGCCCAGGCGCGGGCCTGATGAATCTGCTCAATGATTTCGCCCTCATAGTTGGACTGGTGGAAACGCAATTCCACATCCCGGCCCGCAAAATGCTGCTCCAACCGCCGCTGAATCTCCCCCAGTGTATCGGCTCCGTAGATTTCGGGTTGGCGTGTACCCAACAGGTTCAGGTTCGGGCCGTTCAGCACCAGAATGCGTGCGGTCATGCTCCCCTCCCAACGTATGACTACGCGATGCGGCCGCCTGGCAGCGGCGGGCCTCCCGCGTACACCTCGCGCACCGTTACCGCGCCCGTCTTGCCCCGCTTCGCCCACTGCCCCTTGAGTTGGTAGGACACCGCCTCAAACGTCAAGATGTTGCAGGCGACAGAATCCCCATCGCTTGGCCAGCCCAGGGTTTGACTCCCCAGCCAGTGAATCATCACGCCCTGCCCTGCGGGCTGCAGCGAAAGCACAGGTGCGATGCGCGGATAGCCATCCGGGCCGATCCACGCCAGCACCTTCACCGCCACCATCTTGGCGAACTCCGCGCACACGGGCTGCGGCACCACGATACCGCCCGCCTGCCCATCCCCCGCGCCCATAGCGGCCACCTTCGTGCGGACGTAGTCCAGCGCCACATTCAGCCGACCGATCTTGAATCCGCCCAGCACGGATTTGACGCGCAGGATACCCGCATTCCGCACGCCCGTGTAGGCATTGTAGCGCAGGAGCGAACTGTTCATCTGTCGCTCCACATAGGGCCCGGTTCGCTGGAACTCCACGAAATCCGCCAGCAGTACCCATCCCTCCAGTTGCGGCGTGATCACCAGCACGCACACCCGGGGGTCTTCTTGAAGGTTCTGGATGCTCTTGCGCAACAGGAAGTTGCCGAAAAACAGCGTGTCCGGCTCCTCGTCCGATGGCAGAATGGAAACGACCGGCACGACGTTCGGCATCCCCGCCGAGTTCCGGGTCGCGAGAAACTTCGGCGTCATCTCGCCCCGCAAGGCGTCCAGCAGTCCTGGCACGGTGTCAAGAATGCCCATCTGTTCCTCCCTTCAATCGCGAGTAGCGCCAGACCATTGGGCCACGGGCACATGCCGCGATGCCACGTCCCAAACCGCTTCCATCTCCGAGCGGGTCATGAGCGGCACCGAGTCCAGCGCGTAGTGCAAATCCAACCGATGGTACTTGGGCTTGCCCAGGTTCGTGTACGCGAGCAAATCCCACCGCTCCACGTTGGGCAGGTATGCGCGAATGAACCGCCCAATCGCCGCGATGTTCTCCGCATCGCTGGTGTAGCCAGGAATTACCGGCGTTCGGATCCACATCGGTTTGCCCATAGCCGCCAGGCGGCGCGCGTTCTCCAGCACGTTCGCGTTGTCCATACCGGTCGCCGCCCGGTGCCGCTGGGCATCCAGAATCTTCAAATCCAGCAGCACCAGGTCCACGAACGGCAGCACGCGCTCGTAGGCTTCCCAGGGGAGCACACCGCTTGTGTCCAGTGCGACGTGGACGTTCTCCTCCTTGCACCGCCTCGCCGCTTCCACCAGGAATCCCACCTGCATCATCGGTTCCCCGCCGCTGAACGTTACGCCGCCCCCCGATGTCTCGTAAAAGACCCGGTCCTTCAGGATTTCGGCGACCAGTTCCTCCACGCTCCAGCGCCGCCCGATCACCTCTAGCGCCGCTGCTGGGCACGCCTGCACGCACAGGCCGCACACCGTGCATCGTTCGCGGTCAATCCGCATGCCCTGCGGTGTCAACTGCAATGCGCCCACCGGGCACACCCGCATGCAATCGCGCGCGGCGATGCATCGCGTGTCGTGCCAGACCAGGTCCGGCTGACTGCGCAACCCCTCCGGATTATGACACCACGCGCACCGCAGTGGACAGCCCTTCATAAACACCGTCGTGCGAATCCCAGGACCGTCCTCTGTGCTAAACTGCTGAACGTTGAACGTAACGCCTGTGATAGTCAATGGTCTCCCTCGCACCCGCGACTCTAGAGCGCGTGGCTCTCGCGGGCGATAATCTCGTCCTGGATTTCCTTGCCCAGCCCCACAAAGTACGCATTGTACCCCGTAACCCGCACCAGCAGATTGCGGTACTCATCGGGGTGCTTCTGAGCCTCGCGGAGCGTCTCGGGGCTGATGACGTTGATTTGCAAGCACGTGCCCCCTACCTTGCCATACGCGCGCAGCAGCGCGGCGAGTTTCTGCCGTTGCTCGGCGCTCCGCAACAAGGCCGGGCTGAAACTCATGGTATGGCTCGCGCCGTTCGGCGCTGTCTCCAGGCCAAGCCGCCCCACACTCTTGATGACCGCCGTCGGGCCTTTGCGGTCCGCCCCGTTGACCGGGCACACGGCATTGGACAGGTACTGGCCACGACGGCGACCGTCGGGCGTGGCCGCCGTCGTCGGCGCATACGCGATCCAGTAGTTCCACGAGAGATACCCGCCGCGGTAGCGCTTCCCGGTGGGCGACACGTGCTTGAACGCCTCCTCCGTCCAGAAACGGCTCACATCCCGCGCAATATCGTCCACGTAGGGATCGTCGTTTCCGTACTTCGGCGTTTTGTTGATCAGTGTCTGACGCAGCGCCTCGTAGCCTTCAAAGTTCGCCCGAAGCGCCGTGAGCAGGTCGTCCATCGCGATCTGCTTCTCCTCAAAGACCAACTTCTTCACCGCCGCCAGGCTGTCTGCTGCCGTCGCCAGCGCAACCCCCTCCACCGTCAGGAAGTTGAACTCCGCGCCGCCGGCATTGCTATCCGTGCCGCTCTGCAGACACCCGTCCACCAGCGCGCTCATATACGGCACCGGCTCCCAGCGCGCCCGTCCTGCGTCGGCCATGTCGTTCACCCGGATGATCCATTCCAGCAGATGCGTCAACTGCGCGCGGAAGGCTGCGTAAAACTCGTCAAAGGAGCGGAACCCGCGTGGGTCGCCCGTCTTCGGGCCGATCTGCTTGCCCGTGGCCATATCCCGGCCATCGTTCAGCGCCAGTTCCACAGCCTTCGCCAGATTGAGATTCACGTCCACAGTACCCGAGCGGTCGCACCCTTGCAACGTGTTCTCCAGGCAGCCCACGGGCGCATAGTCCCACAGGCGGTCTTCGGGCAGCCCCTGCCACCGCAGCCCGGCCATGGAGTTCTCGTCAAAGTTGATGAGGAACGCCGAACCCTGCGTTTTGGACAGCATCGCCACCAGCCGATCTAGCAGTCGGTCGGGCGTGCGCGCGTGCACCCGGACATTCGGCTTCGGCTCCAGCAAGTTGATCTCCTCAATGATGTCCAGCATGAGGTAGGTTAAGTCATTGGAAGCGTCGCTTCCATCTGCCTTCATTCCCGCCAAGGTAATCAACTGGCCGAAGGATGAATTGATGCCCTGGTTGGTCCCAACCCAGCCCTGGTAATCGTACACGTAGTTGTGCTTGATCCACCAGCATTCCAGCCATTCCTTCGCCTGCTCGCGGCTCAGCCGTCCCGACTGGATGTCGGCCTCGTAGTACGGATACAGGTACTGGTCCACCCGCCCAGGAGACACGCCAGGCCCCGGATAACTCTCCGCCGCCATGAGCAGCATGTGCGTCGTCCACAGCGCCTGCAGCGCCTCGGGGAAGGTCTCCGGCGGGAGCCAGGGCACCTTGCGGCAGATGCGGGCGACCTCCAGCAGTTCGGAGCGACGCGCCGGGTCGGCCACTTCCGCAGCCTGGCGTTCCGCCTCTGCTGCATATCGCTCCATGAACTCCGGCACCGCCTCCGCACAGATGACCACGGCGCGCGCCAAATCGCGCTGCTCTTTTGTACTCCGGGGGTCATCGGCAACGGTCTGCGCCTCGTCCCGAATGCCCTTCCACCCGATGCGCAGTGCCTTGGGGTAATTCGGAATGAGATGCCCGGGCACCGCCCCGCAGTTGCCCACGCCCACGCTGTTCAGTTTGTCCCACTCTTTGAAAAACGCTTCCTCCTCGCGGTCCCGCTGCTTGGCCTCGTCGCGCTTCAGACACCGTGACAACGCGGTGTTGAAGTGCGAGCCGACAATCAATTCCCCCTCCCGTATCTGCACGGGCAGGTGGTGTCGCAGAACCTCGCGGAAAAACAGCGCGCGCCGCACCACCAGAGGCTCATCCCAGAACCCCGCGGGTAGCGCCACAGGAGTCGCCGCCAGCAGGTAACTCCCATACCCGCGCTGGAACATCGCCACCTCGGGGACATTGGTCCAGTTCCAGATGGAATACACCACATCCCACGGCGTCCCTGTGGTATAGGACCGCACCTCGTTCGTGAAGTCGCGCGTGTAGAAAGACCAGTACTCATCGCGCAATCGCCGGATACGAGGAGACAGCGTGTCGGCAGCGGACCAAATCTGTGCAGGGGATACAACTGTGCAGGTCTCTGAAGTGCTCATGAAGTCTCCCTCCCTTTCAGGTCTGGACAACAGACACTCAGAACGCCGCTAGTATAGCGCAGGAGTGTGCCAACGGCAAAGTCGCAGCGCATCGCGACTCGTGCCCGCTTTCGGGTGGCAAATTGTACGCACACTATCCGGCCTTGTCATTCCGAGCGAAGCGAAGCAATCCCAGGCCCATCTGTCATTGCGAGTGAAGCAATCTCCGCCATCAGTTGCGAAACACCTGCGAGGTGCGTCGCAACTGAACATCCGCATTCTTGCCCGCCGCCCGCCAGCGTGCTATACTCTCACAGAAATTCACGCCAGAGGCAATGTTTATGGGACGCTCGTTCACCCACCCTCTTGAGCAAATCCTGCACTACGAGTTTCGCGATCCTGCCCTGCTCCAGCAGGCGCTGACTCATTCGTCTTATGTCAACGAAAATCGCGAAAGCCTGCTGTCGGACAACGAACGGCTGGAATACCTGGGCGACGCGGTGCTGGACTTCATGGTCGCCGAATGGCTGTTCCGCGAGCACCCCAACCTCACCGAGGGCGAGATGACCAACTTGCGTGCCCGCCTCGTGCGCGAGGACACGCTCGCCCGCCTAGCGCAGAGAATTCGCCTGGGCGAGCACCTCCTGCTCGGCAAGGGCGAGGCCGAAAGCGGAGGGCGCTCCCGCCCCCACAACCTCTGTGCGGCCTTTGAAGCCCTGGTCGGCGCAGTGTACCTGGACGCGGACCTGGACGTTGTCCGCGCCACATTCAAGCCCATCCTCGCGCCTGAACTGGAGCGCGCCCTCCGCGATCAATCGGCACGCGACCCCAAGAGCCTGCTCCAAGAATGGGTCCAGGCGCGCTATCGCCTCACTCCCACCTACGAGACAATCTCGGAAGAAGGCCCAGACCACGCCAAGGTCTTCACCGTCCAAGTCGTGTTGAACGACCGCGTCCTCGGCGTCGGGACCGGGGCCAGCAAACAGGCGGCTGCCCAGCAGGCCGCATCGGCCGCTCTGCGCCATTTGCAGGCCGAAAACTCAATTCCCTCTTGACACCACAGTCAATTCCACGCTATACTATCTGTCAGAAGGCACCCTCGTCGTAGGCATACACCCCTGGTCTCGTTGTACTAATCGGCACCCCTGCTGCGCCTTGCGGCAGGCCAGTCCCTATCCGCCGTGGCCGCCATCTGGCCACCAGAAAACAAAAGGAGGAGACTGAATGGAACGACCCTGGCTGAAGTTCTACGAACCCGGTGTGCCCGCAAGCATCCCCTACCCCGACATCCCGCTCCATCAGAACCTTGCAGACGCTGCCAAGGACTACCCCAACAGCCCCGCGACCATATTCTTTGACGCGGTGCTCACGTACCAGGAACTGGATGCATTGGCCGATCGTTTCGCCGCAGAACTGCAACAGATGGGCGTCAAAAAGGGCGACCGCGTTGCCATCTACCTCCCCAACTGCCCGCAGTTCATCATCGCCTACTACGGCACCCTGCGAGCGGGCGGCATTGTCGCGCCCTGCAACCCGCTCTACGTCGCCCGCGAGTTGGAACACCAACTCAACGACTCCGGCTCCGAGACCATTGTTGTCCTGAGCAAACTGTACCCGGTGGTCAAGGCCATCCGCGACCGCACTCCCCTGAAGCGCGTCATCGTTACCAGCATCAAGGAGTACTTCCCGCCCATCCTTCGCTTCATGTTCACGCTGCTGAAGGAGAAGAAAGAAGGGCACGCGGTGGACATCTCCAAAGACCCGAATACGATCTGGTTCAAGGACTTCCTCCGCGCAGCCCCCGCGAAGCCCCAGCCCGTCCCTATTACGCCTCAAGACACAGCGTGCCTCCTTTATACAGGCGGTACCACCGGCGTGCCGAAGGCGGCCGAACTGAGCCACCGGAACCTCGTTGCCAATGCCGTGCAGTGCGCGGTGTGGTGTTCGGGGCGCAGGGGCCAGGAGAAATTCCTCGCCGCCTTGCCCCTGTTCCACAGTTACGGGATGACCACCTGCATGAACGCGGGCATTTACATGGCCTCGCCCGTCATCTTGCTCCCCCAGTTCAAACTCAAAGACGTGCTTGAGGCCATCAACAAGCACCAGCCCACCATCTTCCCCGGCGTGCCCACCATGTACGTCGCCATCAACAACTACCCGGAGATCAAGGACTACAACCTGCGATCCATCCGCGCCTGCATCAGCGGAGCCGCGGGCCTGCCCGTGGAAGTCCAACAGAAGTTCCAGGAACTGACAGGCGGCCGCCTGGTGGAAGGCTACGGCCTCAGCGAAGCCTCGCCGGTTACCCACGGCAACCCCGTCTTCGGCGACTGCCGCATCGGCACCATCGGCGTCCCATTCCCCGACACCGACGCCAAAATCGTGGACCTAGAAACCGGAACCCGAGAGTTGCCGCCGGGCGAGGCTGGTGAACTCATCATCAAGGGCCCGCAGGTGATGAAAGGGTACTGGAACCGCCCGGACGAGACCGCCCTTGTGCTCCGTGAAGGCTGGCTCTACACCGGCGACATCGCCCGCCGCGATGCCGATGGCTACTTCCAGATTGTGGACCGCAAGAAAGACATGATCATCGCCGGCGGGTTCAACATCTACCCACGCGACGTGGAAGAGGTGCTCTACCAACACCCGAAAGTCAAAGAGGCCGTCGTCACGGGCGTGCCCGATGAGTACCTGGGCGAAGTGGTGAAAGCCTACATCGTGCTCAAAGAGGGCGAGACTGCGACCGAACAGGAAATCATAGAGTTCTGCCGGCAGAATCTCGCCAAGTACAAAGTCCCCCGCATCGTAGAGTTCCGCAAGGAACTCCCCAAAACGATGGTGGGCAAAATCCTGCGCCGCGTTCTCGTAGAAGAAGAGCGCGCCAAGATGGCCAAGGCCAAGCAACAGTAGCCCTCAAAGTGAAGCGGCGACCTGGCCGGGGGTGCCAGGTCGCCGCTTCTGCCTGAGGAGGGCTAGGTGAGAAGTTGTCAAAATCCGACTTCTCTAGTCGTATTTTACCATACTTTTCGCCGTTTGTCAACATTGTGCGAACATTCACAACACCCTTCGCCACGCCCAACGGCGAAAGGGGCCGCATCCAATAGCGGGCGTGAGAAAGCCCCCGCGTTTTACATCGCGGGGGCTTTGTGTTCTCTGCTGCGCGTTGGGGCTAGCGGTCTCTCGGCGCTGGCGGCCGCTCCTGCACCGCCCCGCTCCACCACGGGCCTCTGGACACCAAGGGCAAGAACACCCTGCGCGTTACCGGTCGCGGCGTGGCCGTGGGCGTTCGCGTCGCCGTTGCCGTCGGTGTGCGCGTTGCGGTCGCGGTGGTCTGCGGGGT
>JARYMK010000039.1 GCA_029907165.1 Anaerolineae bacterium
CCCCCGCTTGCACAGGGCGATACGCGAAGGAGCCTGGGCCAGCGCCCACTCCACCAACCCAGGCTGGAAGCGCACCAGGTTACCGTCGCTGATGGTCGCGCCGGCCTCGCGCAACAGGGCCAACGCCTCCTCGTGGTACACGCGCACGCCGGTCCGCCGCAGAATCTCCAGCGACGCGCGGTGGATGACTTCGCATTGCTCCTTCGTGAGCATCTCCAATCTCGGAAATGCTTGGATATTGACGGTCATGATTGGTTCCTCCTTATGTCAATGATTATGATTGAGACCTTCGGTTCTCAGCGCGGCGAGTGGCCGCTTCCAGGGCCTGGGTCACCATCTCCGGAATCAGGGCCAGGCGGTACTCGCGCGATGCCCGCGCTGGGCTGGTGCGTGGATTGCAGTCGCCGGTGATGATGCAGCCCGCCTCGGCGAACGCAGCGGCATCGGGCGTCTTCCCGCGCAGGAATGCCTCCGCGTCCCTCGCGCGGTACGGTGTCGGCGCAACCGGCCCCAGTGCGATGACGGCCTCCGCGATGGTGCCGTCCTCGTGGAGGCGCAGGCTCACGCCGCAGTTGAGCGTGGGCAGCACCAGCGACTCGCGGCGCCCCGCCCGTGCCCACGCGCTCCCCCACAGGCGCGACGGCACGCGAAAGCGGATGTGGGTGATTATCTGGCGGCATGGGTCCACCGCCGACACCCCCGGCCGCACGAACAGCATCTCCACGGGCTTCCACCGCGCACCCGTTGCATCCACGATGCGGGCCTCGGCCTGTAGGGCCAGGGCGGCGATGGCGCCATCGGCGGCGGGCATCGCCTGCACGATGTTGCCGGCCCATGTGGCGGCGGTCTGGATGGGCAGCGCCCCCACCGAGCGCGCCGCTTCGGCCAGCACGTGCACGTTCTGCGCGATGAACGGGTGCCGATGGATTTCGGCGAGCGATACCGCCGCCCCGACCTGCACAGCCTCGCCCACAACCGAAATCGCCCGCAATTCCGGGATGCGCGTGATGTCCACCAGGCAGCGCGGCGCGATCTTCCCCTTGTGCATGTCCACCATCACGTCGGTGCCGCCCGCCATGATGCGCGCCTCGCCCCCGTGCTCCTCCAGAATCTTGAGGGCGTCCTCAACGGATGCGGCTATGCGATAATGCGTCATCGCAGCCCTCCTCGCCGTGCCGCCGCAAGGATTCGTTCGGGCGTGGCGGGAATCTCCCGAATGCGCGCTCCGACCGCCCGCGAGATGGCGTTGATGATGGCCGGGGCCGTAGGGAGAATGGGCGCTTCGCCCAGGCCCTTTGCGCCGAAAGGCCCCTGGTAACTCGGCACCTCCACAAGGATAACTTCTATGTCGGGCATCGTCTTGGCGGTGGGGATGTAGTAGTCGGAGAAGCCCGTCGTAACGCCCGGCACGAACTCCTCCATGAGCGCCGCGCCCAACCCCATGACGATGGCCCCCTCTATCTGCCCCTGGGCGTCCCGCGGGTTGATGGCGTGGCCCACGTCGTGGGCGGCCACCACGCGGGTTACCCGCGCCTGGCCGGTGGTGGTGTTCACCAGCACCTCCGCCACCTGCGCGCCGGTAACGAAGTGGGGCGTGTACACCTCCCGCTCGTAGTTCGGGAACTGGGCGCGCAGGTCCAGCACGCCCGTTACCTTGCGCGAATGCCCCAGCCGTTCCATCTCGGCGGCGACCTCGCTCAGCCGCACGGAGCGGCGTGCGTCGCCCCCGGCCATCACGCGGTCGTCCGCCAGGACGATGGCCGACGGCGGGCAGTCCAGCATCTCCGACGCCACCGCCGCCACCACCTCCCGCAGCGCCGTTACCGCGCGGCACACGGCGCCGCCGACCCAGTACGTGGCCCGCGAGGCTCCGGGCACGCTGCTGTCCAGCGTCGTCGCCGTGTCCGCGTTCACCAGGCGTATGGCGGCGCGCGACACGCCCAGCGTCTCGGCGGCCAATTGCACCATGACTGTGGCAGTGCCCTGGCCGTAGTCGGGCGCGGAGCAGTACACGACGAACCGCCCGTCCAGCCCCAACTCCGCCTCCGCCGCCACGCGCGGAATCCCGTACTTGCCGAAGCGGTACCACATCCCGGCCAGCCCGACGCCCTTGCGCCACGGGCTGTTGCGCTCGCTCTCGTTGAACGCGCGCGCGGCGGTCTCCAGCGCCTGGTAGCGCGGGCGGATGGCCTCCAGCACCTGGCGGTAGCCCAGCGACTCGGCCACGGGGTAGCCCAGCCACGTGGTCTCGTGCTGGGCGATGGCATTGCGCAGGCGGAACTCCACCGGGTCATCCCCCAGGCGCTGGATCATCTCGTCCAGCGTGCACTCCAGCGCGAAGTTGGACTGGGGCGTGCCGTAGCCACGCATCTGGCCCGCCTTTGGGCCGTTGGTGTACACGCTCTGCGCGAAAGCGTCCACGCCTTGCCAGCGGTACGCCCCGCCGCCCGCAACGATGGCGTAGTTTGGGATGTAGTACCCGCCGGAGTCATACGCGCCAGTGTTCGCCGTAACGCGCAGGCGCAGGCCCGTCAGCGTGCCGTCCCGCGTGGCCCCGACCGTGTAGCGGCACACGTAGGGGTGGCGTTTGGGCGATGCGTCAAAGGATTCGCGGCGGGTGTAGGCAATCCTCACCGACCGCCGCATGTGGTACACCGCCAACGCCGTCGCTGCCACCAGCCACGGGTCCTGCCGCTTGCCGAACGACCCGCCGGTGGGCGGCATAATCACCCGCACCTGCGACGGCTCCAGCCCCAGCACCGGCGCGACGAAATCCCGATGCCAGTGGGGTTCGTGCGTCCCGCTGACGACGGTGATTCGGCCTTCCTCGTCTATGTACCCCAGCGCCGCCTCGCGCTCTATTGTGGCGTGCTCCAGGTACGATGTGCGGTACGTAACGTCCACGACCGCGTCGCTGGCCGCCAGGGCCGCATTGGCATCGCCGTGGGTTACAGCGAAGGTGCTCAGCACGTTGCCGTCGGCGTGGATGGGCACGGCGTTGGGGGCAAGGGCCTCTTCGGGGTCCAGCAGGGCAGGCAGCGGCTCGTAGGCCACCTCCACCGCCGCCACGCCTGCCTGGGCCGCTTCGGGCGTCGTCGCGATCACCAGCGCGACCGCGTCGCCCACCATCTTGACGGTGCCGCCCACAGGTACGAGCACCGTCTCGTCTTTGCTGTATCCCTCAATGCTGTTCTCGCCGGGGATGTCCGCAGCCGTCAGCACGCGGAGCACGCCCGGCACTTCCAGCGCCTTCTGCGTGTCTATGGCGACCACGCGCGCGTGGAGATGGGGACTGCGCACGACCCGCATGTGGAGTGCGTCGGGCATGGGCATGTCTTCCACGTACTGCGTGCGGCCGGTAACGCGCTCGGCGATGTCCACGCGCAGCAGGTCGCCGCCGATGGGCCTGGCCTGGGCCGCGCCGCCATCGGGGGACGATTCACCCCGCATCCGCGCCGCCGCCAATTCCACCGCAGCGATAATCCGCGCGTAGCCGGTGCAGCGGCACAGGTTGCCCTCCAGCGCCTCAATGATCGCCTGGCGGCTGGGGCTAGGATTGCGGGCCAGCAGGGCCGCCGACGACATGAGCATTCCGGGCGTGCAGTAGCCGCACTGCACGGCCCCGGTCTCGGCGAACGCCTTTTGGAGGGGGTGCAGGCGGTCGGGGTCGCCAAGTCCTTCCACGGTCAGTACTTCCCGTCCCTCCACCTTGCCCACAGGCGTGAGGCACGAGCGCACCGGCACCCCGTCCAGCAGCACCGTGCAGGCCCCGCATTCGCCCTCCAGGTCGCACCCCTGCTTGGTCCCCGTCAGGCCCAAGTCGTTGCGGAGCACCTCCAGCAGCGTGCGCACGGGATCGGTGCGAACCGTTACGGCCCTCCCGTTCAGCGTGAAGGAGATGGTTGCGTCCATGGTCGCCTACTTGCTCTTCCGCTCCCGAGCCTCGGCCGCCTCCAGAATCGCGTGGATGCGCGCATCGGTCTCCGCAGGCAGCGGCGGCACGCGGTGATTCGCCAGGATGTCCCGCAGTTTCGCGCGGATTCGGTCCAGCGTCGTCAGCGAACCGTTCTTCTCCCAGTTCACCCAGGGGTCGCGGTCAAAGATGGTCGGCATCCAGATTTCGGAGCGGCAGAGTTTGGCTGTCTCCTTGGTGGACAGGAACTCGCCGCCGGGGCCGACTCGGTCAATGAGGTCCAGCATCATCGTCGCGTCGCTGACCTCAACCCCGCGCAGGATACGCCGGGCCATGGCGATAATCTCATCGTTCATGACCACCGATTCCAGCGAGCCGATGTCGGCGCAGTCCAGGAACCCGATGTCGTGAACCAGGCTGGCCCCACTCAAACCGGACAGAATCACCTGCACGGTGCTCTCAATGGCTGCCTGCAGGTCCAGCACCTTCGCCTCGGACGCGCCCGCCGTGCCCATGAACGGCACGCCCAGATAGCGCGAGATGTCCGACATGGCCGCGCTGTACAGGCTCATCTCCGGACCGCCGTAGGCCGGGCGACCGGTGCGCAGATCGGTCGGCTCGGGCACGCCCCCGATGCAGATGGGCGCGCCGCGCGCCTTCAGTTGCACCGCCACCAGGCCGGTCAGCGCCCCGGCCAGGTAGGACACCAGAAGCCCCGCACCCGTGATGGGAGCCGTGCTGCCCGCCGCGCCCCCGCCGATGTAGATGATGGGAATTCCCCGCTCGGCCATCCACAGCACATTGCCCAGGTCGTGGTCCGTCGCCATCAGCGGGGCCTGGAACGTGGCGAAAAACGCCAGGAACGGCCGTCGGCGCAGGGTCTCCTCGCTGCCCGCCACCGCAACGGCCATGTCGTAGATGTCCCGCACGTTGTCCAGGTTGTAGGCCCAGGCCATGACGGGTTTGGTGGTGTTCATCACCATCTCGGCGAACTCGTACACGGGGGCCAGGTTGGGCGTTACGTCGCCGATAAGCCCCAGCCCCATCACGTAATCAATGTTGGGCAGGGCATCGCACACCTTGGCGGTCAGCCCAGGATCGCCCCGCCGGGTCTTGCGGCGCTCGCCCGTCTCGGGGTCCACGAAGTTGGTGCTCGTCAGCCCGGGGCCAAAATGCACACGGTCGGGCACCACCTGGATGCACGGCTTGCCGTCGCGGCTCCAGAGGGTGAACGTGCGCGGCGTCGCGGCCACCGCGTCCTGCACGATATGCGGCGGGATGCGCACCCGCACGCCGTCCACGCGCGCCCCGGCCCGCGCCATGAGTTCACGCCCCTCGGCGTTGTGCACGTCCACCCCCGTGCGGTTCAGGACCTCCAAGGCCGCGTAATAGATAGTCCGCGCCTGCGCGTCCGAAAGTACACGAAACTGGGGGGTTTGATGAGCACTGTAGTTCGTATCCACTTGAACCCTCTTTCCCTTGGTCTCAGAATATGCGCCGCTCTACTGGGCGCCGGACACAATTTCCCACACGCGCTGCTTCACGTCCTGGGGCAGCGGATTGGACTGATGGTCTCGTAAGATGTCCCGCACCTTGGCCGTGAGCCTCTGGCCCAGGGTTGTGGCGCCGGCTTCCAGCCACTGGGGCCGCGTCCGCCGGTCCAACAGGCCGGGGAACCAGAACTCGCGGAACCGCTTGAGCGTGGCGCGTGTGGCGAGGAAGTTGCCGCCCGGCCCGACCTCGTCCAGTTCGTCCACCATCAGCGTGGCGTCGCTGACCTCAATGCCTTTCATCAAGTGGTCGGTCATGGCCACGAGTTCGTCCGTGAGCACGATCATCTCAAACGAGGTCGTCAGGCCACTTTCCATGTAGCCCACGTCGTGAATCAGGTTCGCGCCGCTGAGTTTCGCCATGAGGACCGAGAGCATGGCTTCCAGCGCCGCCTGCTCGTCCATCACCTTCGCGTCGGAGCAGCCCGCGTATCCCCAGGTCGGCAGGCCGTACCAGCGCCCCATCTCGGCCACCGCCGCCTTGGTCAACTGGAACTCGGGCGAGGCGTAGCAAATCTGCATGGCGCCCATGTCCATGTGGTGCAGCCCTGCGCCGAATACGAATGGCGCGCCGGGCTTGCGCAACTGATGCACGACCAGGCTGCTCAGAATCTCCGCCAGGGACATGACGAGGCCGCCCGCCATGGTAATCGGAGCAGTCGCACCCATCTGCGGCCCCGGCGAGTGTACCACGGGCAGTTCGTGCTCGGCCATCAGCAGCAATTTGTCCACCGCCGTCTCCGACTGCTGGAGCGGCGAGGACGGCTCGGAGTACAGCAGGATGTGCTGCTGCGCACGCAGAGCCTCGTGCCCGCCTGCTGCCGCTGCCGCCATGTCAATGGCCCGCCGGCAACTGGCCCCGTCGTTGGTAACGAACACGATGGGCTTCGTCGTGTGTTCCAGCATCAGCGCCATCTGCACGTCATAGGTGAGCGCCGGGTCCACGTCCGACGGGATTCCGATGGACATGACGAAGTGGATGTTCGGCAATGCGTCGCACAGGCGGTAGCCGTTCACGATGTCGGCCTGGGTGAACGGACGATGCGCGCCCGTTTCGGGGTCCAGCAGGTTGAGGCAGTCGGAGCCGGTCCCGAAGTACGTTTTCGTCCCCTCCAACAGCATGGCTGGCGCGCCGTCTCGGTCGCACATGACAATGCGGCTCGGCGGCGACGCCAGCGCCTCGTCCACCAGTCGCGCAGGGAACTTCACCAGGTTGCCATCGGACACAAAGGCCCCGGCCTTCTTCAGCATCTCCAGCGCCTCACGGTGATGGAAGCGGATGCCCGTGCGGCGCAGGACTTCCAGCGCGGCGAGGTGCAGATCTTCCTTCTGGCTGTCCGACAGGAGCGCGAACTGCGGCGATGTGAATGCGGTGCGGTTTGCGGATTTCATGGTGTACTCCCCGTTGAGTTTGTATTCGCGCGGCGCCTGTGCCGAATCTCGGCCAGGACGCGGCCCATCTCGTTTTGCGCCAGCATGACGGCCTCGTCCACGCCCATCCCCGGCTTCGCCATCACGATGTCCGGGCGGGCGGCCAACGCGACGTGGACGCTCACGCGGGATGAGATGTCGGTCTCGGCGCAACTGCCGCCCAGAAACGCGCCCACCCCGCCCTGCTTGCACACGAGAACCGCGTCCACCGCATTGTGAACGCTGCCCAGGTCGGGCATCTTGACCTGAATCATGTCGGCGGACTGGGCATCCACGAAGGCGCGGATGTCGTCCAGCGTGTTGGCCCACTCGTCGGCCACCAGTTGCACGTGCATCCCCCGCGCGCGCACGTACTGGCGGAGCGTGCGCATGGCGTCTATCTGCGCGTCGCGGCTATCCATCATCACCGGGCACTCCACGCGCAAGGCATAGGGCCGAACCGCCGTCTCCAGCGCGTACAGGACGCCCAGCACTTTGCCCAGGTTGTTGTCAAAGACCTGCCCCAGCGCCCCGTGCACGTCCAGGTGAATGGTGGGCTGATAGTCCGACCCCGCCAGCGCCTGGATGCGCTCCTTGACCCAGCGGGCGTACTGCACCAATTCCGAGCCGTCGCTGCCCAGTTGCTCCGGGATGTTGTCCACCAGCGCGTGGGGTAGCGACGCCACGCGCCGGGCGATCATCTTGTCCACGTTCGCGTACCGCTCGCCGCCCGACTGGGCGTGGATGGGCACCGGCTCGGATGGGAGCGGCAGCCCCCACTCGTCGGCGATGACCTCGGCCATGGTGAGGCCGCGCGCCAGGGCCGCAGCCTGGAGCAGCGCCTGGCTCACGCCATACCGCACCGCCGTGTGCAGCGGCCGCGTTACCGCAACCCGCTCCATCCGCGGCGAGTCCTCGCTATCGGTCCGCAGGAAGCGGCCCGTGAGCAAGTCGCGGCGGGATACCCCACCCGCGCGCTCATCTTGCGGCGCTTCGGCGGGCCGCTCCACGACAACGGTCTCCATCAGGCCGTCTATCTTCGCGGCCAGCGCGCGAAACTCGGCCACCGACTGCCCTGCAAGCGCCGGAGCCACAACCTGGCGCACGGCAGCGATGCCCTCGTCGGCGCGGAACACCGGCCAGCGCCCCGCCTTCCCACTGTAGGCCACGGCTACGCAATCGCCCCACGCCACGTGCCCGTCGTCCAGAACCAGCCCCACCGAAACCGCCTCGGCCACCTCGCGCACGCGGCGGAACCCGGGCGTAACGCCAGACGCGGCGTACCGCTCGGCGACGGACATGGGCCGCGACTGAAGGGCAGCCAGGTCTTCGCAGTAGTAGCCGCCCACCGAGGGCACGACGAGGAGATGCGCAATCGTGGGCATAGTCGGTCTCACGGCATCCTGTCGGGGGTGGAGTTGAGCGGGCGCATGGCAATGGCCCCGGTCGGACAGGAGTTCGCGCACAGCCCGCAGCCCCAGCACTTGGCGGGGTCAAACTGGACGTCGCGCAGGGCTGTGCCTTTGCGGGTAACTTCTGCGCCGTCGTGGTAGAATGCCCCGAAATGGCATCGTTTGACGCAAAGCCCGCAGAAGGAGCACGCGTCGCGGTCGTAGGCGGCCACGTAGCGGCTGCGGGGCCAGACCCCCTTGCTGCCGATTTCGCGGGCGGCGTTGAACGGATAGCAATCGCACGCGCAGCAGTTGCAGATGGGCGACAAGCCGTTCGCCCGCCACTGGCTGTCGCCCGTGTGCATCAGGCCCTTGCGGTCGGCATGGCGCACCAGGGCCTTTGCCTCACCGACGGTCAACCGCCGGCCGTGTCCCCTGTCTAGCGCCTCGCGCGCCGACTTGTCCAGCCAGAGGCACGTCTCCACGGGCCGGTCGCAGTTCTGCCCCAGGCGGCGGCAGTCGCACGGCTGAACCACGATGTCGGTGGCCGCATCCAGCATTTCTTCCACTTCGCGCAAGAGGAGCACGTCGTTGTTGTGAAGCCCCTCCGCCGCAGTCGCGCCCGCCATCAACTGCTCCACCTTGGGCCGCACGTGCGCGATGTACTCGTCCAGGTAGCGCCGGTTGATGACCTTGCGGGCTTCGGGCGGGATGTCGTCCCAGTTCTCAAACTTGGCGAACACGTCCAGGCGGGAGTAGAAATCGGCCGCCTTGTAGGTCTCAGTGCCGCCGTCGCCCGACCGGTTCACGATTCCGCGACGGTAGGCGCGCTCAAGCAAGGCGCGCGCCTGCTCCTCGGGCAGCGCCAGTCGGCGGGCGACCTCGGCGGCGGTGATCGCCTCGCCGTCCATCGCCACCACCAGCGCCATCTCTGCCTCGTCCACCATCATAGACAGGTAAAGCCGCGCCGGTTCCCACACGTCAAAGATGCGGATGAATTCCTCTACAAGAGACATGGTGCCATCCGGTGCGGGTTAGGTTTCCCGTATGTCCACAATCTGCTGGCCTTCCACCTGCGAAAGAGCCGCCGCCACCTGTTCCTTCGTAACGTAGCGAATCTTGACCACCGCGTCCCACTTGCCAGGCTCGCGCGGGGCGGGCGCGCCACCCAGGGCCAGAATGCCCCAACCCTGCCCGGCAATGGCCCCCACCAGTTTCGCCAGTTCCCCGCGCACGTCGGGCATGCGCACCGTAACGCGCACGGCTGGCGTGGTAGCCGCCATCATCTGCATCAGATGTGCCATCATGTCCACGTCGGTCAGAATGCCCACGACGAACTCGCCTTCCGCCACGGGCAGACATCCCACCTTGCATTCCACCATGATGCGGGCCGCGTCTTCTATCGTCGCGTCGGGGTGAATCGTGATCACGTCCCGCGCCTTGATCATCACGTCCCGCACGGTGAGGCCGGACAAGTAGCGAGCGATCTCCCACATGTCCAGGCTGCTCAGGCGGCTCGGCTCAACCAGCAGCGAGTTCCGCGTAACCAGGCCTAGCAGCCGCTTGCCTTCGCCCACAACCGGCAGGTGGCGGATGTTGTTCTCGCCCATCAGCCGCTGGGCCTCCACGATGGACATGGACGGTTCGGCCAAGAACGGGTGGCGGGTCATGTAATCCTTGACTAACATACGCCTCCTTCCGCAGGACTAGCCCCTGCCCTCCAGGGCCTCCTCCACTGCCCTGGCCAGCGCGCCGCTTGCCACGAGCGCGACAACCGATTCTATGTACGGGTACATCACATCATCCCGCTCCAGGAACGGGACATGCTGGCGAATCAGCGCATAGGCAGCCTGAGTGCCTTTGCCCAGCCGCGCCGACGGGCCGAGAACCTCGCGGCGGAAGTCAATCCCCTGCGCCGCCGCCATCAGTTCCAGCGCCAGAATCCGCTCCACGTTGGCGGCGATCCTGCGCGCGTGTCGCGCCGCCGTCGGCCCCATGCTTACGTGATCCTCTATGTTGGCCGACGTGGGAATCGTGTCGGCGCTGGCCGGATGGGCCAGGACTTTGTTCTCCGACGCCAGTGCCGCCGCCGTGTACTGCGTCAGCATGAAGCCGGAGTTCAGCCCGCCTTCGCGGGTCAGGAATGCGGGCAGCGTCTCCGCGTTGCTGGACTCATCGGTGAGGCGCGCCAGCCGCCGCTCGGAGATGTTGCCCAGTTCGGTCAGCGCCAGGCTCAGGTAGTCCATGGCGATGGCCAGTGGCTCGCCGTGGAAGTTCCCACCCGAAAGCACCGTCGCCTCGCCCGTGGCGTCGTCAAAGAAGATGAGCGGGTTGTCCGTCGCCGAGTTGAGTTCTATGCCCAGCACCCAGCGCGCGTAGGCGATGGCGTCGCGCACTGCGCCATGCACCTGCGGGATGCACCGCAACGTGTAGGCGTCCTGGACGTTCAGCGGGTCGTCGGGGCGGGTGAACGTGCTGCCCTCAATCAGGCGGCGCAGATACGCGGCGCATTCCACCTGGCGAGGGTGTGGCCGCACCGCGTGGATGCGCGCGTCAAACGCCCGCGGCGTCCCGTAGGTGGCCTCCAGGGTCAGGCACCCCGCGATGTCGGCCACGCGGGACAAGTTCTCCGCCTGCCACGTGGTCAGCACCCCGATGGCGACCATGAGCGCTGTGCCGTTGGTCAGGGCCAGGCCCTCTTTCGCCTCCAGCGTCGTGGGCTGAAGCCCGGCGCGCGCCAGGGCCTCGGCCCCGGGCAGCCGCTCGCCTTGGTACACCGCCTCGCCCAGGCCGATGATGGGCAGCGCCATGTGCGCCAGGGGAGCCAAATCCCCGCTGGCCCCCAGCGACCCCTGCGACGGCACCACCGGATGCACGCCACGGTTCAGCATGTCCAGCAGCAGTTGCAGCGTCTCCAGGCGGATGCCCGAATGCCCCTTGGCGAGGGCGTTGGCGCGGATGAGCATCATGGCGCGGACCATCGGCTCGTCCAGCGGCTCGCCCACCCCCACCGCGTGGCTCATGATGATATTGCGCTGGAGTTGGCGAACCTGGTCGGGCGGGATGATGCGCCCCTTGAACGCCCCGAACCCCGTCGTAACGCCGTACACCACCTCGCCACGGGCGATGAACTCCTGCACCGCCTGTTCGGCCCGCCGAACCCGCGCGCGACTTTCTTCGGACAACGTAACTTCTATGTATTCGCCCCTGGAAGGTGCGTAGGCCACCGCCACCACGTCTTCCAGGGTAAGGCTATTGCCGTCAATCACCAGCCGGGAACTCAAGGCTAAACGCTCCACCGTTATGTATCCTTCTGGATTCGGTTCTGTCCCTTGTTGGCAAACTACCCGTACATTCTCTCCAGGAACGCCGCACCTGACGGGCACCGCTTCGCAGTTATGTCTACTTCAGCATGGGAATCTTCACGCCGCGCTCTTTGGCAACCTGGATGGCGCGCTCGTATCCGGCATCCGCATGGCGCACCACGCCCATGCCGGGGTCTGTGGTGAGCACGCGCTCCAGCCTGCGGGCGGCTTCGGGCGTGCCGTCGGCCACGATGACTATGCCCGCGTGCTGGCTGTAGCCGATGCCCACGCCGCCGCCATGGTGGAAACTCACCCACGTGGCCCCGTTCACCGCATTGATAAGCGCGTTGAGGATGGCCCAGTCCGAGATGGCATCGGAGCCGTCCTTCATCCCCTCGGTCTCGCGCCGCGGCGACGCCACCGAGCCGGCGTCCAGGTGGTCGCGCCCGATGACGATGGGCGCCTTCACCCGGCCGCTCGCCACCAAGTCGTTGAACGCCAGGCCAGCCTTGGCGCGCTCGCCGTACCCCAGCCAGCAGATGCGCGACGGCAGCCCCTGGAACTTGACCTTCTTCTGCGCCATCTTGATCCACCGCACCAGGTGCTCATCGTGCGGGAATAGGTCCATGATGACCTGGTCGGTTACGTAGATGTCCTCCGGGTCGCCCGAAAGCGCCACCCAGCGGAACGGCCCCTTGCCCTCGCAGAAGAGCGGGCGGATGTACAGCGGCACGAACCCCTGGAAGTCAAAGGCGTTCTTCACGCCCATGTCGTAGGCGCGCTGGCGAATGTTGTTGCCGTAGTCAAACACCACGCTCCCCTTCTTCTGGAAGTCCAGCATGGCCTGCACGTGGGCCGCCATGGATTCCATAGCGCGGCGCTTGAACTCCTCCGGGTCGCGCTCGCGGAGGGCCTTGGCTTCCTCAAACGTCATGCCGCGCGGGAAGTAGCGCAGCGGGTCGTGGGCGCTCGTCTGGTCGGTTACCACGTCGGGCACGACGCCGCGCTGCACCAGTTCGGGCAGCACCTCCGCGGCGTTGCCGATAAGGCCGACCGACAGCGGCTGCTCGGCCTTGACGGCCTCCTCAACCCAGGTCATCGCCTCCTCTATGTTCTCGGCGATGCGGTCCAGGTAGCCAGTGCGGAGCCGCCGCTCGGCGCGCCATCGGTCAATCTCCACCACCAGCGCCACGCCCTCGTTCATGGTAACCGCCAGGGGCTGTGCGCCACCCATCTCACCCAGGCCGGCGGTCAGCACGAACTTGCCCTTCAGGCTCGGCCAGCCTTGGGCCTTGGCGCAGGCGGCCAGGGTCTCATACGTGCCCTGGAGGATGCCCTGCGTGCCGATGTAAATCCAACTGCCCGCCGTCATCTGCCCGTACATGATGAGGCCCTTGCGCTCCAGTTCGTCAAAGTACTCCTGTTTGGCCCACGCGGGCACCAAGTTGGAATTGGCGAGGAGGACGCGCGGCGCATCGGTGTGGGTCCTGAACACGGCGACGGGCTTGCCGCTCTGGACGAGGAGCGTCTCGTCGGGTTCCAGGTTGCGCAAACTCTCCAGAATCGCGTCAAAGCACTCCCAGTTTCGCGCCGCCTTACCGCTCCCTCCGTACACGATGAGGTTATCGGGGTCAAAGGCCACGTCGGGGTCCAGGTTGTGCTGAATCATGCGGTATGCGGCTTCAATGAGCCAGTTCTTGCAGGTCAATTGAGTACCCGTAGGCGGATGAATCACTCGCTTGGCCATATCCAACTCCCTCTAGTTGTCAGTTTTCTTCGGAACGGTAACGACCGCTTCCACTTTCCGCAGTTCCTCCAGCGGAATGTGGCAGAAAATCCGATGTCCGTTGCCCGCATCCTGCCAGGGCGGAGTCTCGCGCTCGCAAATCTCGCCGAGTTTGCGCGGGCAGCGCGTGTGGAATCGGCAACCGCTGGGCGGGTTCAGCGCGCTGGGCACGGAGCCGCTCAGGCGGATGCTCTTCTGCTCCACCGTCGGGTCGGGGAACGGTACCGCCGACAGGAGCGCCTCGGTATAAGGGTGGTACGGCGGCGCGTAGATCGCCTCCACCGGGCCCGACTCCACCACGTGGCCCAGGTACATGACCGCGATGTAATCGCAGAAGAACCGCACCACGCTCAGGTCGTGGGCGATGAACACCATCGTCGTGCCCAGTTCGGCCTGAATCTCCAGCAGCAGGTTCAGCACCGCCGCCTGCACCGACACGTCCAGCGCCGACACCGGCTCGTCGCATAGCACCATGGCCGGCAGGCCCGCGATGGCCCGCGCGATGCCCACGCGCTGCTTCTCGCCGCCGCTCAACTGGCGCGGTAGGCGGTCGTAGTATCGCTCGCCCAACTTCATCATCTCCAGCAGGCGGATGACTTCGCCGCGCACCTGGTTGTGCGGGACTTTCCGGAATCGGCGCAACGGCCAGGCGATCTGCTGTCCCACGCTGAACGACGGGTTGAGCGTGGAATCGGGGTTCTGGAACACCATTTGCAGGTTGCGGATGACCTCCAGGCTGCGCTTGGAGACCGGCACGGCGATGTCCACGCCCATGAACTCAAACTCGCCGCCGGTCGGCTTCTCCATGCCCACGATGGTCTTGACAAGGGTCGTCTTGCCGCAGCCCGACTCGCCGACGATGCCCAGCGTCTGCCCGCGCCTGACCTCCACGCTCACGCCATCCACCGCCTTCACCAGTTGCTTGCGGCCCATGAGTTGTCTGGATGGCACCTCGTAGTACGTCCTGGCGTCCCGCACGACGAGCAGAGGCTTATCGTCGGCGGCAGCGGCATGTATGGCCGGCAGGCGGGCGGGCACCTCGTCGGACGGCGCCCATACCGACTGCGCGACCTCCTCGGCAAACAGGCACCGCGCCCAATGCCCATCGGCCACCTGGCGGAGTTCGGGCCTGGTCTCGCAGCACGCGGGGCGCGCATAAGGGCAGCGAGGCTCAAAGACACAGCCCGGCGGCAGATGGTCGGGCGGCGGCACCCGGCCCTTGATGGGGTACAGATAACTGCTGGCCTTGTCCATGCCCAGCCTGGGCACGCACCGCATGAGTCCCTGGGTGTAGGGATGATGCGGCCGCAGGAAAACGTCCACCACCGGGGCGCGCTCCACCAACTCGCCCGCGTACATCACGCCCACCGTGTCGGACACGCGCGCGATAACGCCCAGGTTATGGCTGATGTACATGATGGCGGTGTCAAAGTCCTTCTGGAGTTCCTCCACCAGGTCCAGCACCGCCGCCTCCACCGTAACGTCCAGGGCAGTGGTCGGCTCGTCCATGATGAGGAGCGCCGGGTCGTTGAGCAGCGCCATGGCGATCACCACTCGCTGCTGCTGCCCACCCGACAGTTGGTGGGGGTAGCGCCGCATCACGCTGGCCGGGTCGGGCATGTAGACGCGCTGGAGCATCTGCATGCACCGCTCCTCGGCCTCCTTGCGCTTCATCCCTCGGTGCACCACCAGCACCTCGCTCAGTTGCTCGCCGATGCGCAGCGACGGGTTGAGCGCCTGCATGGGGTCCTGGTACACCATGGCGATGCGGTCGCCGCGCAACCGACGTAGTTCCTCCTCGGAGCGGCCCACCAGGTCCTGGCCTTGGAAGAGGATGCGTCCGCCGGTGATGCGCCCGTTGCGCCCCAGGAAGTTGACAATGCCGAAGGCGACGGTGCTCTTGCCGCAGCCCGACTCGCCGACGATGCCCAGCGTCTCGCCGCGGCGTATCTCAAACGACACGTTGCGCACCGCCGTTATGTCGCCCTTGCGCGTCTCGTAGGCGATGGCCAGGTCCTGCACCTTCAGGATGGGAGCACTACGCGCTTGTTGCATGTCCCTCTGCCTTTCCCCGAATCTGTCGCACTACTGGTAACGAGTGGTCTCTTCGCGCAGGCCATCGGCGAACAGGTTTAGCCCGACGACCAGGCTGGATATGGCGATGGCCGGCCACAGCACGCCCAGTGGGTTGGTCCAGATGTACTTGCGCGCCTCGTTGATCATGCCGCCCCAGTCCGGCGTCGGGGGCGGTAGGCCCAGGCCCAGGAAGCCCAGTGTGCCGATGGCGAAGATGGCATAGCCCACGCGCAGCATGGCGTCAATAATGAGCGGGCCGCGCGCGTTCGGCAGAATCTCCACGAACATAATGCGCCAGTCGCTGTCGCCGCGCAGTTTCGCCGCCGCGACGAAGTCCCGCACGCGGATGTCCAGCGTCAGACTGCGCACGAGCCGCGCGATGCCTGGCGCACCCACGAACGTAATCGCCAGCACCACGTTGAACGCCGACGGGCCGATGGCTGAGATGATGATGAGGTACAACAGAATCGTGGGGAACGCCATGATCGCATCCAGGATGCGCATCACCACCTCGTCCACCAGGCCACCGTAGTACCCACCGATGAGTCCGAGGAGCGTGCCCAACGCCACCGAGCACAGCACCGAGATGGGGGCCAACAGCAGGATCGTGCGGCTACCGTAAATCAGGCGCGAAAGGATGTCGCGGCCCAGGTGGTCGGTGCCCAGCGGGTGCGTAGGGCTGGGCGGCTTGTTGATCGCCGCCGAGTCCTGCGCGAAGGGGCTGTGCGGGGCCAGCACGGGCGCGAAGATGGCCACGAGCACCCAGAAGATGACAATGCTCAGCCCCACCACGGCAACCCGCGAGCGGAAGATGACAGACACCGACTCCCAAACTCGCCGCCATCTTCGCTTGCCCGTGTCAAGGCTCTTTCCCAAATCCGCTGCGACTGTCATGTGCGCTTCTCCTCGCGTCTTGCCAACTCCGACAGTCCCCGATTACGTGTAACGAATGCGTGGATTGAGGAACGTATAGATAATATCGGCCACCAATTGAGTCCCGACGGCGAGGGCCACCATGACCATTGCCCCCGCCTCAATGGCGTTGATGTCCTTGAATAGCGCCGAGTCCAGCATGTACATGCCCAGACCTGGGTAGCCAAACACCGACTCCACGACCACGATGCCGCCGATGAGCCAGTTCACGTGCAGCATGATGACCGTGATGGGGGCCATGAGGGCGTTGCGAACGGCGTGCTTGAACACGATGCGCCAGTAGGGCAGGCCCTTGAGGAACGCGGTGCGGATGTAGGGCGCGTTCATGACTTCTATCATGCTGGCGCGCGTCATGCGGGTAACGTAGCCCACCTCCACCAGCGTCAGCGTGAGCACGGGCAGGATGAGCAACTTGGGCTGCATGAACGGCGCCACGTCGCTCACGAACACCGCCGCGCCGGGCAAGACCTTGAGCCAGAACGCGAACAGCAGGATGAGGAACACGCCGCTGGCGAACTCGGGCACCGAGGTGGTGATGAGGCTGAACAGCGAGATGGTGCGATCCACGGCGCGCCCTTCCTTCAGGCCCGCCAGGATGCCCAAAAGGAGCGCGATAGGCATGATGATGACGAACGCGATGCCTGCCAACACGAACGAGTTGCGCAGCCGCCGCACCAGTGTCGGCCCTACCGGCTTGTTCGTTCGCAGGGAGATGCCCGGGTCGCCGCGGAGCAGGCCCTTGCGCAGCGGGTAGTACTCCACGCCGCTGGCCTCGGTCATCGTGCGGCCGGCGGAAGCGGGACCGACCTTCTGCGCCTCCTCGCCCTTGCGCCACAGAACTACGTGGTCGGCCGTGTCCACGCCCCAGAAGATTTCGCTGCCATCCTCGGCGATCTGCCAATCTTCAAACAAGAACTCCTCACGCTTTCCGTCGGGGCTGATGCGAATCTCCACGAGGCCGGTGCCTTTCTTCATGCGCCACTGCTTCAGCGTGCCGTCGGCCTCCACCGCGTACCATGACGGGCTATCGTACTGCCCAACCCGCGTGTACCGCAGCGGCTTTCCTACCAGCCGCCACAAGCGCCAGTCGTTGCCCACCAGCCAGTCCAGGTAGCGCACCACCACGCTCTGGTCTAGCCCCATCTGGTCGCGCAGCAACTCCACCTGCTCCGGCGTCGCGAACTGGCCCAGGATGTGCCGGGCCACATCCCCAGGTGCTACCTCCGAGATGAGGAAAATGGCAATGGACACGAGGAGCATCGTCAGGAGCATGAATCCGATTCGGCGCAGGATGTACTTGGCCATGCTACTCCCCTAACTGGACGAAATCGCGTCTTCTGGACAATGCCCAATAGGTTGTCAGGACGGCGTGGGTTTGGGCTGCGTTGTCGCTCCAAGTTCGGCTCCCATGCCCGGCGAGCGAGCATGGGAGCCGGGTGTGCACCGTTACCGATGACCCAGATGCTACACGGGTCGCTCCCAGGGCGGAGACGAGCGAACCGCGCTAGGCCTCCGGGTCGTACCAAGCGTTGTACAGGATGTCGTAGTTGGTCGGGTGCGCATCCACGTTCTTGAACTTCTTGTTGGCAATGTACCAGACATTGGTCCAGAACGCAATTCCGACCGAGCCGCGCTGCATCTGGATGTCTTCCAGTTTGCACATGATGGCGCGGCGCTTCTCCACATCCAGCGTCCGCTCGGCTTCCTTGAGCAGCGTGGTGAACTCGGGATCCACCCAGTAGGTCTCGTTCCAGGGCACGGGCTTGCCGGTGTCGTCGGCGGTGTAGGCCAGCGCCAGCACCATGGTGCCCAGCGGGCGGTGCGCCCAGATGGTGATGCCCAGCGGGACCTCAGTCCAGATGTCCCAGTACTGCGCCGAGGGCAGGATGTTGAGTTTGATGTCAAACCCGCCCGCCGCCGCAGACTCGCGCAGGGCCTGCGCCATGGCCGGTTCGGCACGCGCTTGCTGCGTGGACAGTTCCACCGACAGCCCGTTGGGGTATCCGGCTTCGGCCAGGAGTTTCTTGGCCCCTTCCGGGTCGTAGGCCGGGATGTCCTTCGGGCAGTACTCGGGGTGAATCGGCGCAACGTGCGCGTCGTGGCCCAGGACGCCCTCGCCGAACCACGCCAGGTCCAGCATCTTCTGGCGGTCAATGCACTTCTTGAGCGCCAGGCGCACCCGGTTGTCGTTCCAGGGCTCCTTGTCCACACGCATGCGGATGACGAAGGTCTGGGCTGTGGCCGTTGAGTACACCTTGACGGTGGGCAGGTCCTTCACCGCCTGCCAGATTTCCGCGGACGGGTTGAAGATGTTGTCCACCTGGCCGCTCTGCATGGCCGCAATGCGGGCCGCGTCGTCCTGGCCCAGGTCCAGGTACACCAGTTTGTCCAGGTACGGGTACGGTTTGCCGTCGTCAGCCATTAGCCAGTAGTCCTCGCGGCGGCGGAACACAGCGCGCTCGGTCTCGCGGAACTCCTCCAGCAGGAACGGCCCCGTGCCGATGGGCTGCTTCGTGATGTCGCCCTCAAAGGTGCGCGGGACGATCATCGCGGGGTAGTGGAACAGGTGCTCGGGCACGGCAATCTGCGGCGAATCCAGGTGCAGTTTGACCGTGTAGTCATCCACCTTCTCAATGCCGGTCGGCTGGAGGTAACTCATCAGACCCAGCATGGACGAGCCCACGTCCTTGTCCAGCCACTGCTGGAAGTTGAAGATGACGTCATCCGCGGTCAGTTCCTGCCCGTTGTTGAACTTGATGCCCTTGCGGATGTACAGCGTCCACTCCTTGACCTCCGCATCTGCCTCCCACTTCTCCAGCAGCCAGGGGTGCGTGATGTTGTCGTAGTCGGTGTAGGTGAGGTACTCGCAGACCTGGCGGAACTGGTTTACGCCTTCAATCCAGGACAGGCGGGCGGGATGGTCCACGCGGGGCACGCGGGTTGCGATGGTCATGGTGCCGCCACGCTTGGGGCCGGCCGGCTTCGGGGTCGCAGTCGGCGGGACGGGGGTCGGCTGTGCGACAGGCGGCTTCGTGGGTGCGGTGGTCGGCGTCGCTTTGGTGCCGCATGCGGACAGGAAAGCGGTCGCGCTGGCAAGGGACATGCCCAGCAACGTGGCATTGCGAAGGAACTCGCGTCGGGTGATCCGCCCCTTCTTGTAGAGTTCCTTCAACTCGGGGATGTACGGGTGCTCGTGCTGGTTCTCATCCTTCTTGATGATCTCCATCGGATACTCCTCCTCTTGTGTAGAGAATCTGCCCACTCACGTGGGGTTCGGAAACCTCCTTTGGCTCCGAAATCCGAGTCATCGCAGGAATCTGTCCTAGAGCACCTCCTTTCTACCCGCTGACGGGGATGTGAAACCGGGATGTCTTCGGCTACGCTATGAGCGTGGTCCCTTGGATTGCCGCCTCATTCCGTTGCCTGCCTGTCCGCAGTCCGCCGACGGAGATATGGAACGGGCAGTTCTGATATATCAATTATAGCACATGCTGTGCTACCTGTCAAGAGAGATACGCGCGTATTGCCAAATAGCAATTTCTGTGGTATAATGTATGCGCAAACTCGTTGCGGAATCGGGCATGTCCCTGCAGAACCGTGCTCGGACAGGAGGTTCTCATGGCGACCACACAACCCGGCGAAACGTCCAAATCGGTCATCTACAAGCAATTGCGCCGCGCCATCATCATGGGCCACCTCAAGCCCGGCCTGAAACTGGACGTGGACGAACTGGCCCGCAAGTACGGCACCAGCGTTACACCCGTCCGCGACGCCCTGCAGATGCTGGGACAGGAAGGGCTTGTAACCATCAAGTCCCGCTCCGGCTACTTCGTTACCTACACCACCCTCAAGGAACTGCGCGACCTGCTGGACCTGCGCGAGATTCTGGAAGTCGCCGCCGTGGAGCGCGCCATCGGCCGCATCACCGAAGAGCAGTTGGAGCAACTGGCCCACGTCCACGCTCCCTACACGGGCGACGATGACGAGTCCTACGACCGCTATACCGACGAGAACCGCCGCTTCCACTATCTTCTGGCCAAAGCGTCGGGCAATGACCAATTGGCCGAAACCCTGGGCCGCCTCCACGACCGCCTGGCCCGCTTCATGGTGCTGCGCCACGCCGGGCGCATCCAGCCCGAAAGCCACGCCCGCATTCTGGAAGCCATCCGCCAGCGCGACAGGGACAGGGCCGTTGAACTGACCCGCCAGGAACTCAACGCCACCCGCGACGCCATCCTGGAGCGCGTCATGCAGGAAGAGGCCGCCAACTGGCCCGTCGGCGCCATCCGCTGACCGCTTTCCACCCTACTCCAGCCCAATACGGAACTCGCGGCGGATGGCCACATCCACATCTTCCGGCCATGCAGGCGGTTCGTGCGTTGCCAGAACCGCCTCCACGCGCTCCTGGGCACGCGCGCGAGCATCCCGCTTGCCGTCCGCCTCCCACATGGCGCGGGTCTGGCGGTCGGCCACGCGGGGGTAGAAGAACTCCCGCCGCATGTGCCGCACCGTGTGCACGTCCATGAGGTAGTGCCCGCCAGGCCCCACACGGCCGATGGCCTCCTGCGCCATCGTCTCCTCGGTTATGTCAATCCCGCGCAGCACCCGCATCGCCATGCCCACAATCTCGTTGTCTATCACGGCCTGCTCCATGGAGACCGCGCTCATGTTGGTAACCATGCCGATGGCGTGGTGGATGTAGTTGCACCCGCCCATGGCCGCCAGCAGGAACGTCGCCATCTTCTCATAGCCCGCCTGGGCGTCGGGAATCTTGGCGTCGCTCATTCCACCGGAGCCGTAGATGGGCACCCCGTAGAAGTGCGCCAACTGCGCGGCTGCCGCCTGCATCATCCCGAACTCCACGGCCCCGCCCAGGTATCCGCCGGTCTTCATGTCGGCCACGCCCGGGATGTACCCGGCCAGCACGGGCGTCCCGGGCCGCGCCAACTGGGTCAGCACGATGCCGCTGAGTTGCTCGGCGTTCAGTTGCACCAGCGTCCCGGCCAGCGTTACCGGCGACGTGGAGCCGGCCATGGGCGCCGACGACAGCGCCACCGGCAGCCCGTGCCCGCACCATTCCAGCAGGATGTCCGTAACCTCGGTATCCAGGCGCAGCGGGCTGACCATCCAACTGGTGATGGCCGAAATGAAGGGGCGCGCCCGCAGGCGGTCTTCCCCACCCGCCAGGAGCGCGCCCAGACGAATCACCTGCCGCGCGCCCGCTACCGAATCCACGCCCCCCATCACGTGCTTGGCCGTGTTGCGTAGGCAGGCGTAGAATCGGTTGACGGGCACGTCTTCTCTCGGTACGTCCGTGGGGTACAGGGGCGCGACCACGAAGTCGCAGTGCTCTAGCGCGTCCGCAAGGCGCACCAGTCGCGCCAGGTCCTGGAGCGTGCCCGGGCGCGGCGTGTCGGCTCCGGCGTCCAGGATCATCGTGGGCGAGCCGCCCGTGCCCGCGTACACGCGACGGCCTTCCAGCACGATGTCGTTCGCCTCCGACCGACCGGCCAGCAGCAC
>JARYMK010000003.1 GCA_029907165.1 Anaerolineae bacterium
ACCGGTTCCGGAGAGACGAGCGCCTCGCCGTGCACCGTGCCCGCCTTGATGACGCGCCCCCGCAATCTCAGCACGCCCCCCTCCTCCGCGGCGGCCAGCACCCTCGCACCGCCGCATCCAGGCACTCGCCCAGCGTCCCAAGCCGCACCTGGAGGCCCGAATGCGACGGCGCGTAGAAGGCAGCCTTCGCCGAGTTGGTCGCCATCGTCTTGACGCCCAGCGCCTCCACCGGAGCCACCACCAGGCAGGTGTCGCTGACCACATGGCCGCCCGCGTGATCAATCGTTTGCACCCAGCCTGCCGCTTCGGCCCGCCGCCGCGTCTCGCGGGACGTCGTGATCCATAGCAGGCTCCGCACCCGCTTGCCCGCCAGGAACCGCGCCGCATCCCGCAACTCCTCCAGCGACGCATGGGGGCAGCCGATGCTCACGAAGTCAATGCGCTCCAACGGGCTGCTCAAGCGTGCGTACCCCTCGTCCAGCGAGTCAATGGTCAGTTCCTGGGCGTCGGGCCGCACGATGTCATCCAGTTCCGATTCAGGCGTCATCCCCTGCACGTGGAACAGCGCCACCGCGCCCCCCGCGGCCATGGCCGCTGCCAGCGCCCGCAGGTGAAGGGCCGCCGTGATGCCCTCGGCAGTCCAGGCCGCCCCGTCCGCGACGAAGTACGGGATGCCCTTGCCCACACGCCGCCCCACCTCGTAGCCCAGCAGGCCGAAATCTACCTCGGTGCGCACCGGGCAGGCCACACGCACGATGTGGGTGGCGCGACGGTTCTCGGTCAGGTGCAGGCCGTAGCGGGCCGTGCGCCCGCAGATGGCCGCTGCCAGCGCGCTCGGCCCTCCTTCGCGGTTCGTCCGCGCCCCCAGGACCGAATTGGCGAAGGCCACCGCCGACGATTCGCTCCACGCCAGGTGCGACCCCAGGCCCGGCACCTTGCCGATGAGGTACGGCGTGCACGTGCAAGTCATCCCAATCCCCATCTGCGCGTAGGCTTCCAGCACCTCCATTTGGCGCCGGGCGAACTCCTCCGGCAGGCCCAGCGCCTGCCACTGCTCCAAGTCCACGCCTGCCGGGTTCAGCATGGTGGGCACGCGCACCCGCGCCCCATCCCGCGCCCATTCCTGAAGGAACAGCAGCCCCGCCTCGCCCAGGTTCTTGTAACTCACGCCCGCCACCTGGACGCTCTCCACCGGCACCAAATCCTCCGCGCCGTAGATTCTGCCCAGAGCGGTAACGATTTCCATCGCCTTTTGCACGGCCGGGCCTTCCTTGCCCGCCAGCATGTGCTTCTCTTGCCGCGTGAGGTACATGCCCACAGATACTCCTGTCCCGAATGGCGGCCCTGCGCCGCCGGGCCCCCATAATATCACAGCGCCCCAGTTTCGCAACCGGCGGGCAGGCCCAATGACGCCGATTCAGCGGCCCCATTCGCACGGATTCGCGGTTGCTCTGCATTGTCATGCTGAGCGAAGCGAATCTTCTCCGTTGACGAGATTCTTCGGCGCTTCGCGCCTCAGAAGGACAGCCCACTGGGATTGCCTCCGTCGCCGCATGCCCTCGCAGGACGGTTGCCCGCTTTGACGCCGCCCGCCCACTGTGCTACACTCCACTCAGACCTGACGCACCCGCGAGGAAGACCATGAACTTCAGCGAGATGATTGCGCGCCTCGTCCAGCGGCACGCCCTGGACGAACGAGAGGCTGAGCAAGCCCTCACCATGGTGCTGGAAGGGGACACCACCCCCGCCCAAACGGCGGCGTTCCTCGTCGCCCTGCGGATGAAGGGCGAGACCATCGCCGAGATGACCGGCTTCGCGCGGGCCATGCGCAGCAAGGTCATCCCCGTGCGCACGCGCCGCCGCGACCTGGTGGACATCAGCGGGACCGGCGGCGACTACGCCCGAACGTTCAACATCTCCACCACCGCCGCATTTGTGGCCGCGGGGGCCGGTGCAGCCGTCGCCAAGCATGTGGACCGCTCGGTGTCCAGCCGGTGCAGCAGCGCCGACCTGTTGGAGCGCCTCGGCATCTGCCTGGCGCTAGACCCCGAACAGATCGCCCGCTGCATTGAGGAGGTGGGCATCGGGTTCCTGTACGCGCCGCGCCTGCACCCGTCGCTCAAGTACGTGGCCGAAGCCCGCCGCGACCTGGGCATCCAGACGATCTTTGACATCCTGGCGCCGCTCACCAACCCCGCCGGAGCCGAGGCGCGCGTCCTGGGCGTCTATGCCGGCTCGCTCACCGAACTGCTGGCCGGCGTCCTGCGCGTGCTGGGCGCGGTCTCGGCCTACGTAGTCTATGGTGCGGACGGCATGGACGAATTCTCCACGACGGGCGTGAACAAGGTCAGCCGCCTGGAAGGCGGAACCATCACCACGTATGCGCTGGACTCACTGGAATTTGACCTGCCGCGGGCGTCGCTGCACGAACTGTCGGGCGGCAGCGTGGACGAGAACGTGGCCATCACGCAGGCCATTCTGTCGGGCGAGCGCGGCGCGCGGCGCGACATCGTCGTGCTGAACGCCGCCGTGGCGCTGGTGGCCGCCGGCGTCGCCATGGACCTGCGGGAGGGCATCCAGCAGGCCGAGGCCGCCATTGACTCCCGAGCCGCCTGGCGCAAACTGCAAGAACTCGGCGCGCTGACGCAGAAACTGAAGGAAGACTGACCCGCGCCTGCCGCTTACACCCCACTCGGAGGAGGGAACCCCATGCGATACCGTCCGTTCGGCAACACCGGAGCCACCGTGAGCGCCCTGGGATTCGGCGCCATGCGCCTGCCCATGACCCCCGACGGCGAGCACGTGGACGAGGACTGCGCCATTCCGGTCATCCAGCGCGCGCTGGAACTGGGCATCAACTACCTGGACACCGCCCCGTACTACTGCAAAGGCGAGAGCGAAATCGTGCTGGGCAAGGCCATCAAGGGCTGGCGCGACCGCGTGTACATCTCCACCAAGAACCCGCTGGACAACCCTGACCCGGGCGAGTTCCGCAGGTGGCTGGAGACGTCGCTGCGCAAACTGGACGTGGAATACATTGATTTCTACCACATGTGGGGCATGAACAAGGTCAAGTACGAGACGATGGTCGGCACGCCCGGCGGGCGGCTGGACGAGGCCCGCAAGGCCAAAGAGGAGGGCCTCATCCGCCACATCAGTTTCTCGTTCCACGACACGCCCGAAGTGCTGGAGTGGTTCATTGATACCGGCTACTTTGAGAGCATGACGGTGCAGTACAACCTGCTGGACCGGGCCAACGAGGCCGCCATCGCCCACGCCGCAGCCCGTGGCATGGGCGTCGTCATCATGGGGCCCGTGGGCGGCGGACGCCTGGCCGAGACCTCGCCCGAAATCCGCAAACTCCTGCCCGCGGGCGTGTCGGGAAGCCCCGAACTGGCCCTGCGGTTCGTCCTGTCGCACCCGGGCGTGCACGTGGCCCTTTCGGGCATGGGCACCATCCAGATGGTGGAGGAGAACGCCGCCACCGCGTCGCGGGAGGAGCCGCTGAGCGCCGACGAGCGGGCCGCCATCGCCCGCGCCATGGACCAGATGGCCGCGCTGGCCCAATTGTATTGCACAGGCTGCGGCTACTGCATGCCGTGCCCCAACGACGTGAACATCCCGGAGAACTTCAAGTACATGAACTACTACCGCGTGTACGGCCTGGCCGAGTACGCGCGGCAAGCATATGCCTTTCTGGGCGACCCGCGCAACCTGTGGATCAAGGGCCTCAAGGCCGAGGCCTGCGTCCAGTGCGGGGAGTGCGAACCCAAGTGCCCGCAGCACATTCCCATCATGAAGCAACTGGAGGAGGTGGCCGAGGCCCTGGGCGGCAAGACTCGCTGACGCGCCAGAAACTTCAGCGATGGAAGGGCGCTTTCACCGCAGAGTGCACAGAGGCCGCAGAGACCTTCCAGAACCTTCTCTGCGTTCTCCGCGTTCTCGGCGGTGAAGGGTGGTTTCCGAGGAAGTATCGCTTTCCCAACCCAGGAGTTGACCCATGAACCGACGACTTTTCATCCGCGCCACCCTGCTCGCCGGCGCGGCCTCGCTGCTGCGGGCCTGCCTCGGCATCCGCGTGGAGGTAACGCCGCCCGCGACCGCGACGCCGCCCGCGGGCACGTCTGTGCCCTCGCCAACGCCCGCGCCGCCCACTGCTACGCCCACCGCCGGCCCCAAACTGCTGGGCAACGAGAACCGACCGGGTTTTTTCATCCGCTACTACCGCGCCTTCCCCGCCCCTGACCGCAACGCCTGGCGGCTGCGCGTGGAGGGGATGGTGGAGAATCCGGGCGAGTTTGACTACCAGGCGGTGCTGGGCTGGCCGCGCGTGGCCCAGGTCTCGCGCATGAAGTGCGTGGAGTGCTGGTCGGCCAAGGCCAAGTGGGAGGGGTTCACCTACGACACGCTGGCCGCCATCGTGAAGCCGCTCCCAACGGCCACGCACGTGCGGTTTGACTGCGCCGACGAGTACTGGGAAGTGGTGTCCATAGAGGAACTGCGCGCGCCCCGGGTGCTGTTCGTCCTCAAAATGAACGACGAACTCCTGCCGGACGAGTACGGGGCACCCCTGCGCATGATTCTGCCGTCCAAGTACGGGTACAAGGGCGCGAAGGCAGTGCACACGCTGACGTTCCAGGACAAGGACGGACCGGGCTATTGGTCATTCGTCGGGCCGTACACCATCAGCGGGGACATTGAGCCGGGCATGGATCACCCACTGGATTTGGGCGGTGGCGCGCGGCCCATACCCGGCGGTGAGATCACCGAGTATTGACGTCGGTCCCCCAAGGGGAAACCCGGCGTCAGTTACAGGGGTCTGGGCTTATGGCCGCCATCTCTGAAGCGCTATTCCTCGCAGGATTCTTCAGAGGATGAGCCGGAGAGGATACGATAGACGCCCTCAAGGAGCGGCCATGCGCTGCACCTTTCGCACGTAAGCGTCCGCGTCAAACTTCCGCCGCAGGCCGTTGGCGTTTATGTAGCGCACGCTGCCGAAGACGGGGCGGCTGGCCCAGGGACGGTCATGCTTGCCAAAGCACCAGGCCACGCCGGCGAACCCGTTGGGGTCTCGGCCATCCAACTCGTACTTGTTGTTCAGATAGAGCGCGATGCGGAAAGCCTCGGCGGCGGATGGCGTCCACTCCAGAATCTTCTTGCCCCAGTACATCCGCATGTAGCCGTGCATCTTGCCCGTAACGATCATCTCGCGCTGGGCCGCGTTCCAGTAGGTGTCGTGCGTCTGCCCGCGCTCCAGTTCGTCCCGTGAGTACAGGTACTCTCGTGCATCCTCCTCGTGCTCCGCCAGCGTCTTCAGCGCCCACGAAGGCAGGCTATCGGGCGAATCGTAGTGCGGATTGTAGAACACGAAGTTCATGCTCAGTTCGCGGCGCACGATGAGTTCCTCCAGGTACGCCTCGGCACCCGAGCCGCCTTCCCGCTGAACCTCCAGTGCAATGTACAGGGGCGAAATCTGCCCAAAGTGAAGGTAGGGGCTCATGTGGGACGCGGCGTCTTCGTTGGGATCGTTGCGCAGGTCGGCGTAGTGGCGCAGGTGGTTGCGCACGAACTTGGCCAGGCGATGCTTGGCCTCTGCGGTACCGCCGCGGAATAGTGGCGAAGGGGGCACGCTGCGGTCAATGTTCAGGAGCGATAGAACAGCCGACTCGTCGGCGAGGGGCACGGAGTCCAGGTTCAACCCCAGCGAGTCCACGCGGGGCAGGCCCTCGCGGAGCGGCACGAGGAACTCGGCCAGCCGCCTGTGGATTTTGGGTCGCAGGGTGGCCGCCGAGTACTCCTCCTTCGCCGAAGCCGTCTCCACCGGCACGACCACGTCGCCCTCTACCTGGATCAGCGGGCAGGCCATCCGCTCGGCTGCGCTTGCCCGCCACCGACGCTGAATGCGCAGGTAGCCTCGGTCGGTTACGGCGAGGGCGGCCGCGTGCGCAAGTTCTACGGCCACGTCGTCAGGCTGGCCCAGACGCACCGCCATCTGGATGCCGCGCTCGCGCAGGGCTGCCTGCGTCTCACGAAGACCCTCCAGCATGAAGCGATAATGTCGTAGATTGGCTTCGGGAAATGTGTCCGTCAGCCCGAAGCCCACCACCAGCGGCTTGTTCCGCTGGTTTGCCAGGTGCAGGGCGTACTCCAGCGCGTGATTGTACTCCGCGCGCTGCGACGCCTGCATCCAGTAGAGCACATACTGGCCGGGGCGTTCGGGCTTGCGGTTGAGTATATGGACACGTTCGGGCTGGATCATCGCTGCTCGCCCTGCTAGCAATCCCAAATCCGCGTCTATTCGCGAGTTCCCGCCCCTATGGGACGGCAAACTCCCGATCCACCGTTAGGTCGGTCTGGAACTCGCGCAGCGCCCCGTCCGCGCCCCGGACGACGACCCGCAGCGGTATGCCCCACGTCCCCGGTTGCTTCTGCACATACAGGCGATAGGTCGCACCCCCCACGACAGACGCGGGCAGCCGGTAGCGGAAGGCCACCTCGTGCGTTTCGCCGGGCTTGAGCACCAGCAGGCCGTCCCACACCGCAAGGCCGGCCTCGGACTCGGCCAAGTCGCCGTCCTCCAGCCCTTCGCGGCTCATCAGTTCCGCCCCCGCCGGCACGAACACGCGCACGTAGTCCCAGTAGCAGCGGTCCATCATGTCCTGGTACGTATCGCCGTAGCGCGACTCGTGCACGCACACGTCCATGCGGGCCTGCGACCCGTGGGCGTAGCGAATCCGCAGCGTGGCGGTGGCGTCGTCCAGGTTCACCGTGTACGTGATGGCCTGCTGGATCATCGGGTTCACCTTGTTGAACCCCACGTTGCTGTCCACGACGAACAGGTAATCGCCCTGCGCCGGGATGATGCCGCCGTCCCACTTCTGGTCGCGTAGGGTGTCCTGCACGGGCGGCAGGTACAGCAGCAGGTGGCGCTCGTCCAGCAGGCGCAGGGCTGTCTGCCCAACCTCGCCCATGTCCAGTTTGGCCGTATCCTTCAGCAGGCGCTGGACTACGGCCTTCGCCAGCACGCCCATGAAGTTCTTGCGGAGTTTCCACCACTTCGCCTCATCGCTGGTGATGGTCGGGCCGCCCACCGGCGACGCCCAGTAGTGCTGGATGCGCTCCATCAGGTTGTCGGCGGTGATGGTGTCGTCGTACTCGTCCAGGCGGATGGGGTCGGTCGCGGCGACCAGGAGTTGCAGCGCGGGCGTGTCCATCGCGATGACCCCATGCACCCGCTGGCCGGTGTCCTGCTCGTACAGTTCCCAGGCCTTGCGGGCCGAGGTGGGGAAGTCGGCCCACCAGTTGGCGTCGCGCAGCAGGAGAATCTGCGCCCACATGTGGGTCTCCAGCGCGATGGGCGGGATGGGGTGCGGCTTGGTCAAGTCCATGACTGAGTAACTGTCGGCGAAGGTGATGGACTTGATCTCGCCCCGTTCCACTTCCACAATCCCCACGCCGCTGATGAACCCCCCCGTGGCGCGGATTTCGTCGCTGTTCTGGGCCAGGATGAGGTAGCGGCGCGGGCCATTGCCCCCCAGCAGTTCGGGCGCGGCAGCCAGCACGTCCGGCGCGGCGGTCAGCACGGGCAGCGCCCTGTCCAGCAAGGGAGCGAACCGCGCCAGCCTAGGCGACAGGCGGCGCGTGTCCACTCGGCCCCACGCCTCCGCCGCACGCCGCAGGGCCTGCTCGGCGTCGCGCAGGGCTGCCGTGTCGCCCGATGTGCGCGTCGCCAGCGCGGCCAGCATCGTGCCCATGCCGTCGGGCAGCGCCGCTACCGCTGGCTTTGCCTCGGCATACAGGAGTGCGCCGCCGTCCAGCAGGTTCTGCGCCATGTCCACCAGATTCGGCAATGCGGCCAGGTCGCCCCCGATGCTGGGTACCCAGCCGAACCACGCGGCCGTCTGCGCCACGAACCCCCAATCGCGCCGCGCGGCTGCCATCAGACGGCGGGTCGCGTCCAGGTGCGCGCCGAGTTCGTCGGCGGCTCCGGTTCGGCTCAACCCGCGAAAGCCTGCGCTTCGCACGGTACTCCAGTAGGCCGCCTCGGCCCGCGCTTGGCGCACCAGCCCCGGAAGACGCACAAGCCGCGGCCCGAAGCCTACCAGAAGCCCGGCCAGAAGCCCAACGATGATCCAGAAGATGGCCGAATGGTAGAAGCGGCGAGGCGTGGCGTCCAGGCTCATCGGTGCACCCTCAACAACGGCCCGGCGGGCTCCAGGGCGAACCCCGCAGGGGCCACATGTTCGCCCGTAACGAAAAACGGGCGGCGATCCAGATTCGCGCCGATAAGTCCGGCCAGGAACTCATCCTGCGGCAGGGCGGCATTGGGCCACGCGAGGTCGGGGTTGCGGCTCTGTACCTGCGCCCGGTACCAGTCAAACTGGAGCAGGCCGACGGAAATCGGCTCGCCCCGGAACGCACCGTCCAGCCCCCAGCAGGCGTACCAGAGAGCGAAGGTCTCGCGGTCGCCGTCGGCCAGGACAATGGCATTGGCGGGGAGCGCCCCTAGCGCCGCGTCCACGTACTGCTGCGCCTCGCGGTCGCCGCGCAGGTCGCACGCCGCCCAGTCCATCGCCAGCGACAGCGCGGGCAGCGCCACCAGCGCCGCCGCGATGCCCGCCATCGCCGCGCGTGTCAGGGCCTTGCGCCGTGCCGCGATGCGTTCCGCGATGTCCGCCAGTCCCGCCGCAATCCAGGCCGCGAACACCGCCAACGCGGGCAGCAGGTACACGTAGGAATCGGTCGTGTTGTATCCGATGGCGTACAGCGTGATGACGGCGAACAGGCCCAGCAGCCCCCTCGACGCGGCCCTGTCCCGCTCGTGGAGCGCAATCGCGCCCCACAGGCCCAGAGCCACGCCCCAGACCTTGAACTGGCTCAACAGGAGCGCGGCCCACGCCCCCACGCGCGAAGGCCATTCGGCCAGCGGCAGGGCGAAGACATAATGACGGTACGGCGCAGCCGACACCACCCACCAGAACCCCGCTGGCGTGCGCGCATCCCCCCAGTTGACCGGCGGAGAGGCCACCGCCCGCATGGGCAGGTACAGGTAGCAGCACAGTCCCAGCGCCACCAGCCCAGCCGCCTCGCCCCAGGCGCGCCTGTCCATGCGGCGGCGTTGCTCCCAGGCCCACACAACCGCAGGCACCAGGCACGCGGCGATGAGCAAGTGATGGGCCATGCCCAGCCCAAACAGCAGCCACGCGCCCCGCCACGCGGCCTTGTACCCCGTGTTGCGCCAGTGGAGCAGCGCCGCCACGAACCCCACGGCCAGCAACGCGCTCAAGGCGTACACCTCGGCGATGACCGCCTGCCCCCACGGGATCGGCGCGAAGGCCCACATGAGCGCCGCCGACAACGCCAGCGGCCACCGCGCCGGGCCGACCAGCGTTAGGCATAGCCGGTACAGCGCCCACGCTGCGCCCGCGCCCGCCACCGCCGACAGGAGCGCGACGCGATGCGCCGGCGTGCCCCAGCCCGCCAGCAGGAACAGCCGCGCCAGGAGCGTGTACAGCGGATACCCAGGCGGGTGCGGGATGCCCAGCGTGCGGGCTGCGGCGATCAGGTCGCCGCCGTCTGCGCCGTCGTGTGCCCATGTGAGGCCGGGCGGGAGCGTGGCGACGTACACGGCCAGCGGCACGGCGAACGCCGCAATCGCCGCCGCACGCGGGGCAGGGAGCGGGGAGCGGCCAGTCGCGCTGCGCGTCATCTCC
The DNA here is from genome assembly GCA_029907165.1 of Anaerolineae bacterium. Taxonomy (GTDB): domain Bacteria; phylum Chloroflexota; class Anaerolineae; order DTLA01; family DTLA01; genus DTLA01. The sequence goes on from JARYMK010000003.1 coordinate 9,714, forward strand.
GCCGCAGCCTCCGAGGCAGGAATCGGGCCATGCCCAGGGCGAAGCCCGCCCCCAGCGCCGCCGCCCGCACCCACAGGAGCAGCGGAGCGGCCACGCCTACCAGCGCATCCTTGCGGGCCGCCCGCACCGCGAAGGGCAGCGTTGTGGCCGTCAGTGCCAGCGCCGCCGCCACGGGCCACCAGAAGGACGCCAAACCCGCTGCCGCGATGATGCACAGCAGGACGGTCAGGTAGAACAGCACCAACTGCACGCGCTGCGACAGGGGCGTGTGAGTGTCGCGGGCCAGTTTGTTGGGATGCGTGAGGACGATCTTCGCCTTCCAGAACCCGATGCGGAATTTCTTGGACGCATACGCGCGGAGCGACTCCGTGTGACGGTGGTACACGATGGCGTCGGGCACGAACACCAGCCGATGACCCCGATTGGCCAGGCGGAAGGAGAAGTCCTGATCTTCGTCAAAGGGGAGCGAGGGGTCAAACCCGCCATTGGCAAGGAACACCTCGCGGCGGTAGGCGGCAGAGTACGTGTCCACGAAGTCAATGTCCTGTAGGGGCTTGAGGAGCCGGTACTTGTCCTCGTACTCTATCTGCACGAAGCGGGCGACGAGCGACCGCTGCCGCGTGCGATAGACGCCGCGCGCGCCGGCCACCGACGCATCGGCGAAAGGAGCCGCGAGGCGGGACACCCAGTCGGGATTGGGCACGCAGTCGGCGTCGGTGAACAGGAGCAGCGCGCCCCGTGCGGCCTCGGCGCCGCGATTGCGGGCCGCCGCGCGTCCGGCGTGGGCGATGCGCACGACCCGCGCCCCTGCCGCCTCGGCGACGGTAGCCGTGTCATCCGTAGAGCCATCGTCCACCACGATGACTTCAAACCTGGGCGGGCTTCCCGTTTGGCCGCGCAGCGCGTCCAGACAGGCCGGGAGCGTGGCCGCAGCGTTGCGGGCCGGGATGACGACGGAAACCGTTGGCGATGGGCCTTCGGGCATGGGTTCCCCTCCGTCCCGTATTATACCCGCGCGCGGCTAGATGCAAAACGGTGCGCTTGTGGGGTTTTTCCACCGCAGAGGCACGGAGAGCACAGAGGAGTGGGCTTTTTCACCACAGAGACGCTGAGTGCGCAGAGAGAATCCCAATTTTCCCTTTCCTCTGCGTCTCTGCAGTGAAAACCGTAAGCGCTATCGGCGAGTGGGTTACCCGGAGGGACGCTCGCCCTCGTCCGTGAACAGGTCGGGGTATAGCACCCGCGCGCAATCGGTGCAGATGCCGTGGCTGAAATCCAGGTTGGAGTGCTTGGAGACGTAAGCCTCTACGCTCTCCCAGTACTCCTCATCGGTGCGGACGCGCTTGCAGTTGGCGCAGATGGGCACGATGTGGCGCAACTCTTCCAGTTCGGTGATGTCCTCCAGCGTCGCCAGGACAAGCCGCTGGCCTTTGTACTCAAAGGGAGCCGTGCTGATGAGCAGGTGAAACTCCTGTGGCTGGCCCTGTCGCACCAGGAGCATCTGGGTCTTTCGGCGGATGACGCGGTCGCCCGCCATGGACTCTTTGACCGAGTTGCGCAGCGCGCAGTCGGAACAGAAGGGGCTTGTCCCGCACCTGCCCGGGCTTTGCAGGGCGTGCACGCATTGCAGGGCGTCGCCGCAGAGTTTGGGCAGGCTCTCCCTGCTTGGCGTGCCCAGCATCTCCAGCCCGGCCGCGTTGCAGTCCAGTATCTGCACGCGCCGGTCCACGACGAACACCGCCGCCGGAATCGCGTCCATGACGGTGCGAACGTAGTCTTTCACATGCGGTTGCGCCTGTTCCACAGTGCGTTTGGCTCCAGATTGAATTGAGATGCAGCCAGTATAATATCCCCTAATGAGTGCAAAGTCAAATCACCGAAGAGCCTGATGCAGACGCTGGAAGGCACGCCTGCGATTGATCGTCTGGGCATCATGTGGCCTTTTTAAGGGTGTGCCCCCACCGTGCTGTGCTGGCTGAGGAGATAGGAGGGGGCGGTCACTACCGCACCACAATCTCCTCGCCCAGCACGCACCGATCCAGCGGAAGCCATGTCCCGTCCGGCAGGCGCGCGGACAGCCGAGGCGCATCCCCAGGTCCGTACAGGCCCACCGCCAGTCGGTACGAGCCTGCGGGGACGCCAGCCAGGCTCAGCACAACCCCGTCCGAGACCACCTCGCCCGGCGCCCATTGGGACGTTGGGTACGCGCCTCCGCGCGGGGGCGAGTCCACCTGTGCGGCGATGCGCTCCGTGGCGGGGTCAAACAGGTGCACGAACACCGTGCGGTCGGCGGCGGGCCGCACCTGCGCCTGCCAGTGGAGCGTCAAGTGTAGCGCGGCGCCCTCCCGCCGCAGGTCGTATCCCAGCAGCGCGATCTCCTCGCCGAAGTTGACGTCCACGCGGCGGGCCATCGCGGGCACGGTGAAGGTCCGCTCGCGCTCGCGGATGGTGATGGCCTCGGGGTGGACATAGGCCCCGACCGCCTGCCCCGATGCGTCCTCCAGGACGAAAGCCAGGCTGTACGCCCCCCGGGCCAGGTGCAGCGGCACGTCCACCGCGTAGCGGCGTCCCACCAGCGCGTTGGCGGGGAGCGAGCCTTCGTTCAGCGGCGCGCGCGTCTCCCATACCCCTTGCCCGGCCGCATCGCGGAGTTGCACGCGCACCGTGTACGCCTGCGCCGGGGCGGACAGCGCGGCCCACGTGGCGCGGACGGCGATCCGCTCACCCTGCCACGCCTCGGACTTCTCCATCCAGAACGCGCTCAGCGCCCACCCCGCGCCGACTTCGGCCACAATGGGGTACGTCTCGCGCACGTCCAGGAGCGACAAGCGCACGCCCGGCACAATCGCTGCGCCCAGCGCCGCCAACGTGTTGGCGTCGTACAGTACAATCTGGAGCGCATACTCGTCGTCGGTGGAAAGGCCAGGCGGCAAATCCCAATAGTGGCGATCCAGCACCGGCTCGCCGGGCGCCCATAGCGCCGTCGGGCTGAAGCCGTAGTTGGGCTGGCTGTCATGCTGGACCAGCGTCGTTCCCGCCGAGTCCAGCAGGCGCACCGAGACGGCGTAGTTCTGCGGGAGTTGCCGCGAGGTTTCCCACGCGAGGGCGACGGCGAGGCGGCCCGGGCCCCTCTGCGTCGCCTGCGCATCGCGGAGAACGACGTCGGGGCCAAACGGCAGGTGCAGCGAAGCCGTCGCAGGCACTTGCGCCCCGCCCGACACGCGCACCGGCGCAAGGTACGTCTGGCCGATGCGGTTCCCGCGCTCGTCCAGGGGGGTCAACTCCGCGCCGCCCGCCAGCAGGCGCACGCGCAGCAGGTAGGCCCCAGGCGGCAGCGTGGGCGGAATCCGCATGGCGTGCTGGCTCTGCCCGTCGGCAATGGGCACGGTCGTCGTGGCCAGCACGTCGGGCACGCCGAACAGCGGCGCAGCCAAGCCTTCCAACGACACCTCAGCCTGCAGACCGTTGGCAGCCGCGTTCCACTCCAGGACAACGGTGAGGGCATCGCCCGGGGCCAGCCGCTCGGCTGATAGGTGGTAGCGAAGCAGGCGCACGCCGCCTTCATAGAGCACGCCGCCGGGGTTGTGGCTCAGGTACGGGCCAGCCGCCCAGTCCATCGTCAGGTCATCGGCGGCGTAGCGGGGCGATGCCGCCGTGGACGCCAGGCCGACCAGGGCCGTCAGGACCAGACCAGCGGCAACCCCCAACCCGACCCGCGCCCAGGCTCGGCGGCGCAATTTCCAGGCCGCAGCCCCCGCGCTCACCGCGAGCACGACAAGCGACACCAACTCGGCCGCAAGCCGCCGCCCCGTGCGCCCGAACCGCAGGACAATCTCGTGGCTCCCTTGCGGCACGGACACCGCGATGGCCCCCCACCCGGGCTGCGGGCCGCATGGAACCTCGCGCCCGTCCACGAAGGCGCGCCAGCCCGGGTAGTACAGCGTCGGGAAGACAAGCCGCGCTTCGGGCGAGCGCACGCCCACGTGCCACCGCTGGACGACGGACTGCTTCTCGCCCGTCGGCACAACAGTGGCGTCGCCGTCCAGCACGCGCGGCAGGGGCATGCCGTCGCTCCACAGGGCCTCGCCCGCGTAGGGACGTGGGCTGGCGGCCTGGGGCAGGTACTCGGCGCGCACGGTGGAACCGACGTTGCCCGTGAACGCCTCATACAGGATGAGGCGCTGGGGCGTAACGTCGGCGTCGCTTATGTAAAGATACGTCGGCTGAATGCTCACCGCCGCGCTCACCGCCAACAGAAGCGCCGCCCCCTGGGCAATCCAGGCCCTCGTCGGGCGGACGTCGGCGAGGCGGCCGATGACCAGCGCCGCCGCCAGCGCCTGCACCGAGAGGAAGCGCCAGGGGAACTGGGCGAACGGCAGCAGCGGGATGCGCGCCCACAGGGGCCGCGACAGGGGCGTGATGAACGCCGTGGCGATGAGGAGAAACGCCAACGCCCACAATCCCGCGCCGTCAACGCAGGGTCGGGGCGCGGCGTGTTGTTGCATGGACGCCGCGCGATGTCGCAGGGGCGCAGCATGCTGTGCTCCTACAAGAATCATCCACAAGGCCCCCGCAGCCGCCAGGATCGCCTGCACCAGCCCCATGGCGAAGGGCGTGCCCGCGGCATCCACGCGGTAGTCAAACAGCGGCGTGCGCTGCACCAGGTTGCCCGCGCGGAAATGCTCGCCGTAGAAGAAATATCCCGTCGTCTGGACTTCCAGATGCACCCAGTTGCGCTCAGCCAGTGCGGGGAACCAGAACCACGCGCTCACGGCGAGGCCCAGCGCCAGCGCCGCCACCACAACGGCGAATCGGCGCAGGCGATGCCCCCGCCCCGCAAGCCACAGGTACACGAGGAACAGCCCCACGAACGGCGAGAAGATGAGCGCCGACACGTTGTGCGTCATGACAAGCCCGCCGAACGCCAGCGCGGCGGCGGCCATGCGGCGCAGCGACGGCGCTCCCCACAAGTCCAGCACGGTCAGCAAGACGAAGGGGTAGAACGCGAAGGCCCAGAACTCCGACAGGGAATCGCCTCGCACGTACAGGTTGACCAGGTGGAATGGCGCGAAGGTGTAGGCGGCCGAAGCCAGTAGCGCGCCCCACGGGTTGGGCCACAGGCGCTTCGCCAGCAGGTACGCGCCCAGCCCCGCCACGACCAGCCCCAGCAGTTGCGTGCCCTTGATGGCGTTGACGTAGGTGAAGCCCAGGAACTTCAGCAGCGCGGCCAGGTAGTAGGGCAGCGAAGCGTAGAAGTTGAAGAAGGGGTAGCCGTAGCCATAGGCGGCATCGCCCATCCACCGCACAGGGAACACGCCCTCCTTCAGCGCCGCGGCCAACTGGTGGACGCGCACGAGAAGGAAGGGGCTATCGCCGCCTGCGCGCGTCTCCACCAGGCCCCACGACGCCAGCAGCGGCCATCCCGCCAGAACGCACAGGAGAAGCGCCACGACCAGAGGCCACTCGGTTCGGCTAGCGCTTCTCCTGCTGTTCGGCCACATGGGATGCGTCCCCTCGCGGGACAGGTGCCAAGCCCGCCCGCGGACACTCCGAGATTCGGCTTACGATGGCTTGCGGCGGCGCAGGTACAGTCCCACGCCCAGACCGATGGCCAGCGCCAGGGTCAGCAGGCCGCTGATTTCGTACAGCCCTTCGCCCAGGGATGCCACCGCCTTCTGCGGAACCGGCGTCGGCGTGGGCGTGCGCGTGGCGATGGGCGTGCGCGTGGCAGTGGGCGTCGGGGCGTAGCGAGCGCCGAACGTCAGGTCAAACGCTGCGCCCGGCCCCAGGCTGATGCCCCAGGCCGTCGGGCCGGTGGGTACGTAGGCCGCCGGGAACCTGCCCGTGATCACGTAGTTGGCGGGCGGCAGTTGGTCGTACACCTTCGGCTCGCTCTTGCCGTCAGTGGTGTAGGCATCCACCTTCGCGCCGTCCGCGGTCTGGAGCGTGAACTCCACGCCGGGCACAAGCACCTCGCCTTCATCGCACTGGCCGTTGGCGTTGGCATCCTGGTAGGCCAACAGCGAGATGCGGCCCACGACGGGCGTCGGCGTCGGAGTATTGGTGGGCGTCTGCGTCGGCGTATTGGTAGCGGCGGGCGTGTTGGTCGGCTTGGGGGTGTTCGTCGCCTTTGGCGTCGGGCGGACGATGGTCAGGCAAGCGTCGTCCCAGTAGGAATCGTTGAACTTGACGCGGTACTCGTTGCGGCCGCGGAGAAACACCGTAATCGCGTCGGCCTGGGCCTTGGCCTGCACCTGGAGTTTGATCCAGGTGTTGTACTGCATTACTTCCTCGGACCAGACGACCGTTCCCGCCGCGCCGTTGGTCCCGCCCGTGGGGTCAATGCCGATGGACACGCGGTAGTTCCCCGGCTCCACCACGGCATCCGGGCTTGGATCCTGGCTGCTCCAAACCTGCACCCAGACAGAGAAGGTGGCCACACTGCCGGCGGGCACGCTCACGCGCTGGAAAATGCCGCCGGTGTGGGTGGCGTAGGTGGTGAACCACTTCTGCGCGAACGTGCCCGAATGCACGCGGCGCCTTCCGAAGATGTTCGCGTTCTCGGGTTTGTACTCCGGACGGCGCAGGAAGCCTTGTTCGGTCTCGGCGGGGCTTCCGTTGATCCACCAGGGCTCCCAGCCATTGGCGACTTCCACCTCGCCCGCGCCGCGCGCGCTGAACCCCTGCTCAAACCCCGGATTGGCCAGCAGGTTGCCCGGGCAAGCGTCTTGCGATGGCGGAGCCGCCAGCGCGGGCAGCGGAACCAGCGCCAGGAGAAATGCCACGACTAGCAGTGCATGGAGCGTTGTGCGACGAATCATTCCCGTTGCCTCCCGAAAAATCTCTATGGATTCAGCGCGATGCTATCGCCCGACGGTGTGCCATCTCGGACTACAGACAGGCGCTGCAAAGTCTCCAGGTCGTACATGCCCACGATGACCTGATCCTGGGCTGGGTCAAAGGGCCGGGGCAATTGTACCACACGTTCGTCCACAATCCAATCTCCTGCCCTCCAGAAATGCGTCGGATAGTAGCCGCCGCACGCCGGGCCGTCGCCGGTGGTGAGCGGCTGGCCGGGCTGCACCACGTGGACGAAGATCATGTAGTTGACGTCCGTCGTGTTGAGGGCCTGCCAGTGGAGCGTAACCGTGAGATCGTCGTCCGCAGGCACCAGGGCCGCGCCCGCCAGCCGGAACATTTCGCCGACCACCGCGCCCGGCATGATAGGCAGCGCCGCCAGTTCCGACGCAGGCCGCGCGTCAATCGTGATGCTCACCAGGCGCGGCTCGGCCTCCAAATCTCCCCGCTCCAGCGGGCCGCGCATCACCTGAATGGCGCTGCCGATGGGTAGCAAGCGCAGGCTATCTGCGTACGGCTCGTAGGGCCAGACCACCAGCCGCACGCGGTAAGTCGGCGGCGCAGGCTCCCCGCCGCCCAGGACGCGCACGGCGTCGGCGTCCGCCAGCAGGAACCGCAGGCTCGGCCACGAGTCCCACAGCCGCCGCGCCAGGTACACCGTGCGGTCGCCTGCCCCCGCGCCCGATGTCGCCGTCCAGCCACCCTGCCAGCCCGCGCCCACGTAGGCGTTCGTCTCTGCGGCGAGTTGTGCGGGGCCTGCCTCAAAGGCGTAGGCCGTGGACGGGTCGCGCGCGTAGCGCATGAAGTAATCGCGCACGGTGAACGCCAACCCGCCCACGAGAAGCCCAATAATCACGGCAGTGGCCAGGCGCCGAGAGGTGCGACGGGCCAGGGTCTCCCCCAGCCAGTGCAGGCCCAGCGCGGGGAAGACGAACAGCACCGGCAAGATGCCTACGCCGCGTAGGAAGTGGGGCGCGTCCTCGGCCAGGAGCGTCGGCAGGAGCATGACGCCCACCCAGGCCAGCGCGAGGCGGTCGGCATCGCTGCGGCGGACGGCGGCCACGATGACGCCCAGCAGGAACACAGCCCCCAGCAGCGGGTCAAAGACGGGGCGCAGCGGCACGTTGTGGCGGGGGATGAAATCGCCGCGCACGTTGAACATGCCCGCGATGCCCACCGCATGGCGCGCCAGCGTGCCCCATAGGTCGCCGCCATTGATGGCAGGGTTGAACACCGAGACCTGCCCCGCCCGCGCCGAAAACGAGTCCCAGTGGGTGCCCACGTAGGCGGCCAGGGGCGCGAGCACGACGAGGGCCGCCACGGCGAAGACCAGCAGGTGCCGCCAGCGGACGGGCGGGGACTGTCGGCTCCCGCGCAGGAGCAGCCACGCCACGAGCGCCACGGGCGTGAACCGCGCGGCCAGGTAGGTGTAGAAACTCGCGCCGTACAGCACGCCCGCCAGGGCAAAGCGCCACATCTTGCCCGAACGCACGGCGGCCCACAGTTGCCACAGCGCCAGCGCCGTGAAAAGGGGCAGCGCCACCGCGCGGAATCCGATGCGGCTGAGTTGGATGGGCCACACGGTGAGGGCCAGCGCCGCCGCCCCAACCAGCGCCACGCCGCGGCCGTACATCGCGCGGAACAGGAGGTAGGCGGCGGGCAAGGTGAGCGTCCCCAGGATGGCCGCGACGATGCGGATGGCGACAGGCGTTCGCCCCAGGAGCGCCACAGCCGCCGAGACGAGGTAGATGAACAGCGGCTCGCGGCCGTTGTTGGCCTCAAAGAACACGGGCGTCGTGCCGCGCAAGACCTGCACGGCGTCCAGGCCGTTGTACGCCTCGTCGCGGTAGAGGCCAGGGGGGATGTCGCCCAGCGCGACGAAGCGGAGGACGGCGGCAACGGCGACAACGAGAAACAACAAAATCCATTCCGAGGCATGCGCCCGCGACCTGTGGGTCAACGCGGTGTGCCCTCCTCCACGCAGCGGCTTGGGGCCATTATACGGGGTGGGGGGCGCGTGTCAAACGCCGCGCAGGCAAACTCGTCTCACCGCAGAGGCGCAGAGGACGCAGAGAAAACAGGATTCCCTCTGCGCTCTCTGCGTCTCCGCGGTGTAATCCGCCTACGGCGCGGGCTGGGCGGGTGGCGTCGGCAGCGCAATCAGCGGGGTCAGCCCCTCGCTGGGCAGGATGCCCCAACTCACGCCCGTCAACTGCTTGATGAACTCCAGTTGCAGAATCTGCGGGTACTTGTCCAGCGCCTTGCCGCGCTCCTCAATGGCCTGCGCATCGCCGCGAGCGCGTTCAATCTCGGCCTGGGCGTCGCCCTTGGCCCGCTCAATCTCGGCCTGCGCCTCGCCTTTGGCCAGTTCCACGGTCTTCTCGGCCTGGTACACGGCGGCCTGGGCCTGGTAGCGGGCGGTCTCAATCTGCTCCTGGGCGATCTGCTGCTGCTCAATGGCGGCGATGTAATCGTCATCAAAGGCGATCTTGCGGAGGGCGAAACTGTCCAGCACCACGCCCTTCTCGGCGAACAGCGCCTGGAGCCGCCCGGCGATGTCCGACTCCACATTGAACACGTCGCCGCTGTAAAGTTGCTGCGCGGGGTAGCGCTGCATGGTCAGGCGCACCACGCTGCGCGAGTGGAACTTTACCACGCGCTCGGTAACCATGTTCATGTTCTCGCCCACCTTGGCGTACACGTCGCGGATGTTCTCCTTGGGCACGTAGAAGCGCACGCTGAAGGTTACGGTGATGGGCTGCCCGTCGGAAGTCTGGGCGTCCACGAAGACATCGCGGAAATCGGCGTGGCTTTCGGTCGGCTCGCGCGAGGTCTCGTAGACCATGCCGCGGGTGCTGTAGCAGTTGTACTGCTGGGCGACGGGGATGCGCAGGTGGAAGCCGGGGCCGGCGATGGCGGTGATCTCGCCGAACGTGGTTACGGCGCACGCCTCGCCCGCGTCCACCACGCGCGCGAACCCTGTGGACGCCAGGACGATGACCACGACGAGCAGGATGATGGCCAGCGGGCCGAGTTTGCGGGACATTTTGCCTCCTTCGGTGGGGACTTGGGTAACGAATCGGATGTTGGGTTTCTTTTGCATAGGCCGCCTCGCGATCTGGGATTCCGGTGGCGAATTGTAGCAGAGGCGGGGCCAGGGAGCAAGTGGGCGGAGAGACGGCGCTTGCCGCCAATAGATTGCCTCAATGCCGCGGTGGCAGCCAAAGGCAAGCAACCCCCTTGAAGGAGTACTGTCAAAGTCGGTACTTTCGTACCTTGTGCCGGGGTGGATTACCGTGGTATAATAGATTATCATTGGTGTTGTTGCCTCACTGCTTCCTCGTCGCCCGAAACACTTGGAAGGCTGCTTGTACCAACCGAGGAGGTGTAAGATGCGGACGAAGGTTTCCATCGTGCTGCGGTTGTGGGTTCCGCTATTGTTGGCGTTTGGGGTCGTCGCGGTGGAGCCGAGTGTGTCTAGAAGGCCGCAGTCGGTAGTGCAAGCGGGGCCAGAGGAAGGGTGCGGTGAACCTGGCGCACTTGGGAACTGCGATCCGAATGTTGGATGTTCGATCCCCGCGAGCAACCCGTATTCCTATCCCTGTCAATGCGTGTACAGGGCCTGGGATCTTGCTGCAGCCGCGGGTCACAGGTTGCCCCGATTCGGTAATGCGTGCGCTTGGCGTCAAGGGGCCTTGAATTGTGGATATACGGTTGTAGATTCGCTCAGTAGTGCCTGCGTCAACTCAATAGCTGTATGGGGGCCACGGGTAGGCGGTGCATACGAATACGGCCATGTTGCATGGGTTACTGCAGTTGATGGCAATCGTTTCTACGTCAAGGAAAGGAACTGGGCGGTAAGTTGCGGCGATAGTGAGCGATGGGTAACTTGGGTAAGTGGCATCTCTTTCATTGTCTTTGGCAGTGGCAGTAACTGCTCTCTTACCAGCGTCCCTTCAGGCTACCACCAATGCGCCGACGAGGGCGGGCGGTGCAACTTCAGCGGCACGGCGAATGTGATCTATGGTGCGAACAACTGCTACACAGCGCCACGCTCTTTTGCGAATGGGGTAGACTGCAACAACGGAGTCTTCGGCGACCCGCTCCCTGGTGTGCACAAGTACTGCTATACCAATGCCTCGGGGGGTGGCTGCAACAACCCAAGTCCCAACAGCGACCAAATCGGTTTGTATGAACATCCGGACTACTGCGGCGCATACAAAATCCTGGGCGTCGGTGAGTACCCCAACCCAGGTGCGATTGGACTCGCCAACGACAGCATCTCGTCTGTCAAGGTTGGGAGCAATGTAAAAGCCATTCTTTGTGAGCACGACGGTTTTCAGGGCCGCTGCGAGGAGTTCCTCAACAACGACCCCAATTTGAGCGATAACTACGTCGGCAACGATAGCGTGTCTTCTGTGAAGGTGCAATCACGTGTTACTACCTGCCCCGTGCCATCACCATCCAGTCCGAACGGGGCGCGGATACCCCAAACCCAGAGTGTGAACTTCACGTGGAGCGGGTCTTGCTCCCAGTATCGCGTCAAGTACTGGGGCGGCCCTTACTCGGGTGAGTTGTATTCGCCGTGGGTGGGCGGATCTTCGTGGACGCCGGGCACGCTGTGGTGCGGCAACTACTCCTGGCAAGTGCAGGGCAAGAGCAGCAGTGGGGCAGAGACAGGCTGGAGCGGGACACTGAACTTCACGGTCGCGCCCAACACTCCGACTGGTCTCACTGCTACTGCGGTTTCCCAGTCCCAGATCAACCTCTCGTGGAACGGGGTCCCCGGGCAGGTTGAAGGGTACAAAGTGTACCGCAACGGTTCGTACATTGGCAGTACCACAGGCACCTCATACCAGGCAACGGGGCTGAGTTGCAACACCGATTACTCGTTCCAAGTGAAGGCGTATGCGGTTGGCATTGATTCCAACCCTAGCAACACCGCCAGCGCACGAACACATGCCTGTCCGCCGCAATTATGTCCCGCCCCAGGCAATTTGACAGCCACGACGTTGTCCCAAAGTTCTATTCGCCTGGGCTGGCAGGACACCTGTGGCAACGAGGACTCCTTCAAGATCTACCGAAACGACACCCTGGTCAACACCGTGGGCGCGGGAACTACTACATGGACTGACACTGGCCTCTCCTGCGGCACCACGTACTCCTACTATGTCAAGGCCCATAACGCCGCAGGGGACTCGCCCGCGAGCAACACCGTCAGTGCGCGCACGCAGAACTGTCCTGATACTTGCCCTGGCGGCGACGCGGGCAATAGTTTTGACGGCGCGACGCTCGTCTATCCGCCTGTTGACAGGGCAGAGTACATCTGCCCTGTCAATGACGAAGACTGGTATCGGTTTTCGGCGAGCACTGGGCAGATGATACGAGTAACGTTGACCAGTTTGCCCGGTGATTACGATCTGTACCTTTACAGACCCAATGCGAGTCAGGCGAATGGCGCGTCAAGGTGGTTGGCTATGCAGGAGCATACAGTGCCACCGATTCGTACATACTGCACATTGGGATTGAATCTCCGCAGACTGAGCAGAAAATCGGCCTAGAGGCGGAACAGGGATCGCTTACGTCTCCGATGACCACTGGGTCCGACGCACAGGCATCAAACTGCCGCTACGTTTACAGTCCACAGGGCAACCTGGGCTCGGTGGAACTACAGTTCTCAGTCGCCCAGGCCGGAAACTACTACTTCTGGGCGCGGGGCATGGGCCTCACGGACTACAACGAGAACTCCTTTTGGGCCTCTGTGGACGGTGGGGCGCGCTACCATTATGAGATCCCTGCCCCGGGTGGACAATGGCACTGGAGCCGTCTCTTTGGCGTCGCCACGCCTATTTGGCTCACGGCTGGCTGGCATACCATACGCTTTGACGGGCGCGAGCAGGGAGCACGATTGGACAAAGTACTGATCGTGAACACCGTGAATTACCAGCCTGGTGGTCAGGATGTAACGCCTTGTGTCATGCCAACAACCACGCCAACACGAAGCCGCACACCACAACCAACCGCGACACCGACTCGCACGCGAACGCCAACGGCGACACCATCCATACCCTGCGGTCCCAACCAATGGCGTGCGGAGTACTTCAACAACGAGACCCTCTCGGGGCCACCCGTCGTCGTCAAATGCTACGACCAAGTCAATTTTGAGTGGGCAACTGGCGCGCCGGAGCCCGGGGTGAATGCCGACCATTTCTCAGCGCGCTTCTCGCGGTCTGTGAACTTCGCCGCGGGACGCTACAGATTCACCGTCTTCCGCGACGATGGTGCTCGCCTGTACCTGGACGGTACGCGGATTTTGGACGAATGGCGATGGGGGCGTGAAGAGCACACGGTTGAAAGGGATATTCCCGCCGGTGCGCACGATGTGGTGCTTGAGGTCTACGAGATAGATGGCTGGGCCGCGGCGAAACTCTCCTGGCAACTGCTGGGCAGCAATGCGCCCTCCATTGGGAGCATTCAACCCGCCTGCGGCCGCAGCGACGCCTACCAAACCGTCAACTTCCAGACTGTGGCATCCGACCCCGATGGATGGCAGGACATCAAAATCATCTACTTTGTGGTCAATACCGCACCATCTTTTGCTGGCGGGGCGGCAGTGGCGTACAACGCCGAAATCAACCGTATGGTGATGAGGAACGAGAGTGGCACATCGTGGCTCGTGGGCGGGGCGCCAGGCTCCTCGGGCACGCTTGAGACGTCGCGCGCTCGCCTGGACATCGGGGCAAGCAGCAGAACTGTGGCGGGGAATCAAATGACTCTCACTTGGAGTCTGCAATTCAAGGCGCCGATGACAGGGCCTCAGAATCTGTATATGCTCGTGGTGGATAGGGCGAACAGACACACTGGCTGGCAGGTGGTTGGTTCGTGGGGAGTCGGCACCAGCGGCTCGCCGCCGTGCGTGGGCGCGGTAACGCCGTCCAGCGGGCAGAGTGCGGCAGGGGTGCAAGCGCTCGTGGATACCGAATTCGGCGACCCGGATGGCTGGGAGGATCTGAAGATCGGGTACTTCTTGATCGCGCCGATACCGAACGCCAATTCGGACTGTGTTTACCTGGCGTACAACCAGGATGTGAACAAGATACTCCTGCGCAACGACCAGAACAACGCATGGTTGGGCGGATTCGCTCCGGGGACAAACGCCACGATCCAGAACAGCAATGTGATCGTTGACGTAGCCGACTGCTCGGTGAGCCATACAGCGCAGGGCCTTACCGTCCGCTGGGCATTGCGCTTCAAGAATGAGTTCCGCGAGACTTACACCATGTACGCGATGGCGTTGGACAACCGCAACTACGTGGCCACGTGGCAGAAGAAGGGTACCTGGACGATACAGTAACATCGCTTGAATGCATTCGGCGCGAGAGCCGTGGGGACTTCCTCACGGCTCTTTGTTTCTGCACGCGATTCCGCATCCTCTTTGCGCCCATCCACTTCCCATGCTACAATCATTCGCAGCGATTCGCGTGCATTCGCGGTTACAACCCATCCGCTCAGGAGGTCTGCCATGTCCGACGCCACGCTGGAATTTTTGCGCTCCGTCGTGGGCGACGAGAACGTGTCCGTAACCCTCGCCGACCGCGAGGCCCACTCGCTGGACGAGTCGCATCACCCGCCTCACCTGCCCGACTACGTCGTCTGGCCCGATAACGAGGAGCAGGTCAGCCGTATCCTCGCCTACGCCAACGAGCACCGCATCCCCGTAACCGCACGCTCCGGTGGCTCGTCGCTGGACGGCAACCCGATTCCCGTGTTCGGCGGCATCGTCCTGTGCTTCTACCGCTGGGACAAGATTTTGGAGGTGCGCCCCGAGGACATGCTCTGCGTCGTCCAGCCCGGCATCGTGTACGACGAACTGAACCGCCAACTGGCCCGCTACGGCCTCATGTACCCGCCCGCGCCCGCCAGCCACGACGTGGCCACCATCGGCGGGATGGTCAACAACGGCTCCGGCGGGATGCACGCCTTCCGCTACGGCGTAACCCGCGACTACGTCCTGCAACTGCGCGTCGTCCTGGCCGACGGGCGCATCCTGAAAGTCGGCTCGCAGGCGGCCAAGTCGGCCAGCGGGTACGACCTCGTGCGGCTGTTCGTGGGCAGCGAGGGGACGCTGGGCATCATCACCGAGGTTACGCTGAAACTGCGCGCCATCCCCGAGAAGTCGGCGGCGCTGGCGGTCTTCCCAACGGTGGAGGATGCGGCCCGAGCGGCGTCGCAGATCATCGCCGCGGGCATCATCCCGGGCGCCATGGAACTCATGGACGCCGAGACGGTCGCCTTTGCCAACCGCTACTGCAACCTGGACATGCCCGAATCGCCCATGCTGGTCATGGAGTTCCACGGCACGCCGTCCAGCGTCCGCGAGGACGTGGAGGTGGTGAAGGAGATCGCCGCCGAGTGCGGGTGCACGCTGTACCAGCCCGCCACCACCGCCGAGGAGCGGGAGAACGTCTGGCGGGCGCGCAGCCAGGCCCACCTGGCCGTGAAGGAACTCAACCGCGACTGCGTCGTTACCATCGGCGACATCGTCGTGCCCATCTCCAAGTACCCCGACGCCGTGAAGAAGGCCCACGCCCTGGGCAAGAAGTACGGCATCCGCGTGTGCACCTTCGGCCACGCGGGCGACGGCAACGTCCACACCGACACCATCGCCCGCCGCGATGTGCCGGGCGAACCCGAGCGTGCCCACCAGGTCCATGCCGAACTCATCCGCTGGGCGGTGGAGGTGGGCGGGACGTGCACCGGCGAGCACGGCATCGGCCTGGGCAAGCGCGAGTTCCTGGAATTGGAGCACGGCCCAGCGGTGGCGGTCATGCGGGAAATCAAGCGCCTGTTTGACCCCAACGGAATCCTGAACCCGGGGAAGATATTCCTGGCTTAATCCATGGTGTCAGGTAGACCTCTCGGCCTGCGCAGAGGCGGCTCGCTGTTGACGCAATTCCGAACGGCGCGTACAATGATGCCGGGAGGAACAACATGGTCGCCCTGCCTTTTGACGTCAATCGGCTGATAGAAATCTGCCGCCGCAACGATGTGGCGCGGCTAGCAATTTTCGGCTCTGTCGCGCGAGGCGAGTTCACGGACGAGAGCGATGTGGATCTCCTGGTGGAATTCTCCAAGCGCAAGAGTCTGCTTGCATTGGTCGCCCTGGAGCGCCAGTTGTCCGCGGCAATCGGGCGGAAGGTGGACCTGCTAACCGAGGCTGCCATCAGTCCCTACTTGCGCGACCGCATCAAGCGTGACCAAAGGGTGATCTATGAAGCGTGATGACTCGGTGTACCTCCGTCACATGCGGGACGCCATAGCCAAGATTGAGGCGTACCTTGCGGATGTCAGCGAAACCGATTTCTACAAGCACAGTATGGTTCAAGATGCTGTAATCCGCCAACTTGAGATCATTGGCGAGGCCGTGCGACACGTTTCGGAAGAACTACAGAATGCGTATCCAGAGATACCCTGGCAGGATATTGCGGGGATGCGCAACAAGCTCATCCATGACTATTTCGGTGTCGACATTGAAAAGTCTGGCTGACTGCCACGGAAGACATCGCGCTTCTCAAAGCAGAGGTGTTGAGAATCCTCCAGGAATCATAGAATGCCCTCTCATCCGACGCGCTTGCTCGCCAACCTGGCCGCCGGGGGACAGCATGGTGGCGGCCAGCGGTAACACCCCGATACACCTACTGGCTACCCTTCTCCTCCGTCGCGGCGCGGGCCTTGTGGGGTTCGCCGACCTGGCCGAAATCCCTGCCCACATCCGCCAGGGTCTGCCCCGCGCCGTGTCCATCGCGGTCCCGCTCAACCCGCACGTCATCGCCGGAATCCGCCATGGTCCCACCCGCGAGTACCTGGCCGAATACCACCGAGCCAACGCCCTGCTCGGCGAACTGGCGCAGGCCGCCGTCGATGCCCTGTGCAGGGGCGGGTTCCGGGTAGCGTACGGCACGGCCACGGTCGCAGGCGTGGAATTTGGCCAGTACGACACGCCCCTGCCCCACAAGACCGTGGCCACCCGCGCCGGCCTGGGCTGGATCGGCCGCTGCGCGCTGCTGGTAACCGAGCGGTACGGGTCGGCGGTGCGGCTGATGACGGTGCTCACCGACGCGCCACTGGACACCGCCGCGCCCGTGAACGACAGTCGTTGCGGCGAGTGCGTGGCGTGCGTGCAGGCGTGTCCGGGGCAGGCCATCACGGGCGGGCTTTGGCGCGCGGGACTCCCCCGCGAGGCGATGGTGGATGCCGACGCCTGCTACCGCACGACGCGGCAATTCGCCCCGGCCATCGGCGCGGAGCCAAGCATCGGCATCTGCGGCGCATGCATCGCCGCCTGCCCATGGACGCAGCGGTACATCCGCGCGGCGTCGGGCGGGATGCGGGACGAGACATGAGGCCGGCGACGAAGCAGCGAACCATTTTCACCGCCGAGAACGCAGAGAGCGCAGAGAGACGGGGGTAAACCTCTCTCATCTCTGCGCTCTCTGCCGAAGAGCCACACTGCCAGAATGCCGCGCCTTGGCTTATGCTACCAGATCGCCTTGCTCCGCACGTCCTCGGCGAGCATCGCCATGAACTCGTCCAGCGGCTTCGCCTTGAGGTCCTCGCCCGTGCGCTTGCGGACGGCCACGGCCCCCGCTTCCATCTCGCGGTCGCCGATGATGAGCATATACGGCACCTTGTCCAACTGCGCCTTGCGAATCTTGGCGTTCATGCGCTCGCTGGAGTCGTCCACGACCACGCGGTAGCCGGCATTCTTGAGTTTCTGCGCCACACTGTGCGCGTAGGCGTTGTGCCGGTCGGCGATGGGGATGAGCACGGCCTGCACCGGCGCGAGCCACACCGGAAACGCGCCGGCGTACTGTTCTACCAGGCCCGCGACAAACCGCTCCATGGAGCCCAGCACCGTGCGATGCACCATGACCGGGCGGTGGGGCTGGCCGTCCTCGCCCACATACGTCAGGTCAAACCGCTCCGGGAAGTTGAAGTCCACCTGGATTGTGGGTCCCTGCCAGGCGCGGCCCAGCGCGTCCTTCATCTTTATGTCAATGGCTGGGCCGTAGAACTTGGCCTCGCCCTCCATGCGCGTGAACGACAGCCCCTCGCGCTCCAGCGCGCGCAGCAGCGCCTGCTCGGCCAGAATCCAATTCTCCCCCGAGCCGACGTACTTGGCCTTGTTCTGCGGGTCGCGCACCGACAGTTCAATCAGGTACTCGTCATACCCGAACGTCTTGAGCATGAACTGCGCCAGGTTGATGACGCCGACGATCTCGTCCTCCAGTTGGTCCGGGCGGCAGAAGATGTGGGCATCGTCCTGCGTGAACCCGCGCACGCGCAGCATCCCGTGGAGTACGCCCGACCGCTCGTAGCGGTACACTGTGCCCAGTTCGCCCCAGCGTAACGGCAGGTCCCGATAGGAGCGCGTCTGCGTTTTGTAGATGAGGACCGCGAACGGGCAGTTCATCGGCTTGAGCAGGTATTCCTGCCCCTCAATGTCCATGGGCGAGTACATGTTCTCGCGGTAGAAGTCCCAGTGGCCGCTGATCTTCCACAGGTCCACGCGCCCGATGTGGGGCGTGTACAGGATATCGTAGCCGCGGCGGAAGTGCTCCTCGCGCCAGAACTGCTCAATAATGTAGCGGATGCGCGCGCCCTTGGGATGCCAATAGGCCAGTCCCGCCCCGCCGATTTCGTGGAAACTGTACAGGTCCAGTTGCTTGCCCAGTTTCCGATGGTCGCGGCGTTCAATCTCGGCCAGTTTGGCCAGGTACGCGTCCAGCTCCGCCTTCGTCGGCCAGGCCGTGCCGTAGATGCGCTGGAGCATGGGGCGCTTCTCATCGCCGCGCCAGTAGGCCCCTGCCACACTCAGCAGTTTGATGCCCTCGGGGTTGATCTGCCCCGTGCTGGCTACGTGCGGCCCCGCGCACAGGTCCGTGAACCCGTCGTGCGAGTAAATGGAAATCTCCTCGCCCTCCGGAATCTCGCGGATGAGTTCCAGTTTGTACGGCTGGTCGGCGAACAGGGCCTCGGCCTCGCTGCGGCTGACGACGCGCCGCACGAAGGGATGGTCGGCGCGGATGGCCTCGCGCATGCGGGCCTCAATCTGCTCCAGGTCCTCCGGAGTCAGCGGCCTGGGCAGGTCAAAATCGTAGTAGAACCCGTCCTCAATTGCGGGGCCGATGGCCAGTTTCGCGCCCGGAATCAGGTCCATCACGGCCTTGGCCATGACGTGCGACGCCGAGTGGCGCATGCGGTCCAGTTCGCTGTGCTCGTCCATGTGTTCGTGTTCCATCTCTCTCCTCCGACGTTTTGTTTCACCGCAGAGACCACTGAGAACGCGGAGAATATCGGGTTTCCCCTCTGCGGTCTCCGTGTGCTCCGCGGTGAAAGAATAGAAAAACCCCACGCCCAAGGGGCGAGGGGTCGTCTCGCGGTTCCACCCAAGGTTGAGAGCGTATGCGCTCCCATCTCGTTGCGCCGATAACGGGGGCGGCCCGGGCGGCCTTACTTGCGGCATCGCGTTCTGGCGCCGGCTCCCAGGGGGTTTTCCCACAGCCCGGTGCGAAGGGGGCTTCCAGTCAGCGACCCCCTCTCCCTGACGCCCGGCATCCGGGTACTCGTCCTGATCATCGCCTTTGCTGTGTCCGGTTGCAAGAAGTGTACCACGAGTTGCGGCGGGTGTCAAAAATCGCCGCGACGCCCTCGCAGCAGCCGCTCCACCTGCCGCGGCGTGGGCATGGCGGGAATCGCCCCGCGGCGAGTCGTCGCCAGCGCCCCCACCGCATTGGCATAGCGCAGAATCCCCCGCAGGCGCGCCTCGTCACCCCAGGCTTCAGGCGTCTCCAGCAGGCCCTTCAGCATCCCCGCGACGAATCCATCGCCCGCGCCGGTCGTGTCCACCGTGCGCACGGAGAAGCCGGGCACGTCGCCCGACAGGGCAGGCGTTACGTATGTGCACCCTGCCCGGCCGCGCGTAACCACCAGCAGGCGCAGGGCGTCGTGCCATAGCCGTCGCGCGGCCTCCGGCTCGTCGCCGCCCAGGAACGCCAGTTCCTCCTCGCTGACCTTGATGACATGCGCCAGTCGCCACCCCCGCAGGATACCCTCCCTCGCTGCCTGTGCGCTGGGCCACAGGGCCAGCCGCAGGTTGGGGTCGTAGGAAACCAGCAGCCCGGCGTCCCGGGCCGTCTCTGCCGCCAGGAGCGTGGCGCTGCGCGAAGGCTCTCCGATGAGGCTGATGGAGCCGAAGTGGAATACCTTGGCCCCGCAGATGTACGCGAGGTCCACGTCGTCGGGGCGGTACAGCATGTCGGCGCTGGGGTGGCGGTAGAACGCGAAGTCGCGCTCGCCGTCGGCGCGGAGCGACACAAACGCGAGGGCCGTCCGCGCCTCAGCCGACCAGCGCACGGCGGCCGTGTCCACGCCGAGCGCGCGGAGCGTGTCCACGAGGAAGTGGCCGAAGGGGTCGTCGCCCACCTTGCCCATGAACCCAGCGGACACGCCAAGCCGGGCCAGCGCGGCCGCTACGTTCGCCGGGGCACCGCCGGGCGCTTTTTTGAAGGCGGGCGCATCGGCCAGAGACACCCCCGACACGGTCGCCACGAAATCCACGAGCACTTCGCCGAGGGTGATCACGTCGGGCATGGACGGACTCTCTTACCCCAGCCACCGCCCGATGAGGAAGCCTACTGCCGAGACGGCAGCCGTCAGCACCGTGCCCCAGATCAGGTCAATGACCGTGATGAGCAGGGGCCACTCCTTGACCGTCGCCAGGTTCGTCAGGTCGTAAGTAGCGTAGGCGACCAGGCCGAGGAGCGCACCCAGCAGCGCCGCCCGCCCCAGCGACCCCGCCTGCAGCCCGGGCAGCACGGCGAAGACGAGCACGCCTACCACATATAGCAGGTAGAACAGAATCGCCGCGGGCCACACGGTCTTCGGCGTCATCAGATAACCCAGGTACTTGCTGTACAGGTTGCGCGCGACCAGGCCGAGCCACACGCCGTCAATGGCAAGGAACGCAACAAGTGTCAGGAAATAGAGTTTCGCGTAATAGCCGAATGTCATTGCAACCTCCCTAGTTGGGCTTGGGCCCGTGCTGTCATCCCACCCTATTCCACCAGTAGAAACGCGTACCGGTTCATCGTCTGCGCATAATCCGACAATACCTCAATGGGATAGCCGAGTTTGCGAACCGTGGTAAAAACATCAACTGCCATCCCCTCCGGTGTGGGACGCGCAAGCTTCGGGTGCTTGCACTCGGCCCGCGCGGGGACGCAAGTGTCGCACAGGGAGCAAGGGGCCATCAGCAAAAGAAACGCCTTGAAGTGGCCTGACAGAAAGACATCTCGCTCCAGTTGCATAAGCCCACGATTGACTTCTCTGGTCCAGGGCAGCCGGTCTTCTGTCTCGTCTACTCTTCTTGCGAAGTGAAACACCGCCGCCACGGCATACTCGTGGAAGAACTGGCGACAATCCGCGACCGAGGGCAAATTCGGCGGGCAAGCCGCCTTTCGGCCGTAACTGCTGCAACCGTAGGCACACTTCATTCGCACCCACTCGGCCACAGCGATCTCCGTCGGGTCAATCCAGCGGAGATCGCTGAACCCATGCTCGCCGAATAGAGATTCCAGTTGTTCGTGATGGGTCATCCGTCGCCCTCCGTGCAGAGTACCTCAGACGATCAGGGCTACTTGCCCAACCTTTCCGTTCGCTGAAGCCTCACTCCCCCACCATCACCCGCGCGCGGTGAATCTGCGCCCGCACTGCCTCGGGCGACGTGCCACCCCGCGCCTGCCGCATCCCCGCCGACCGCCCGAAGTCAAACACGGCGTACAGGTCCTCGCCGAACGCGGGGTGAATCGCCCGGTACTCGGCCAGCGGCATCTGACCCAGGGGCACGCCCAGCGCCTCGGCCCGCTTGACCGCCTGGCCCACCAGGTGGTGGCTCTCGCGGAAGGGCACGCCCTGCCGCACCAGGTAGTCGGCCAGGTCGGTGGCCAGCATCCCGTCGTCCAGGGCCGCCGCCATCCGCTCCGCATTGACCTTCAGCGTGCGGATGATGCCCGCCGCGATGGGTAATTCCAGCGCCAGCGTGTCCACCGCGTCAAACAGCGGCTCCTTGTCTTCCTGTAGGTCCTTGTCATATCCCGACGGGATTCCCTTCAGCGTGGCGAGGAATCCCGACAAGTGGCCGATGAGCCGCCCCGCCTTGCCGCGCATCAGTTCCAGCGGGTCGGGGTTCTTCTTCTGCGGCATCAGGCTGGAGCCGGTGGAGTAAGCGTCGTCCAGCGTTACGAAGCCGAACTCACGGCTGGCCCAGATGATGAGGTCCTCGGCCAGCGTGCTCAGGTGCGTCTGCACCAGCGCGGCCCAGGCCAGGAACTCCGCGACGAAGTCCCGGTCGGCGACGGCGTCCACGCTGTTCTCGGCCACGGCGGCGAACCCCAGTTCGGCGGCCAGCGCCTCGCGGTCAATGGCGAAGGGCGTCCCGGCGATGGCCCCGCATCCCAGCGGCAGGACGGATGTCCGTCGCGCCACGTCAGCCAGCCGCTCACGGTCGCGCTGGAACCGCCAGAAGAAGGACATCAGGTAGTGGCTGAACAGCACCGGTTGCGCTTGCTGCATGTGGGTATAGCCGGGCATGAGGACGTCCAGGTGCGCCTCGGCCTTGTCCACGACAGCCCGCTGAAGGTCGGCAAGCGCCGCATCCAGTGCGCGCATCTGCTCCAGCAGGTACAGGCGCAGGTCGGTGGCTACCTGGTCGTTGCGCGAGCGGCCGGTGTGGAGTTTGCCCGCCGTCGGCCCGATGAGTTCGCCCAGCCTGCGCTCCACGGCGGTGTGGATGTCCTCGTCGCCGGGCTGGATTTGGAACGTGCCCGCGTCAAACTCGGCGCGCACCTGCTCCAGGCCCGCCACGATTTGGTCGCGCTCGGCGTCGGTGAGCAGGCCCGCCCGCGCCAGCGCCCCCGCCCACGCGATGCTGCCGCGGATGTCCGCAGCGTACAGCCGCACGTCAAAGGCGATAGAGTCGCCAAAACGCCGCATGGCATCATCTGGCTTGCCGGAAAACCGCCCACCCCAGAGCATGGCCCGTTCCTCGCTTGAAGGTCGTTCCCTCCGCACGGGTTCTCCTTGCGCACTCCCGCCCTCTCGGCGGTGAATGCCGCGTCATCCGTGCGGCTAGCTGATTATACCGTTTGGCCTGCGTCGCGCGCAAAACGGCCTTCTACTCCTCGCAGATGGGCGCAAATAGCCCGGCCCAGTAGCCCAGCACCTTCTGGGCGCGGCAGATGGCCAGTTCGGGGGGCTGGCCGGCCCGCCGTGCCGAGACCCACGCGGCCGGCTCACGCACGACAGCAAGCCCTGTCCGCGCTACGGCCATCCCCAGCGCGAAAGCCCAGCCTCGGTGGATGCGGTCCAGCAACGCTAACGTCTTCCCTTCCCACCAGGCGCGGCGGTGCAGGAAGGCTGGCGTGAGCCGCGACGCCGGGATGATGTGGTGGACGACGGCGCGGGGCGTGTAGGCCACCGTGCCCCCCGCGCGAAGCACGCGGCGGAACAGGTCTATCTCCTCGCCCGACAGGAGCGAGCCGGGTTGCCGTCCCAGGGCCGGGCGGAATAGGCCCACGCGGTCAAATACGAAGCGACGGATGGCCAGGTTCGCGCCGCATGGGAATATAGGCCCGCGCAGGGAGTGGATTTCATCGCCCAGGTCTATGATGCTGAGCAAGTAGCGCAGTTGGGGATGCAGCCAGGCGGGCGCTTCGCCGGGCCAGCGGGGGAGCACGCGCCCGCCCAGGCACCACGCTCCCGCGCGCTCCAAGTCCTCAGCCATCGCCGCGATCCACCCCGGCGCGGCCACGGCGTCGTCGTCCAGGAACGCGAGGGCGTCGCCCTGGGCGTGGGCCACGGCGGCGTTGCGCGCCCGCGAGAGGCCGGGCGTCGGCTCGCGCACCACACGCACGCGCGCCACCAGACTGTCCGGGAGCGTAACCCGGGGCACGGGGTTGTTATCCACGCAGAGGATTTCCACGCGCGCGCCCGCGGGCGGTTCCTGGGCTGCCAGCGACGCCAGCACATCAGCCAGATGCGGGGCCTCGCCGTAGGTGCACACCGCCACGGTTATGGCGCGCACGGGCCTGCCATCGGTCATGGCTGCGTACCCGTTTTCGCGGCGAAAGCTTCAGGCAGCGCCATCAGAGGCCAGAAGACCCAGCCCACCGTCGGGTTGTTCAGCAAGTCGGCGGAGAGGCTGTTGACCAGGTAGCCAGCGGCCATCGCAAGAAACGCCGCCGCAAGGAGCGACACGGGCAGGTCGGACGCGCACCGCCAGAACCCGAATAGCCGCCGCGCCAGCGCGCCCCACAACCACACGAAAGCGCCAAGCCCCAACAACCCCATTTCTGCGCATACGCGCACGAAGTCGTTGTGCGGCGTTACTGCGGACCCTACCAACCTGGGGGACTGGACGGGAAAGCCGCCGAGGCCAAGGCCGACCAGGGGGCGTTCCATCGCCAGAGTAGCAGCGAACCGCCACAGGCTCAGCCGCCACGAGATGGAGTTCAGCGCGGGGGCGGGGCGGGGCGACGGCACCGTCGGGCCTGCCTGCGGCGTGCCGGCGAGGGGCGGCGTTGGAGTAGGACGAGGAGGCTTCACTTGCCCTGCGGGCACGGGTTCCACAGTGCGGTACAGGAACGGTGTGAGCAAGTCCTGAATGCGGCCGGCCAGCAGCACCACGACGAGGAAGACCACAGCCATCCCCACCAGCCCCGCGCGCACGCCGGCGGTCTCGCGCCGCGCTACGAGTGCCAGCACGATGAGTGAGCCGAACATGGCGAGCGCCGGGCCGCGTGAGTACGAGAAGAACAAGAGCGCCAGGCTGGCGATCACCCAGAACCCCAGCAGCGCCCTGGTCTTCCCGCGCTCGCTGATTCGGAAAAGGTAGATTGTGAGCGCAACAATGATGCCCAGATACACCCCGTAGGCGATGGGGTGCGAGAGTGTGCCCAGCATGCGGTTTTGCCCTGGCCCGGCGATGACATTGTGATAGCCCCTGTAGGTGAGTCCCTGGTAGATAGATACGATGGCTGGCCACACGCCGGACGCCACAAGGGCCCCCACCCACACGCGGGCGCGGCTGGGCGCTTCGCGGAACAGGTCTGCGGCCACGACGTAGAGGCCGGCCAGCGGCAGCATCCGCGTCCAGTCGCGCAGGCCGGCGAACGGGCTGGATGAGAAGGGGATGCTGATAAGCCCTGCCGCTAGAAACGCGGCGAAGGGCAGGGTCAGCGGCGCCAGTCTGGGCCGGCGGCGGATGATGTACAGCGCACTCAGCGCCGTGATGACCAGATTGGCGAGGCCGGCCTGGTTGATATTGTAGGGCTTGTCTTGGAACAGGACGAACGCCCGGCCCCAATCGGCGGCCATCACGTTGAGGAACACCAGACCCAGCGTGCCCGCGAAGGGGTTGACAACGAAGACCGCCGTGGCGATCCCCGCCCACGCGAGGAACATCCCGTAGGGGATGCCAACGACCCCCGCCACTGCGGCGCTCACCGCAAGCCACGCGATGGCAAGGGCAATCCATGTGCGCCTTGGAAGCGTCAGTTTGAAGAGAGGCTCGCTCGCCATAGATTCTCCTTTCTGTCCTGTGGCGTGGTCTTGTCCCTCACGGGCCCGAAGACCGGCAGACGATGACATCCGATGCCGGCGTTGCCTATGCGTCTCCGACGGCTAGCGCGTGAATTTCCCGCGCCACGCGCAGGGCAGCCTTCCCGTCCAGCGGCCCTGCGTAGGCCGGCAGGAACGCCTCGCGGGCGCGTGCCAGGCGCTGGCGTGCGTCTCCGTCTTGGAGCACTTCCCGGAGACGCCGGGTGAGTTCCTGGGCGCTCTGTGCCCGGAGCGCAGCGCCGGTTTCTGAGTACGGGATGGGTTCGGGCATGATGCCCAAGTCCAGCAGCACCACCGGCTTGCCGAGGGCGATGGCCTCCAGCGCCGTGGACGAGATGAGCGTAACCAGGACATCCGCCCTCCACAGCAGGCTCATCACATCCGCATCGCGGGTCATCGTCCATTCGGGCGAGAAGTCGTCGCCCAGCCAGCGGCGCGTCTGTTGCAGGTCTTCGGCAGGGTGGAGTTTGGCGACCAGGTGATGCCCCGCGCCCAGGCCCCTCACGCCGTCGGCTACCGTGCGCCAGATGCTCCTGGCCTCCGCCTCGCCGCAAACATTGTAGCGCAGGTATGGCTGCGAACAAAATAGAACGATCCTCTCGCCTTCGGGAAGATTCGGGGCATCCGGCCCTTCGTCCGGCGCGGTAGCCTGCCGCATGGCGTGGAGGGCGTCGTAGCGGGGCTGCCCGGTAACAGTGATGCGCTCGGCCGGGACCCCCTGCCCGGCCAGCCAGGAGGCCACGGCATCGCCCATGACGGCGATGCGGTCCGCGCCGTTCTGGCCGTAGGGTTTGGGGTCGGGCAGGCGCAAGCCGAGCAGGGTCAGCGCAGCGCGGGCCACGCTCCGTGGGAGCGACACGGGCGGCGCGGGCATTGGCCGCAGGGCGATGACGCCGTCCTGCACGAGGAGCGACGGGATGCCCAGGCGACGCGCCTCGGCGATGAACAGCCGCTCCAGAATCCCCATGTCATTGCCCAGGATGACGACGCTGGGGCGCTCCGCACGCAGGAACGTTCGGACAGCCCGCCGCCCCTGTCCGGGTTGTAGGCCATGCGGAACAGCGTCCTGTCGCCCCGCGTGAAGACGATGAAGTGCCAGTCCACGCGCTCCAGCAGTTGTTGCGCCAGGTCGGCGACTTCCGCGTCCTGGTCAAAATAGGCGGCGGCAGTGATGACCCCGTTCAGGCAGAGGGCGGTGTCTATCGTGGAATACTCGCACTTGCGGAACCGCTCGCCGTTCTCCATGTGCAGGAAGTGGGCGAAGAATCCGCGATGGTGCGCGGCGGCATTGCAGAGCGTGCGGAGCGTCCCGCGCACGATGGCGCGCGCCTCGGCTGCGGGCAGGAAGCCGCGCTCGCAGGCGATCACCCACGCGGTGAGCGCGAAGCCCACCGCCGCGATGGATGCGACGCTCGGCCGCTTGGTGGAATCCGCCGTCAGCCCGAAGCCGGGGCTGTCGGGGGTCAGATTGGTGTAGTCCAGGAAGAATTGGAGGGAGCCCCTCAATTCCCTGTCAAGAAGCATAGGGGCCTTCATGTCATATCACCGGATGCGACGCGAGATTTCGGCTGGAAGACTGGCGCTGAATGAACTCGGCGGGAATACGGCGGGTATCAAAGGCAGGCCCGTTTTCCAGGAAGTCAATCAGGCGCGCGGCGGCGGCCGATCCCCATCCGACGCGCGAGACGCGGACTGTGGACAGGGATGGCTGCATGTACCGGGCGAGGGGAATGTCATCAAAGCCAACGATGGCCACATCGTCGGGCACGCGAATGCGGTGCTCCTTCAACGCCTCAATGAACCCGATGGCCATCTGGTCGTTGGCGCAGAAGATGGCCTCTGGCAAGTTGCCGGACGCAATCGCCCCTTGCGCGGCCTCGTAGCCGGACGGCTGGGTGAAATTCCCCTCGTAGCAGACGACCGAGAGGCCGTTCCTCTCCGCCTCTTCCAGGAAGGTTGTCCGCCGCTCGGCGTTGTCAAACGAATCGGCAGCGCCGGACACGAAGGCGAGCCGCCGCGCTCCCTGCTCGTACAGGTGCCGGAACACCTCCCGCGTGCCGGTGGGGTTATCCACCAGCACCGGAAAGACAAAATCGGCTTCCATGTAGCGATCCAACGTAACGATGGGGAATCGCTTCCAGGCCAGCCGCGCGATGAGGTCGCTGGAAATCTTCGTATCAAACACGATGGCGCCATCCACCTGGCGGTAGGTCAGGATGCGGCGCGTGGTGCGCGTCTCGGGGCAGATGAGGAGTTCATAGTCGGTTTGCAGGATGGCGTTGTGGATGCCCTCCAGAACCTCCTCGTAGAACAGGCCGCCCAGTCGGGTGATGAAGACCCCGATGGTGCGCGTTCTGCGCTTCCTGAGGTGCCGCGCGAACGCATTCGGGTGGTAGTTGAGTTCTTCGGCTGCCGCCAGAACGCGCTGGCGGGTGGCCTCGCTGATGTTCCCCTTGCCATTCAGCGCGTAGGACGCGGTGGTGATGCTGACACCTGCCCTCTTGGCGACGTCTTTGATGGTGATCATCGGCGCTTACTCTGCTCGCTTCGTGAACTGAAGGCGCTCCAGGCCCTTCTGGATGTGCGCGTTCCGCATCGTGATGGTGTAGATGAAATCGCTCTGGTAGTTCGCCAGCATGAGCAGGGAGATGCCCTTATCTATGCCGATCACGTCGGTCGCGAACCAGCCTCTGCTCAAGTTGAACGCATCGCGGAACCCGTAGGGGCCTTTGAGCCGCTCAAACGAATAGTAGTGTACCATAGCCTGTTCGGCCTGTTTCGGCAAAAACACGATGGAGCCAATGGCGCCGGCCGGCGGCACCGTATCGTCCACGTAGTGCGACTTGTAGTCATAGCCCGACGGCGGCGCGCCGTAGCGGCCCTCGTATCCATCGGGGCCGTCGCATGCCGTCAGCCCCCAGGCCAGCGGGCCGATGGTTTCGTACTTGTCATCCACGGCCACGGCGAAATTGTAGTGCGCCAGCGAAGCCTCCACCGAGTTGTCAAACCAGTTGACCCCGTCCCGGTCGTAGTAGTTTCTGAAATCTATCCACGCGTGGCTGAACTGGTAGGTGAAAATGGAGCCGAACCACGAGTGGATGAACGGCTTGCCGTCCCCGTACTTGGCGCGGTGTCTTGTGAACGAGTAGTAAACGGCGGGGTCAATGGGGTGAGTATCCGAACCGGCCGCGAGAATGTAGAGCATCAGTTGCTCGGCGTAGAAATCCCAGTATCCCTCAAACCCCTTTTCGGGCCTGTAGGCCATGTAGAACATCTTGCGCGACTTGTCCACGAACCACGGCCAGTTGACCTCATCGTAGATGCGCTGGGCCTTGGCCTCAATGTCGCCGCCGAAGTACTCGCCCACCGACAGGACGCCCATCAGGAGGATGGCCGTGTCAATGCTGGAGACCTCGCTGTTCCAGGCCCGCTTGCCGCTACGCATGTCCAGGTAGTGGTAGTAGAACCCGTTGACGCGCTCCAGCGAGAGCAGCGTGTCCAGCGTCCCGCTGACCCGCTCGTAAACCTCCTGCTGGGACACATACCCCTTCTGGATGCCGACAAGGTATGCGGTCAGCCCGAAGCCCACCGACGCAATGCTGGAAATCCCCGGCGAGCCCGGATACCGGTCGCGGATGAGTCCGTAGCCCGGGCTGCCCGCTTCGGTGTTGGCCTGCTCCCAGAAGAATCGGAATGCCCCCGACATCTCAAACTCAATCACGTCGCCCACGGGCACCGGCGTCGGCGTGGCCGTCGGCGCGGCCGTTGGCGTGGGCGTCGGCTCGGGTGTCGCCGACGGGGTCGCGGTGGCCGCCGGCGTGTCGGTCGCCGCGGGGACGACCGCGGTCGGCGTGGCCACGGGCGCAGCGCACCCGCTCACCAGCAGCAGCAAGACAAGCGTCAGGGCAAGGGTTTTATTCACCGACGATCCCCGTCCTTTCAACGGATTCCACGAACCACTTCTGCAGGATGAAGTACATGATGAGCAGCGGCAGGATGTTCAGGAACGTGCCGCTCAACTTGACCGCCTCGTTGATGCGGTCAAAGATGTTGACCATCCCCGGCGGGTACAGGTTCTCGTAGGCCTGGACGAACTTGGACAGTTGCATGGGCAAGGTCTGAATGCCACCCTCCAGGAAAACGACCGTCAGGTAGGTCTCGTTCCAGTACCAGACGACGGAAAAGATGAAGGACACGATGTATGCGGGGATGGCGCTTGGCACGGCGATCTTGAGGAAGACCTTGAGGTCGGAAGCGCCGTCCAGCCGCGCCGCCTCTTCCAGCACCTTGGGCAGCGACAGGAAGGTCTGGTAGAAGATCAGGATGAAGATCGCGCTCCGGAACCCCTGACCCATGGACGCGGGCAGGATGAGGCACAGGATGTTGCCCAGAAGCCCCAACTGCCGGTATGTCAGCATCTGCGGGATGACCGTGTTCTGGGGCGGGATGATGAACGTGGCCAGGATGAGCGCGAACAGCAGGCCCTTGCCCCAGAACCGGTAGCGCGCGAGGCCGTAGCCGATGACCGAGCACACCATGGTCTGGATCACCGACGGCACGACGCTCACGAGGATGGAAGCGAGCAGGGTTGACGGGTAGTTCAGGACGCGGAACGCCTTGACATAATTGCCTAAGTACCATTGGGTCGGCACCCATTGCACCATCGGGTTCAGCAAGTCGGTGGGACTCTTGAAACTGGTGATGAGCATGAACAGGAGCGGGTACAGGTAAACGAACCCGATGGCCACCAGCACGGCGTAGAGCAGAACGGTAACGATGAGGCCGCGCCTGGATCGCGAGCCGAAGAGGAAGCCCCTCACGGTGTCCTGATGCTGCCGGGCCCACCGCGCGGCGTTCGCCACGTGCGTCGCCACCAGGCCGAGCCGAGCGTTGTCTCTCAGAGATCGCAGTCGGGATGTCATGCGGACACCCTCCTGACGCGCGATGCCAACAGAAGGTAGATGAGCAGCAGGATCAGCACAAGGGCCGCCAGGTACAGGAAGGACATGGCGCTGGCGTAGCCGATCCCGCCCCTGATGACATACGTCTGGCTGTAGATGTACTTGACGACCTTGTTCTCGGAGAAGTGCGACAGCGTGATGACAGTGTAAATCGCCACGACGATGTTGGTGGTGGACAGGGATGGCAGGGTAATCTTCCAGAACGCCTCCCACGCCGATGCGCCGTCAATCGCCGCCGCTTCGTAGATGCTCTTGTCTATCTTCTGCAGGCTGGCCAGATAGATGAGAATCTGCACGCCGGAAAACCACAGGATGAGGATGAAAGAACTCAACAGGTACTGTACCGGATTCCGGATGGCGGTCGGGAGTTGCGCCAGAAAGTCCAGCAGCGCCGCCGACCGGGCAATCTGGGGCACGGAGGCCGCGCCCTGTGCCACGAGTTCCTTGATCACCGGGCCGCTGGTGATGACCACCGGCAGGAAGAAGATAATCCTGAATGCTCCCCTGAGCCTGAACTTCAGATTCAGGAACATGGCGATGAGCATGGAGAAGATGAGCACAATCGGCACGGATACCAGGGTCTCAATACTGTATTCCACCAGCAGTTGCACGAAGGTAGGGTCGGTGAACAGGGCTCGCGTGTAGTTCTTCCACTCGGCGTACTGCATTCGGATTCCCGTGGCCTCCACGACCACGTCGTGAAGGCTGTACCGGAACGTCTGCACCAGCGGCGTCAGCGTGAAAAGGGCGAACCCGATGATCCAGATGAGGACGAACAGGTATCCGTACGACGCCTCGCGGAGTCGGTACCTGGTCTGAATCGGGCGGAAACCCCTGCGCACGTTCATGGCACTGCCTCCCTGAGGAGCGCATCCCTGGCCGGGATGACAAGGCCGTCGGCGCGGAAGGGCTTGTCGTTGTAGTTGACGATGATCTGCTTCCCGTTGCTATACGTGGTCGCCACCACTCCTTCGGCCAGATTCTGCCTTGCCACGATACTGGCGCCCTTGACGGGGGCCAGCAAGCGATTCAACCATGCGTAACTCTCGCGGATTTCGTCCCCCAACTGGTGGAAGGCCGAGAGGTAAATCCAACTGGAGCGGGTGTTGAGAATCCGCGCCGTCTCCTCGTAACTGACGAAGAACGACGGATACACGCCGAAATCGGCATGGCGCAGAAGGTCGCCCCGCACGTCGGGGGAAAAGTTCAGCGCAGTGCCGAAGTAGGGGACGTAGCCCGACAGCGCGATTTGCAGGAACGGCACAGGCCCACTGGTGTACGTGTAGCCGCTGTCCGTCAGGGGCATGTCGTAGTACGCGGCTGCGTAGCCCAGCGCGTAATCGTTGGGCGTGTAGAATGCCAGGCTTCCGTCGGTCTGGGCCAGCAGTTCCCGATAGTGGCCGATGGCGTCCTCGCGGTTCACGACGCGGCCACCCCTGAAGTCGCTGTAGAGCGTGTCGCCAATCCCGTCCAGCGCCAGGCCGGCCTGGAGTTTGGCGCTGACGTCCCGCCGCAGGGAAGCGAGGCGATCCCGCAGGGCCGCAAGAGTGAAGTAATAGTTGGCTTTGTTGCGGTTGTAGCCCTCCATGTACAGGCCCGTGATGGACATCGCCAGGTCGTAGCGCGAGGAGTAACCGCCTTCTCCCTTCAGCGCAGCCTGCGGGTCCAGGTAGAGGTAGAACGTGCCTCCCTTGGCGGCCACCTGCTCGGAGAACGCCCGCAACTCGGCGAGCGTGCCCAGTTTGGGGTCCAGCGCCAGGCGGGCGGGCGGCATGGCGGAAGCGCCCAGGGGTTGCCAGCCGTAGTAGATGACCTGCGGACTTCCCACGTCCAGCGCCGCGAACATGTCGCTCATCTGGCGGATCGTGGTCATGGGGATGGTGCGGTACCAGAACAGGACCCTTTCGCGTTCCGCGCCCAGGAACTCAAGCCTAATGCCGATCCTGTCGCCCACGTCGGCGCGCTTGTGCAACCGCCCGCTCTGGAGCAGGTACTGCTGGTAACTCCGCGCCATGCCCACGTAGTCCGCGTCCTTGCCCGCCAGGAACCGGTAGTGAACCTTCACGTCAAACGCATTGGTTCGGGGCTGCAAGACCGTAACCCCGTCGCCGGCGCGGCTGGTGGGCTGGAAGTAACTCTCGTTGTAGATGAAGGTATTGTAGATGAAATTGAAATTCGTGATGATGCCCGAGGGGTGCGCCCGGATTTCCCCGTAAGATGCGCCTTTCTCCAGGACGGCGATGTAGGCGTTCTGCCCCGGCCCGTGCACCATGCCGATGACCGGGATGGACATGGAGTAGGGTCGCCGAACGGTGGGGTCATACGGCAGGCTGGTGAGCATCCCCAGGTCGGCGCCGTAGTATCGCCCGTAGAACATGTTCTGCGCTTTGGTCGTGGCGGCGAACTGGATGAGGGTGCCGCAGCCATCGGGGATGAACATGTAGCCCGGCACCTGGTCGCCCCGGGTCGCGCCCATGAACGGGTACAGGTGGAGCAGGCCGAGTTTGAACTCCCCACGTTCCGCGATGGAACTGAACGGCACTTCCACGCTCACGCCTGTATCCTCCAGGCGGAGCACAAGCCCCACCGAGATAGCCGGCTGGCTGAAGGTTACAAGCGCCTCAATGCCCTGGTCAATCGGCTTCACGTCCAGGGTATGTTCGGCGTTGGTGATGGACGCGCGTCGGCTGACGGCCTTCTGGTCCAGGTAGTCAATGCTGAAGCCGCTCTGCGCGAACGCCTGCCACGTCCTGTTGAGGCGGTCGCCGGGCGCCAGTTCGTCCAGATTGGAGTGCCAGACGTATCCGTTCCGCTTGTCCACCACCTTGAACGCCAGCGTGGTCTTGTTCACGTAGAGTTGGAACATGGCGTTCTCGGCAACGCGGTCGTAGGACGCCGGTATCTCGCCGTCCAGCCGCCGGAACAGCGCCGAACCTGAGCCGGCGCCTGTGGCCGAGGCCGCCGCCACCTCGGGGCACAGCCCCAGAATCAGGCCGATCGCCATCAGAACCCGAGCCAGTCTCCACACCCTAGCCACGCAGTCTTACCTCTCGCGAAATCGTTACAACGAAGTCAAACAGTTGATTGAACAGCACGTACAGGATGTACCCCGTGAGCAGCATGACCGCCATCGTGAACACCGTGTACAGGATGTTGCGGATGGTCTCCGACACGGAGTAGTTGTGAATCTCCTTCACCATCAGGAAGAGCATCAGCGCGACCCAGGCATCCACCAGCCGGATTGAGAAGGTGTAGATGAAGACCTCGTTGAGCGTCAACACGTTGGACAGCAGCGCGATGGGCAGGGTGAACAGGGCGTAGGGGAACAGGCTGTAGGCCGTGCCGATGATCACGTCTCGGACGCGGCCCTCGCCGTCGCTGATGGTGGAGACGAGGTAGTTGGCGCTGTTCCACAGCACGATGAGCAGGGCCGAGTACAGAATCTCATTCTGCGGCCGGATGGCCGACGGGACAGGGTAGCGGTTGAAGATGAACCCCGTCAGGTACAGCGCCAGCACCCTGCTCGCGATCACCCAGGCGTACAGCAGGAAGGCGAAGGTCAGGCTCCCGCGCAGTTTCTGCTTGATGTAGTAGAAACTATCCGCCGGCTGTTTGATGAAGCGGAACATGAACACGAAATCGTCCACAAGCCGCACCCGCGCCAGCGCCCTCACGCCGTTCCTGACGGGGGCAAACCACCCGTAGCGGCGGTCAACACGCGCCAGCGCGCTCTGCACCACGCCCAGGCCGATCATGGCCAGGATGGCGCTGCCCAGGTACCGCTGCAACAGGTTGTTGCGCAGTTCCCAGAAGGCTTCGGAGTAGCCGTTCCTGTCTTCCGCATACCGGTAGTTCACGAACGCCTGGGCGTAGTCGCCTTCTTTGAAGTAGGCGTCGGCGATGGCCTGATAGGCCATTCGGTACGCGCCGTTGTACTTCAGCACCTGCTCAAAATACGGCTTGGCTTCCCTGTAGAAGCCCTCGGTGTACAGGCGAACACCCTCGTGAACCAGGGTGGCAAACCTGGTGGCCCGATAGATGACGATGGCGTTCTTGTCCTTGTCCAGCACGTAGAGGTCCTTGTCGTGGTACGCGATGGCGGTGGGATTGCGCAGGGTTCCCAGGCGCTGTTCGCCCCTATCCTTGGCCCCGAAGACGAACAGCAGCATGCCCTTGACGTCGTACTCGTAGATCAGCCCGTCTGCGTCCACGGCGACCACCAAGCCGGTGTCGCTGACGTCAATATCGCGGAACGTGGTTGACCCGTAGGCGTCCGGGAAGATGTTGTCGCCCGCCACCGTGAAGCGGCGGATCGCCCGCGTTCGCGCCGTGCCGGCCGTTACGGTGAACACCATGGAATCCGGGTCAATGGCCACGTTGGACGGCGAGGCCGCCTCGCTCTTGATGAACTGGGCCAGTTGCTCCTTGGTCAGGAACATCCTTTGCAAAATCATCTTGAGCGACATGGTGGCCGGGTTCGCGCCGAAATACCCGATGAAGTTGCCGTTGAGGTTCATCTTGACCAGGCCGTTCACCGAGCCTTCGCTGACCACGTAGAGATTCTGGCGGACATCCACGGCGATCTTGCGGGGCAGGAATTGCGTGTCCTTGCCGAAAAGCGGTTCGCTGGGCCGGCCAAACTGCTTCCGAACGTTCCCGTCGGAATCCAGAATCACGATGGCGTTGGCCTTGGCGTCGGCCACGTACAGCGTCCCCTCACCGTCCACGTAAATCCCCGTTGGGCCTTTCAGCGCGCCCTTGCCATACGAGGCGACCTCGGCGAAATCCCGCAGAACGAGAATGCGGGCGTTGCCGGTATCCGCGATGTAGATGGTGCCATCGCGGGCGATGAACATGTCTTCCGCGCCGGATATGGGGAGGTCCACCTCGGCGACGGGGATGTAGGCGTCCTGGGTCAGGTGCAGCCGCCCGCCCGGCCCCATGGCGCGGGTGGTGTAGGGGGCTTCGGCGCTTGCGCCCGCTGCCAACGCCACGTATGCGATTAGCACCGCGAGGATCAGCGCGATACGCTTCATTTGATTCCCGAATGCGACATGGTGCTCATGACCTGGCTCTGCAGGAAGATGAACATGAGCAGGTTCGGCACGAACATGATGAGCGTGGCGGCTGCGGCAAGGCCCTGGCCGGCCACGATGTTGGCCCCCGAAGCGGTGGACGTCAGGGTGGTCAGGTAGAACGCAAAGGTCTTCAGCGTCTCGTTGTTGATGTACAGCGCCGACGTGTCCGCGTTGTTCCAGGTGGCCTGGAAGGTGAGGATGGCGATGGTGGCGATGGCTGGCTTGATCATCGGCAGGACAATCCGCCAGTAGATGTCCAGGTCGGATGCGCCGTCAATCTGGGCGGCCTCAATGACCTCGTCGGGGACGCCGTCGGTGAACTGCTTCATCAGGAAGACGCCCACCGGCATGACCAGGGCGGGGAGGATGTGCACCAGGAACGAGTCCATCAGGTGCAGCCGCACGATGACCAGAAAACGCGGAATCGTTACCGCGATGGGCACGAACATCAGGGCCACGGTGTTGATCGCGAACAGCGTCTTCTTGAGTTTGAACCGCTTCTTGGAGAGCGCGTAGGCCGCCGCCGTGGAGACCAGGATGGACGCAGCCACCGATGCCGCCGTGATGAGAACGCTGTTGAACAGGTAGCGGCTCACGGGCACGCCCGAAGTTGACATAAGACCGAACAGGTCCGTGAAGTTCTTGAGCGTGGGGTTGACGACGAAGAAGCCCGGCGTGCCGGGACCGAGCAGAACCTAGCCCCGCGAGGCCGCTACAGCACGTCCACCCCGGGCGAACGCGCACAGTCTCCGCTGCAGCAGAACTCCGCCTACTCCTTCGCCACGCCCCACAGGCGCACGGTGCCATCCATGGACCCCGATGCCAGGAGGGAGCCATCGGGCGAGAACGCCACGCTCTCCACCCGATGCGTGTGTCCCTCCAGGGAGCGCACGAGGGAGCCGTCGGCGACGCGCCAGACCCGGACGGTGTAGTCGGCCGACCCCGAGGCCAGGAGGGAGCCATCGGGCGAGAACGCCACGCTGTACACAGGGCTAGTCGTCTCCAGGAAGCGCGCTTCCTTCAGCGTTCCGGCATCGTACAGGTATATCCCAAGGGAACTTCCAGCAGCCAGGAGCCGCCCATCGGGGGAATATGCCACTTGCATTATCGCGCCCTTGCCCCAGCGCGCCAGTTGCGTCATCCGCTCGGCGTTGGACGGGGAGATGACGCCCGCCGGTACCGGCACCGGCGTACCGGCCAGTACAGGGAGTTGCGGCGTGGTCGTGGATGGTACTGGCGTATCGGTCGGGTGCGGCGTGGTGCTCGCTTTTGCCCGATACGGCGGCGGGGCCGTGGGCGTCGCCTTCGGCGCGCAGCCGATGAGCAGCGATGCGACGACGACCAGTGTCGCCAGAATGGTAACAATTTTCCTTGCAGACATCTTTCATTCTCCTTTGTGCAACTCTATGTCTTGAAACATCCGGTGCGCTGGATCGGGTAAGTCGCGTAATCACTCTTCCTGCACATCTCCCCTTTCCAGACGGTCGGGGCTTCGGTTACACTTCCCAAGGCCCCCGCAGCAACTGAACGACATCCTCCACCGCGACCTGGAAATACTCACGCATCGTTTTCTCGTCGCGCTCGTACTCCCCGCCGCCGGTTCCGTCGCCAAGACGTTCCCGTATCTCACGCGGCGTCAGGCTGTGGTAGTCGGTCCAGTCCACATCGGGCTTGCGTCCCGCGGTGTCGGGCGTCATCACGGGCCTGCGCTTCTCGGCCTGGTGGACCTCCTGCTCTCGCCTTGCGCGCTCCTCTGCTTCCGCGCGGTGCTGGGCCTCTTGCTGCCGTCTATTCTCTGCCTCTTGCAGTCCCGTCTGCAGTGCCGCGGCCATTTCCGCCGCGGTCTCATACCGCTCCCAACGGTCCTCCTGGAGCGCCTTCGCCAGAATGTCCTCCAACCACGATGGCACTGCAGGGTTCAGCGAACTGGCCCGCATCCCCGGCCGAACCCTCTGGTACTTCTTCTCCGTAAGCATCTCAAACAGCACACACCCCACCGTGTACAGGTCGCTGGCGGGGGTCAAGTACCCCAGCGTCCGATCCTGCTCCGGCGACCTGTACCCCAATGTCCCTGGATGTGGCTGTCCCGTTCCCATGGATCTTCCGCTCTCCCCCGTCTGCGCCAGCCCGAAGCCGGCCAATTTGGCGTGACCATCCTCGGTGAACAGGATGTTGCTGGGTTTGATGTCTCGGTGCACGATATCCAGTTTCTCGTGCGCCACCTCCAGCGCAGCCAGGACCTCCAGCGTTACGCGCACCGCCTCGTCCACCGGCAGGGGGCCTTTCTTCAGCCTGTCGGCTAGGGTTCCACCGCCGCAGTATTCCATGACGAGCAGGGTCTGGCCCTCGTGCTCTTCCACCGTCAACACGCGCACGACATTGGGCACATCCGCCTTGAAGATGCGGCCGCTGAGGCGGAGTTCGCGCTGGAAACGCGTCTCCAGTTCCTCGCGCTCCATGGGCGACAGGACGGGCAGGGGTTCCTTGATGGCGACCTCCAGCCCGCGTTTCACCTCTTGCGCCAGCCACACGCGGGATTGCCCGCCTTCACCGAGCAGGCGGATGATTTCATACTTGCCGTTGCAAATGGTCTGTCCTTCATCAATAGGCATGGCGGACCCTCCGAAGGAAAACAAGAGGAATGGAACAGGTGAGCAACGATCGCAGTCGCCTTTTTGCCAACGAGATGCAGGACTCGGAGCCGATGGCGCAGGGTGAGATGTCACGGCGGTTGCACATAGCGGTTAGCGACAAGCGAACAAGCGTTGTCATGAATGTCCCCCGGCGCGAACGTTCTAGCATCATTAATATCACATTCGGCACCCTGGTGCAAGGGATTGTACTCGTTCAGTACCTTAGTGACACATCCTCCTTTCCCAGGATTCCATTGTGCACGAGGTACTGGAGTGGTGTCAAGTATCCCAACGCCTGGTGCGGCCTAACCGTGTTGTAGATCTCCTCCCATTCGCTCTGAGCGGCCCGTATCCC
>JARYMK010000040.1 GCA_029907165.1 Anaerolineae bacterium
GGTCGCGGAGCCACCCTACCGAATCATGTGGCCCATGCAGGCCGGGGAGCACGTGGTCTGGGCAGAGGCAGCACTGCCCAGCGGCGGCAACCTCATCTCCGAAGCCCGCCGGTTCACCGTTCTCCCGCCGGACGCGCCGTCTCCGCAAGTTGCAAATTGATTTGACACCACCCCCCAAAACCGTATAATAGGCTGGTCATTATTCCCCTCTTCAAAGGAGTGATACGCAATGCCCAAGCGAACATGGCAGCCTAAAGTACGGAAACGAGCGAAAACGCATGGTTTCAGGGTGCGGATGAGCACCCTGTCCGGCCGCAACGTGCTCAAGGCGCGCAAGTTGAAGGGCCGCCACCGGCTGACGGTGTAGCGGCAGGGATAGAGGCTGGCCCTGGGCGGTCGGCTGTTCCATGAAGAGGAAGTTTCGCCTGGTTCGGAGAGCAGATTTTGCGAGGGTGCGCGCAGAAGGGCGCTACTGGTCAAGTGCATTGCTGACCCTGGGAGCCTCACCAAACGACCTGACCCATTCCAGATTTGGATTTGTCGTGAGCCGCCGCATCGGGAAAGCCGTGCGGCGGAATCGCGTCAAGCGCCTGTTGCGCGAGGCGACGCGCCTGCGGCTGGCGCGGATTGCGCCGGGCTGGGATGTGGTCGTCATCGCGCGAGGGCGCGCCGCCGAGGCCGATTTCTGGCAGATTGGTGCGGCCCTGGACCAGGTACTGGCGTCGGCGGGGCTGCTCGTGGATGCGCCGCCCGAAAGTGGCGGGCCTGGACAAGGTGAGGGTGCATGAAACGGCTGGTTCTTGCGCTCATTCGGTTCTATCAGCGATACATCTCGCCTGGCCTGCCGCCCAGTTGCCGCTTCTATCCGACGTGCTCGCACTACACTTACGAGGCGGTGGAACGCTACGGCGTCGTCAGGGGCGGGTGGCTGGGACTCAAGCGCATCCTGCGATGCCAGCCGTGGAACCCGGGCGGGTATGACCCCGTGCCCTAGTACTTTACCACAGGGATTCTTGATAGCGTGTCATTGCGAGGGCGCGCAGCGCCCGAAGCAATCGCGATAGCCTGTCATTCTGAGGCGCGGAGCGCCGAAGAATCTCATCAACCGAGATGCTTCGCTTCGCTCAGCATGACAGATAGAGCGTGAGATTGCTTCGCTTCGCTCGCAATGACAACAGACAGTTTTCTCCGTGGTCAAGCACTAGGGCAGGAAATAGCAATCGGAGAGGATATAGACGGTAGATGGACATTATCGTAGTACCGATTATGGCAGCCCTGGAGGGCATCAGTTCGGCGTTGTCGTCGTTGGGCGTCCCCTACAGTTTCGGCTTCGCCATCATCATCTTCACGCTGCTCATCAAGTTGCTGACCGCGCCGCTCAACGCCAAGCAGATCAAGTCCTCCAAGGCGGTGCAGGAACTCCAGCCGAAACTCCAGGAACTGCAGAAGAAGTACAAGGACAACAAAGAGGAACTGGCCAAGCGCCAGATGGAATTGTACAAGGAAGCGGGTGTCAACCCGCTGGGTGGCTGTCTCCCGACACTGATTCAGTTTCCCATCTGGATCGGCCTGTACCAGGCGCTGTACCGACTGGCCCAATCGGGCAAACTGGCAGAGGGCTTCCTGTGGGTTCCTAGCCTGGCCGAGCCGACCAACGGCAGTTGGCTGCTGCAGAACCCCGCCAACTGGGACCTTCGGTATGTGGGAGCCTACATCATCCTGCCGATCCTGACCGTGGTAACGCAGATTCTGCTCCAGAAGATGATGACGCCGAAGGACGCGGACCCGCAGACCTCTTCCATCAATCAGGCCATGATGTTCATGCCGCTGATGTTCGGGTTCTTTGCGATCCAGGTCCCGTCCGGGCTGAGCCTCTACTGGGTTACGATGAACATCTTCAGCATGGTGCAGCAGTACCTGATGACCGGCTGGGGCGGGCTGGCGCCCAAGAAGAAAGGCGAACCCGCGCAGAAGCCCAAGGAATCGGCGAAGGCAGAGCCCGCGCAGAAGGCGAAAGAACCGGCGAAGGCAGAGCCCGCACAGAAAGCGAAAGAACCGGCGAAGACGGGGCCTGCACCTGCCGACACCCGGCCGGCCGCATCACCGAAGAAAGGACAGGTAACTCGTGCAAGGAAACGAAAGCGTTGAGTTCACCGGCAAGACCGTTGACGAGGCTGTAGAGAAGGCCCTTGCCGCCCTGGGGAAGACCAGGGAACAGGTGGAAATCACGGTTCTGTCCGAGGGCAGCCGCGGGCTGTTAGGCATCGGCGGGGAGAGCGCCCGCGTGGCCGTTCGCGTGCTGCCGGAACCTGCCCGGCCCGAACCCAAGCCCGCGCCACCCCCTGCCGCCGAGAAGGCTGGGGATGATGCACTGGTAGCCGTGGCGAAGGAGACCCTGGAGACGATCATTCGCTTGATGGGGGTCCAGGCGCGGGTTGAGGTCCTGCGGGATGTGGAACTGCCCGGTGTGGACCAGGTGCCGTTTGTGTTGAACATCCAGGCAGACGAGGACCTAGGCATTCTCATCGGGCGACGTGCCGAGACCCTGTCGGCGCTGCAGTACCTCACGCGCCTCATCGTGGGCCACAAGACCAAGATGTGGTCCGACTTCGCCGTGGACGTGCAGTCGTACCGCGTGCGGCGCGGCCACGCGCTCCAGAACCTGGCCCGTCGGATGGCCGAGCGTGTGCAGGAGACCCACCGCGCCGTGGCCCTGGAAGCCATGCCCCCTGCCGAGCGCCGCATCGTGCACCTGGCCCTGCGCGACCATCCCCACGTGGTAACGCAGAGCATCGGCGAAGGCGAAAACCGCAAAGTCATGATCCTGCCAAAAGAATGAACACGCCTGATTACCTCGTCATCGGCGCAGTAACGAAAGACATCGTCCCGCAGGGCTACCGCCCGGGCGGGACGGTTACGTACTCTTCGGTTACGGTGCAGAACCTGGGGCTTCAGGCTGGGGTTGTAACGCGGGCCGACCCGACGATGGACTTCTCGCTGCTGACGGACAAGGGGATTTGGGTTGCCTCGGCTCCGTCGGCGCAGACCACCACGTTTGAGAACATCTACGTGGGCGACCGCCGCACGCAGTACATTCGCGCGGTCGCCGACCCCATCACCCCGGACGACGTTCCCACTGCCTGGCGTTCGGCGCCCATCGTGCACCTGGGCCCGCTGGCCCAGGAAATGGACGAGGCCATCGTGGAATTGTTCCCGCACGCCCTCATCGGCGTAACTCCCCAGGGATGGATGCGGCAGTGGGACGGGACGGGCAAGGTCTCGCCGAAGGTGTGGGAGCGGGCCGAGTACCTGCTGCCCCGCGCAGACGTGCTGGTCATCAGCGAGGAGGACATCGGCGGCAACCTGGGACTCGTAGAGTTCTACATCCGCCTGGCCCGCATCGTCGTCGTAACCAATGGGTGGAAGGGTTCTACCGTATACGCCGACGGCGAGTGCCGCCAGTTGCCGCCCCGGGTCGCGCGCGAGGTGGACCCGACGGGCGCGGGCGACGTGTACGCGGCGGCCTATCTAGTCGCGCTCCACGAGCAGGGCGATCCATTCGCAGCAGCGCGCTTTGCCAACGTCGTGGCCTCGTTTTCAGTGGAGGCTCTGGGCGTGGACGGCATCCCTACCCGTCAGCAAGTGGTGGACTATCTCGCACAACACGGCGAAGTCTAACCGTGGGTCTGGAGGGGCCCGCGCGAGTGCCCCTGTATCCTTGAGCGCATGGCGAGAACAGCATGACGCGCATCTATGCCCTTGCGAATCAAAAAGGCGGGGTCGGCAAGACCACGACTGCCGTGAACCTGGGGGCCTATCTGGCGCAGGCGGGCGACCGCGTCCTGTTGGTGGATGCGGACCCGCAGGCCAACGCCACCAGCAGCCTGGGCGTGGACAAGCACAAGATGCGGCGCTCGGTGTACGACGGCCTGGTGAACGGCGTCCCGCTGGAGAACATCGTCGTGCTGTCGCGCCTGCTGCGGCTGGACCTGGTACCCTCGTCGCCTGCGCTGGCGGGCGCGGAAGTGGAGATGGTCCCCATGGAGCGCCGCGAGTATCTGCTACGCAAGGCGCTGCACTCCATCCGCGCGCGCTATGACTATATCCTGATTGACACCCCGCCCAGCCTGGGCCTGCTCACCCTCAACGCGCTCACCGCCGCCGATGACGGCGTTATCATCCCCGTGCAGTGCGAATACCTGGCGCTGGAAGGGCTGAGTGAACTCCTGCGCACCATTGACCTGGTGCGGAAC
Source organism: Anaerolineae bacterium (assembly GCA_029907165.1). Taxonomy (GTDB): domain Bacteria; phylum Chloroflexota; class Anaerolineae; order DTLA01; family DTLA01; genus DTLA01. Next base: position 4,254 of record JARYMK010000040.1, read on the forward strand.
CGCCTGAATCCCCTGACGCGGGTGGCGGGCGTGGTGCTGACCATGTACGACGTGCGCACGAACCTGGCCCAGCAGGTGGTGGAACAGGTGCGCAAGCATTTCGGCGATCTGGTGTTCCAGACGGTGATTCCGCGGAGCGTGCGGCTTGGCGAAGCGCCGTCCTACGGCGAGCCGATTCTCACCTACGCGCCTGGGTCCCCGGGCGCGGCTGCCTACGAGGCCCTGGCCCGCGAACTGAAGGCGCGCGGCTAGTGCGCTGGGGACGGACGGGGAGGTGATCCATGGCAAAAGAGAAGCGAGGTCTGGGCAAAGGGCTGGACGCGCTGATTCCGTCGGCTCCCGGGGGCGAGCGACCCGCGGGTGGCCCGGCCGAGGTTCCCATCTCGGCCATTTCGCCGAACCCGCGTCAGCCCCGCCAGCGCCAAGACCCCGACGCCCTGCGCGAACTGGCCGATTCCATCCGCGAGCACGGCCTCATCCAGCCCCTGGTGGTGAGCGAGGCCGAGGACTCGCTTCCGGGCGCCCCGCGCTACCAACTCATTGCAGGCGAGCGGCGCTGGCTCGCGGCCCAGATGGCGGGCCTGACCCACGTGCCCGTGATCGTCAAAGAAGCCACGCCCCAGCAATCGCTGGAACTGGCCCTGGTGGAGAACATCCAGCGCGCCGACCTGAACCCGCTGGAGGAGGCCCAGGCGTACCAGCAATTGGTGGACGAATTCGGCCTGACCCAGGAACAGGTGGCCTCGCGCGTGGGCAAAAGCCGCGTGGCCGTTACCAACACGCTGCGGCTGCTGCGCCTCGCAGACGACGCGAAGGCCGCGCTCCTGTCGGGTGAGATTAGCGAGGGGCACGCGCGCGCAATCCTGGCGCTGGAATTGCCGGAGGCACAGTCGCAGGCGCTGCGCCTCATCGTCCGCAACGGGCTGAACGTGCGCCAGGCCGAGGAACTGGTGCGCCGCCTTCAGTCGCCTCCCCGCGCCAAGGAACCGCCACCGCCCCCCTCGCCGGAGGTCAAGTCGCTGCAATCGCGCCTGGAAGCCGCGCTCAACACGCGCGTGCAGTTGGAACGCGGCAAGAAGGGCGGCAGGCTGGTGATCCACTTCTACTCGGACGAGGAACTGGAGGCCATCTGCGACATCCTGCTGCGGGAGTAGTTGAGAGAAGACCCGATGAGAACTGCCGACTGGGTTCTGTACAACGCCCGCATCTACACGATGGACAAGCGCCTGCCCGTGGCCGCATCCGTCGCCATCTCCGCCAGCCGAATCCTGGCCGTGTCGGAGCGGGCGGATGACCTCATGCCGCTCCTGTCGCCGGCGGGGCAGGCCCTTGACCTGCGCGGCGCGACGGTGCTGCCCGGCTTCACCGATGGGCACGTGCACTTCCTGGAGTACGCGCGGAAGTTGCAACGCCTGGCGCTGGACGGGCTGGCGTCGCTGGATGCGGTGCTGGAGGCGGTCGCGCGGCGGGCATCCCAGACCCGCCCCGGCGAGTGGATTCTGGGCGGCGGCTGGGACCGCAACCTGTGGCCCGACCCCCGCTTCCCCACGCGCTACCATCTGGACCGCATCGTGCCGGACATCCCCATCGCGCTGGACAGCAAGGACCTGCACAGCGTGTGGGTGAACAGCCGCGTGCTGGAACTCGCCGGCATCACCCGCGACACGCCCGACCCCGAAGGCGGCGAGATCGAGCGCGACGAGCAGGGTGAGCCGACAGGCATCCTCAAGGAGAACGCCTGCAGGTTGCTCTACACCGTCATCCCCGAGCCGGGCCGCGAGGAGATGGTGTGCGCGCTGCGAGAGGCCATCGCCCGCGCCCATGCCGCCGGCATCACCGGCATCCACAACTGCGAGAAGGCCGAGGCGCTGGCGCTGTTCGGCATTCTGCACCAGCGCGGCGAGTTGACCCTCCGCGTGCTGGCGCATCTGAACAAGGACACCGCCGACGACGCCATACGCGCGGGCGTGTTCACCGGCCTGGGCGACGCGACCCTGCGCATCGGCGGGCTGAAACTGTTCGCCGACGGCTCGCTGGGTTCTCGCACCGCCTACATGCTCCAGCCCTTTGAGGGGACGGACAACTGCGGCATCTGCACGATGACGAGGGCGGAGATGCGCGAATTGGTGCTGCGCGCGTGCGACGCGGGCATCAGCGCGACGATTCACGCCATCGGCGACCGCGCCAACCGCGAGGTGCTGGACGTGCTCGCAGAGGCCCGCCAGCGCGAGAACGCCCTGCGCCCGCCGCTGCGCCATCGCATTGAGCACGCGCAACTCCTCACCGAGGAGGACATCCCCCGCTTCGCCGCGCTGGACATCATCGCGTCGGTGCAGCCCATGCACGCCACCGCCGACTACGAGATGGTGGACCGGTACTGGGGCGCGCGGGGGCGGTGGGCCTATCCGTTCCGCTCGCTGCTGGCGCGGGGCACGCGGCTGGCCTTCGGCTCCGACTGCCCGGTGGAGCGGTTTGACCCGCTGCTGGGGATTCACGCCGCGGTTACGCGCCGACGCCTGGACGGCAGCCCCGGCCCCGACGGCTGGCAACCGCAGGAGCGGCTGACGGTGGAGGAGGCCGTCCGCGCGTTCACCATGGGCAACGCCTACGCGGCGGGACTGGAGGGACAGTTGGGCTCCATCACGCCCGGCAAACTGGCCGACCTGGTCGTGCTGTCGGACGACATTTTCGCCGTAGACCCGGTGGCGATTCCGGAGATTCGGGTGCTGGGCACGTTCTTCGGCGGGCGGTTGGTGTACGCCCACGAGGGCGCGGGGTGGGGTTAGCACTGCGGCTGCGTTGGCTATTCTGTCCGCGCTGTGTCCCTTGTGCGATTCGTGTTGTTCGTGGATCCGTATCCCTCAGGGGCTTTGCTCGCTTAGCGCTTCCGATAGATGTCGCTGCGGTGGCCAATCATGTGGATCACGATGGTCTCTTCTTCGTGGATGATCTCGTAGATGATGCGGTAATCACCTACTCGGAGTTTGTACAGGCCAGCGAGGTCTCCCGCCAACGCCTCAAGCCCGACCGCGTCCAAATTCGCTGCCAGCCAGCGGATGCGGTCCACAATGCGTCGGGCGGCGAGTTTGTCCAGCCTTTCTAGGTCGCGGACGGCGGCGGCCAGAACGCGGATACGGTACACGGTGATCACTCCAATCGGAGCCGTCGGGCCACATCGTCAAGCGACTCGCCGCGCTCACCCGCAGAAACGGCCTGCTTCTGGCGCAACAGCCTGTCTCGCACCGCTTTTCGGATGGGCAGCCCTTCGTCGGGGTCGCCCAGCAACTCCAACAACTTGTGCTCAACGGAGGTCTCTATCAGTTCCCTGAGTTCGCTCTTTGTCATGTGAGCGATAGTCTCGTTCATGTCGCCCTCCACGGACCCTCTGGTAGCAGGCTTGTGCGAGGGATCCTTGGCTGTATTATAGCAGGCTTATCGTTGCGGGCGCAACCCGGCCTCCGCCGCGAACTCATCGCACCGCGGAGGCGCAGAGCACGCAGCGCCCTCCGCGCCGAGTGTTTTCCGCCCCACGCCCCTACCGCAGCACGCGCTCATCCCCCACGCGGCGGGTTACCTTGCGCTGGTCCAGGTGTTCCATCAGCGCCAGGGCGTACTTGCGGCTGGCGTTGAACATGTCCCTCACCTGCGCCACGGTGATGGAGCCGTGCTCCTGGATGAACCGCACCACGCGGTCCACCATCTCCTGATAGGTCTCGGCGAGGAACACCACGTCGGCGCTCACCTTCACCAGGCGGCCCTGCTCCACCAGCGCGTTGAACGCCTCGGCGCCGACGGCCTGCTCGCACTCGCTGACCGACGGCGTGGCGTAGGGCGAGCGGCGGAACGCGGCCAGAAGTGCGTCCACCTTCGCCTGCTCGTCGGGGCGGAAGTGGGGCCTGTGCGAAGGCAGGCGCAGCGTCGTCTCGTCGTCGGCGATAGCGCCCTCGCCGGCGGCGCGCTGGACGACCTCGGCGAACAGGCGCGGCGGCAACTTCAGGCGGCTCTTCACCTCTTCCTTCGGCATGCCCAGCCGGGCGGGATACTGCCCGTGATACGCGGCGAGGAGGTCGGTCAACTGGCCCACGAGGGCGTGCCATGCGCCCGGCGTGGTAACGAACGTCTGGTCGCCCAGCGCCTTGTCGCCCAGGGCCACCGCCTGCCCCTGCTCCACGAGACGCGCCAGGGCTTCGGACACCGACTCGCGCGGAAGCCCGCTCTTGCGGATCACCTCGGCCACTTCCTGGGGCGGCGGCGATTCCAGCGCCTGCAGGACGATCTCCTCCGGCGTGCCGTGGGCGGCGGTCTCCAGTTGGGCGATGACGGCGGCCTGCTTGCGCCGGTACTTGCGGCCCGGGTGGGGGTTGACGATGACCCCGCCGCCGATGGTGAGGCTGGGCGAGGGCTGGCGGATGACGAAGCGGTCGCCCCGCACCAGCGGGACCGGGTCGCTGAGGGCCAACTGTGCCCACCCTTCGCGCCCGGGGGCTAGCGCGTCTTCCTCCAGCAGTCGCACGCGTGCCATGACCTCCGCCGAGCCGCAGAAAAACTCCACCTCCTGCCCGTGCTTCAGGGCGCGAGGGGCGTCGTCCAGGCTCTTGAGTCTCACATCGGCCAGCAGGGTGGGGTGCAGCCAGCCAGGGGCCGTTACGACGTTGCCGCGCTGGACCTGGTCGGTGTTCACGCCGGTCAGATTCACCGCCACGCGGCTGCCGGGCATCGCCACGTCCACCTTCTGCTTGTGCGTCTGGAGGCCGCGGATGCGCGCCGTGAGCCCCTGCGGCTGGATTTCCACCTCCTGGCCGACGCGCAGCGAGCCGTCTATCAGCGTGCCGGTAACGACGGTGCCGAAGCCCGCGATGCTGAAGACCCGGTCCACGGGGAGGCGGGGACGCCCGCGGTCGGGGCGCGGGGGAATCTCGCTGAGGATGCGCTCCAAGCCCGCCAGGAGTTCGGGGATGCCCTCGCGGGTGCGGGCCGACACCGGCACCACAGGCGCGCCCTCCAGCACCGTCCCCGCCAGCGTCTCGGCCACGTCGGCCATCACCAGCTCCAGCCACTCGGGGTCTTCCACCAGGTCCTTCTTGGTGAGGGCGACGATGCCGTTGCGCACCTGCAGGAGGTCCAGGATGTCCAGGTGCTCGCGGGTCTGGGGCATGACGCCCTCATCGGCGGCGATGACCAGGATGGCGGCGTCAATCCCGCCCACGCCGGCCAGCATGTTCTTGATGAAGTCCTTGTGGCCGGGAACGTCCACGATGCCGACCGATTCGCCGTTGGGCAGCGTGAGCCACGCGAACCCCAGGTCAATGGTCATCTCGCGCTCTTTCTCTTCCTTCAGGCGGTCCGGGTCTATGCCGGTGAGCGCCTTGACCAGCGTGGACTTGCCGTGATCCACATGTCCCGCGGTGCCGATGACGTGCATCTGTGCGTCCCCCATCCGTTGGCTGACTAGAGCGAGGCGGGCGGCTCGGGTTCCTTCTTCGCGGCGGCCGCAGCCTTCTTCTTGCGGGCGGCCACGATTTCGTCCAGGTCGGCCTGGCGCTTGTGCAGGCAGTCCAGGATCGCCGCGGCGGTCTGGGTCAACTCGCCCCACACCTGGCCGAGTTCCGCGTCCGTGGCCGATGCGGCGGCTTCCAGCGCGTCCAGCCGCTTGGCGAACGCTTCGTTCTGGCGCTGCTGCTGGTTCCAGGCGTGTTCTGTCGCCAGCGCCTCCTGCTTCCACCGCTTCTCGTTCTCCTCGCGCCACTCCGCCAGGGTCTTCTTCTGCCGCTCCTCGGACAGGCGCTGCAACTCGGCCAGTTCCGCCTGGCGCTGGGACAGGTGGGTCTGGAGTTTCTCCAGGCTCTCCAGGGCGTGGCGGTTCTTGTCGTAGAAGTCCTTGTACACCTGCATCGTGGCCGAGAAGTCGGCCATGCGCTTCTGCTGCTGCGCGAATTCCTGCGCCCACTCGTCCAACTGGCGCTTGCGCCTCTGCTCCGCGAGGAGTTGCTCCTCCATGAACTGGCGCTGTTCGGTGCGCAGGTCATCCCGCGTCGCCTGAATCGCAGCGATCTGCTGCTCGGCCTTGCGCAGGCTGTCTTCCAGGACTTGGGCCTTGGCGGTGAGCGCCTCGGTGCGGCGCAGGAGTTCGGTGGCCGTCTCCTGTATCTGGGCGATGCGCTTGGCGTCGTGGGCGCGTTGCTCCTCCACCACGCGGGTGGCGTGAATCTGCTCGTCCAGGCGGTCCTGCAGCGCGAGGATCTTGTGCCTCTGCTCCAGGATCATCTGGTTGAGTCGCTGCTCCTCGGTGCGGCGGGCTTCCAGCGCCTCCTCCAGTTTGGGCAGGGATTCCAACTGCTTGCGCAGTTCGGCGATGGCCTGGGTCTGGGCCTCACGTTCCATGAGGCGGGCGCGCTCGGCCTCGCGCTGGGCGGCGGTGAACTTCTCGTCGGCCTGCTCCACCAGCGCGACCAGTTCCTTACGCAGTTGCCCCAACGATTGCTCAAACCGCGCGAACCGGGCGACCTGCGTGTGCAGGGCCGACAGGCGCGCGTCCAGTTCCTGGAACCGCCGCAGCTGCTCGTCGGCGGCGAGGAGTTGCTGTTCCAGGCGCTGGCGCAGCCGGGCCAGTTCTTCCTTGTCCTTGCGCCGCTCCTCGTCCAGCCAGTTCACCATCTGCTCAAGTTGCGCCAAATCCATGGGCATGTTCATCCTCCAGGTTCCCGATTGGGACGGGTCTGTGTCAACACCGCTCCCCGCATCTGCGAGGACGCAGGGCGAGCAGGGGCGCACGCTTGCCCCCTGTCATGGTTGAATGATGACGGGCGTGCCGATTTCGGCCCAGTCGTAGAGCGTCTTGGCGTTGGGCGTGTCCAGGATGATGCAGCCAAACGAGACCTTGTGCCCCAGGAATCCGGCCCAGAGCACGGTGCCGTTCGGGTTGATGGGCAGGGCGTGGATGCCGTTTTCGCTCGCGCCTGCCCAGTAGATGCCCAGCCAGTAGGGCATCCGCAGCCGCCACACGCTGGAATAGGCTTCGGGAATCTTGGACTGCACGGCGAAGACCCCCGTGCGCGTGTCCCGCCCTGGCTCGCCGGTGGAGCACACCCACTTGTAGATCAGCACGCCCCCCTCGTACACGTACATGCGCTGCTCGGAGATGTCCACCACGATCTTCTTGGGAGGGATGGGCGTAGGCGTTGGCGTCGGCGGCGTCAGCAGATAGTTGACCTCGGCGAGTTTCGCCAGCGCCTCGGCACCGTCGGGCATCACCGCCAGGGCGTCCTCGTAGGCGGTCTTGGCCGCCCGCAGGTTGCCCGCCTGCTGCAATTGCAGCCCGTGCCTGTAGCACGCCTCGTACAGCAGCGACGTCAGGCGCGGGTAGGCGGAGTCCAGGGCATAGGCCCGCTGGAACGCCGAACGCGCGCCTTCCCAGTCGTTGGCCTCGGCGCGGTCCAGCCCGCCGAGGTACAGGTTCATCGCCTCCACCTGGGTCTGCGCGGGCGGATAGCCCGGGACGACGGCCAGCGCCGCGTCAAATGCCTTGCGGGCCTGCTCCCACCGCTCCTGCGTAACCAGCGACCGCCCGTAGTTCGTGTAGGCGGCGGTGAGCCAGTCGTTCAGCCCGCCGTAGTTGGGCTCCAGGGCGCGCACCCGCTCCAGGATGGTGATGACGACCGTCCAGTCGCCCCGCTGCCAGGCATCTTCCAGCGGGTCCAACCACCCGGCGATGCGCTCCAGGTTCGTGGGCGTCGGCGTGGGGGTGGGGCGGGCGTTGGCGAGCAGACTGTAGGCGGCGGAGCCGAGCAGCGCGATGCTGGCGACCGCAATGACAACGACCAGCGCCGCCACGAGCCACGGGCGTCCCAGGGATACCGGTCTGGGCGCAGGGCGCGGGCGGGACGGAGCGCGGTCGTGGCCGGGGCGCGGGGTGGGCGGTGTCTGCGCGGCCATACGCCTGCGCGCCCACTCCAGGCCCTCACTGGCCGCCTCGTCATCGGGGTCAATGGCGAGCACGCGCTGGAGATACTCAACAGACTCGCGGGGGTCTGTGGCAATCCCGGCGAGCCAGAGCCAAGCGTCTTTTCGGTCGGGCCGGAGCGCGGCGGCCTGGGCGAGTAGGCGGCGTGCGCGCGCCTTCTGCCCCGACTCCGCGGCGCGTATCCCCTGCTCCAGGTATGCGGCGTATTGGCTTTCTGGTTCGGTGGGTTCGGGCTTCCCGGCCATGATGATTCGTCTCCCAGCGGCGGGATTATAACATCAATTGAAAGCACGGGCAAAGGCATCGCACAACCCGTGAGTGCAAGCCGCGAGCCCGGCGCACCCCACCCTGTCATTGCCCGCCTGGCGAAGAGCGAGGAAAGTACGCGCGCTCTTCGTTCAATTTGACGGCAGTGGCAACTCGGTGTACAGTATTTACGACAACCGAATAGGACTGGGGGAGCGCACGGAACTGCGCTGAGAGGATGCCTAGCCCGGCATCGACCCCTTGAACCTGACCTGGGTAATGCTAGCGTAGGGAAGTCTGTCATCCGTCGGCCATCGGCCCATCCAGGGCAGGTGGCCTTTCTATTTGAGGAGGCGCACGTGAAAGCACTCATCGTCGCAGCATCTGCCGGCACAGACGTCTCGGCGCTGGCCCGCCTGGCCGAGGCGGCGGACCTCGTCATCGCCGCCGACGGAGGGGCTGCGCTGGCCCTCGCGGCCGGAATCCATCCGCACGTAGTCGTCGGCGACATGGATTCGCTCGCGGGCAACGTGCTGGACTTGCTGCGGCGGGCGGGGGCGGATATCCGCGCCTTCCCGTCGCGCAAGGACGAGACCGACCTGGAACTGGCGCTGCTGGAGGCCGTGCGGCGCGGGGCCGATGACATCACCATCGCCGGGGCGCTGGGCGGGCGGCTGGACCACACCTTGGGCAACGTGTACCTGCTCACCATGGCGCCCCTGCGCGGGCGTAACGTGCGGCTGGTGGATGGCCACGTGGAGGCGTTCGTCGTGTGGGAGCGGGCCGAGATTCGCGGTGCGCGCGGGGACACTGTCTCCCTGATTCCGCTGACGCCCGAGGTGCGCGGCGTGGAGACGGAGGGCCTAGAATATCCGCTGCGGCGCGAGAGCCTGTTCATGGGGCCTGGCCGCGGCATCAGCAACGTCATGCTCGGCCCTGTGGCCCGCGTGTCCACATCTGACGGAATCCTGCTCGCCGTCGTAATCCACGGGGAGGAAGGCGAGGATGCAGGGGCCGTTTGACCCGTTCGCGACGCTGTACGACTCGTGGTTTGATACGCCTCTGGGCGGCATGGTGGACCTGCTGGAGAAGGATTTGCTACTTCGGTTTATGGGGCCGGTGGCGGGGCAGGCGGCGCTGGACGTGGGCACGGGCACGGGCCACTTCGCGCTGTTCCTCGCGGGGCACGGGGCGCGGGTAGTCGGCGTGGACATCTCGCGGGCCATGCTGCGCGTTGCCGCGGCCAAGCCGGACATGCCGCCGTTGGTCCAGGCCGATGCTGCGGCCCTGCCGTTCGCCGATGCCGCCTTTGACCTGGTGCTGTCGGTAACGGCGCTAGAGTTCGTCCCCGATGCAGCGCGGGCAGCGGCCGAGATGGCGAGGGTCTGCCGCAAGGGCGGGCGGCTGGTGCTCGGTGTGCTGAACGCGTGGTCGCCGTGGGCGTGGGTCAGGCGCAGGGCAGCCCGCCGCAACCCGTCGGACCCCTTCGCGGCGGCGCACTTCTTCTCGCCGCCGGAGTTCGTGAGGCTGTTCGCGCCGCATGGCAAGATACGGTGGAGCAGTTCGGTTTTCATTCTGCCGGGCGGGCAGGGGCTGCGCGCCGCGTGGCTGCTGGAGCGCGTCGGGCGCAAGGCTCTCCGTCCGTTCGGCGCGCTTCTGGTTGGGAGGGTGGACGTATGATGGGTGTATCCGCGCAGGTGAGTTTGTACCCGCTGGGGCAGGAGGACCTCGCGCCGGCGATTGGGGAGATATGGAAGGCGCTGGCGGCGCACGGTCTGGAGTACGCCCCCGGGCCGATGAGCACGCTGACGTGGGGCGATGATGAGGTGATCCTGAACGCGCTGCGGGATGGCTTCCGTCGCGCCGCGGAACTGGGCCCGGCGGTGCTGGTGATCACGCTGACCAATGCGTGCCCCGCCCCGGGAAAGGAGGGAGGCGCATGAGGCGAAACGCGCCGGTCAAGGCGCCCGGCATCGGGCAGGCAATTGCCGAGTACGGCCCGGCGGTGCTGCTGGTGGCGCTGGTGTTCGCGGCGTGGGAAGTGGCGACGGCGGTGTGGAAAATCCAGGCGTGGCTGTTGCCCGCGCCGTCGGCCATCGCCAAGGCAGCGGTGGACGCCCGCGGTCTCCTGGGCCCGCACCTGGCGCAGACGGTGCTGGAGACGCTCGTCGGGTTTGGCGCGGCACTGGCGGTCGGGCTGCTCATGGCGTTGCTGATAGACCTGTCGGCCACGCTGCGGCGGGCGCTGTACCCGCTGCTGGTTGTCTCGCAGACGATTCCCATCATCGCGGTGGCTCCCCTTCTGGTCATCTGGTTTGGCTACGGGCTGCTCCCCAAGGTCATCGTGGTGGGGCTGGTTTGCTTCTTCCCCATCGTGGTGGGCACGGCGGACGGTCTTCGCTCCACCGACCCCGACCTCATCGCGCTGCTCCAGTCCATGGGGGCCACGCGACGCCAGGTGTTCTTCAAGGTGCGCGTCCCGGCGTCGTTGCCTGGGATGTTCACCGGCATCAAGGTTGCCATCACGTACAGCGTCGTCGGGGCCATTATCGGCGAGTGGGTGGGAGCCAGCCGAGGGCTGGGAGTGTTCATGCTACGCGCCAGCAACTCGTTCCGCACCGATTGGGTCTTCGCCACCATCGCCGTCGTGTCGGCCTTGAGCCTGGCGCTGTTCCTGGCCGTGGTTGGGATAGAGCGGCTCGCGCTTCCGTGGTTCTACACCAAAGCGCGTGAAGAAACCTGGGAAGAGATGTAGGAGGTGTAGCATGTCCAAACGAGTTCTGTCTGCGCTCATGGTGCTCGCGCTCGTGATTTTGGCGGCATGTGGCCCCAAAGCCACGCCCACGCCAGCACCAACCCCTGCGCCCGTGAAGGCTACGCTGTCGCTGGATTGGGTGCCGAACACCAATCACACCGGCTTCTACGTGGCGCTGGATAAGGGCTGGTACAAGGAACAAGGGATTGACCTGGACATCCAGATTCCGTCAGACCCTGCGGCGGCACTCAAGCAGGTTGCCTTCGGCCACACCGAGTTCGGCGTGAGTTTCCAGGAAGAGGTTACCATCGCGCGGTCGCAGGACATCCCGGTGGTGTCCCTGGCCGCCATCATCCAGCATAACACGTCGGCGTTCGCGTCGCTGAAAGAGAAGAACATCACGCGCCCCAAGGACTTTGAGGGCAAGACGTATGCGTCCTACGGCCTGCCGCTGGAGCAGGCGGTCATCAAGGGGCTGATGGCGTGCGATGGCGGCGACTTCAGCAAACTGACGTTTGTGGACGTGGGGTTTGACGCATTCCCGGCGCTGCTGGGTGGGCGGGTGGACATCGCCTGGATTTTCCTGGCTTGGGACGGCGTGCAGGCGCAGATCAAGGGCTATGAGTTGAACACCATCCCGCTGTACGGCTCGTGCGTGCCCGATTACTACACGCCGGTGGTCATCGCGGGCGAGAAGACGATTCGGGAGAAGCCGGATTTGGTGCGCCGATTCATGGCCGCTACGGCCAAAGGGTACGAGTACGCCATCGCGCACCCGTCCGAGTCGGCCGAGATTCTGCTGAAGTACGCGCCGGAGAGCGACCCGGAACTGATCCGCCGCAGCCAGGAGTGGCTCAGCCCGCGCTACAAGGCTGATGCGCCCAAGTGGGGCGTGCAGAAGGCCGAGACGTGGCGCACCTTCGGCGACTGGATGAAGACCAACGGCCTCATCACCGGCGACTTTGACCCCGACAAGGCGTTCACCAATGAATTCCTGCCCTGATGCGCCCTGCAAACTGGAACTGACCGGCATCACCAAATGGTTCAAGGTGGACGGGGTGCCGCTGAAGGCGCTGGAGGACGTGCGGCTCCACGCCCGTGCAGGGGAGTTTGTCTCCCTCATCGGCCCCAGCGGCTGCGGCAAGAGCACCCTGTTCAACATCATCTGCGGCCTGCTGGAGCCGGACGAGGGCCAGGTGCTGCTGGATGGGCAGGTGGCCTCGCGCCGCGCTGGCCTGGTGGGGTACATGCCGCAGAAAGACCTGCTGCTGCCCTGGCGCTCGGTGCTGGACAACGTGATTCTGGGGCCCGAACTGCGCGGGGAAAACCTACAGGAGAGCCGCCGCGAGGCGAAGGAACTCCTGCCGCTGTTCGGGCTGGAGGGGTTTGCCGACGCGTATCCGGCGGTGCTCTCCGGCGGGATGAAGCAACGGGCCGCTTTGCTCCGCACCTTCCTGACCCACCGCGAAGTGCTGCTGCTGGATGAGCCGTTCGGCGCGCTGGACGCGCTGACACGGATGGAGTTGCAGGAGTGGCTGCTGGGGGTGTGGGAGCGTTTTCGGAAGACCATCCTGTTCGTTACCCACGACGTGGATGAGGCGGTGTTCCTGTCGGACCGCGTGTACGTGCTGACGCCGCGCCCCGGTCGGGTGCGGACGGTCATTCCCGTACCGCTGCCCCGGCCGCGGGCGCGCTCCATCATCGCGTCGCCCGAGTTCGCCACGCTGCGCTACCAGTTGCTGGAGGCACTGGCGCTGCGGTAGGGGCCACACTTGCTGGGCAGCGGGATAGTTGGGACGCGCACGGCGCGAAAGGCCGCGAAAGACGAGTTGTACGGGCGACCTGCGGGTTGCCCGTACATGCTTTCTCATCACCGGAACTGAGGCAAGTATGCCGCGTGGGTGCGCAGGAGTTCGTCCAGCACCCGCCGCGCCGTCTCCATGTCGGGCACGACGGGGTCCAGCGCCAGGGCCTGGTGCGCCGCCGCGCGATCCCCATGCACCGCCGCCTGCACCACCAATTCCTGGATGGCCACCTGCCGGGCGCAGAGTTCGGCGATGCCTGCGGGAAGCGGGCCGACCTGGAGCGGCAGGATCCGGTCGCGGGCGACCCACGCGGGCACTTCCACGATGGCACCGGCGGGCAGGTTGGCAATGGCGCCGTTGTTCACCACGTTCACCGCTTCCTCAAACTCTCCGTCGCCGGTCCACAGCCCCGCGATGACCTGTTGGGCGCGCTCTACCGACGGGCCAGCGAGCCATCGGCGGGTAGCGTCGGCGTCGCCGCGGACGACGGCTTCCACGTCGCCCCGCACCTGCGCCATCTTGCGGTGGTACCAGTCCCAGTCGTACCCCGCGGTGCCCACGTGCCGCCACGCGTCGCCGATGTACTCGCCCGCGTGCTGGTCGCCCACCGACGGGAACAGCCCGAAGATGTCATACAATTCGCGCGACAGCGGCTCAAAACTCGGCGGCATCTGCCCAAGCCGCTCGCGGAACAGGGGGTAGAGGTCATCGCCCGTGGGGCGGTGGGTCATGGACAGAATCCATGTGAAGTGGTTGAGGCCCGCGGCCAGCAGGCGGATGTCGTCGGGGTTCATGCCCAGGACCTCGGACACGATGCGATACCCCTCGTGAATCTGGTGGCACAGGCCGACGAATCGCAAGCGCGTGTGGCGCGCCAGGGCCAAGCACAGGCGCGACATGGGGTTCGTGAAGTTGATGACCCACGCCCGCGGGGCCAGCGCCTCTATGTCGCGGGCGATGTCCAGCAGCAGGGGGATGTTGCGCAGGCTATGGGACAGGCCGCCCGGCCCGCCGTTCTCGCCCAGGACGTGGCGCACGCCATAGCGCAGGGGAATCTCAAAGTCCAGTTTCCAGGTCCGCTCGCGGTCTACGGCCACCGACACCACGACGAAGTCCGCGCCCGGGAGCGCCTGCCTGCGGTCCGTGGTGGCCGAGATGCGGCACTCGCGGCCCAGTGCGTCGTTCAGCCGCTCGGCGAAGCGGACGACGGGCGCGAGCCCCTCTTCCGCGATGTCCACCAGCGCGAGTTCGCTGCCCTGTAGCGCCGGCGAGAGCAACAGGTCGCGGATGGTGGTGGGGCCGAAGATGACGCTTGCCGCGCCGATGAGCACGATTTTCGGGCTTCTCATGTTCTCTCCTGATCCTTGAAGTCGCGGGGTGAACCTGCCCGCCGCCCCGATTTTGCCACCGAAGCCTGCCTTTCGCAACAATCGGTTCTGTGCTATCATAGGCAGCGACGGAGCGGTCCCGAAGAGCGTGCCTCTGCGTGGAGGTTGCAATGAGCACCGGCTACGTGTACGATCCAATCTTCCTTGAGCACGATTTGCGCGGGCATCCCGAGTGCCGCGACAGGCTCTGGCGCGTGATGCACTTCCTCCGAGACCAGCGCATCACCGAGCAGATGATCCCCATCCCCGCGGCCCCGATCCTTCGCCGATACCTGGAGTTGAATCATTCGGAGGCGTACATTGAACTGGTGGCCGAGGTGGCGGCGTCAGGCGGGGGATACCTGGATCCCGACACCTACGTTGTACCGCGGAGTTACGAGGCGGCACTCTTCGCCGCTGGCGGCGTGCACGCGGCGGCGGCCGCTGTGCTGCGCGGGGACGTGAGCAACGCCATTTGCCTGGTGCGTCCGCCCGGGCATCATGCGCTCCGCAATCGGGGCATGGGCTTCTGCATCTTCAACAACATCGCGGTCGCGGCTCACGCGGTCCGGGCCGACGGGCTGGCAAGTCGCATTCTCATCGTGGACTTTGACGTGCATCACGGCAATGGGACCCAGGCCAGTTTCTACCGGGACCCCGACGTGCTGTTCTTTTCTACGCACCAATACCCCTATTACCCGGGCACCGGCAGCATCCACGAGATCGGCGACGGGCCGGGCCGGGGCTACACCATCAACGTTCCCCTGCCCCCCGGCGCGGGCGACGGGGCCATGCGGGTCGTCTTTGAGCAGATTCTGTGGCCAGCAGCACGGCGGTTCGCGCCTGAGTTGATCCTGGTCTCCGCGGGGTACGACGCCCATTGGAGCGACCCGCTGGCCTCGCTAGCCCTCTCGCTGTCGGGATACGCGTGGATCTGTCGTGAACTGGTGAAGATGGCGAAGAAGGTATGCGGCGGGCGGATTGTGTTCACGCTGGAGGGCGGATACCACGCTGAAGTGTTGCCGCGCGCCGTGTACAACACCTGCCGTGCGCTGCTGGGGTTGCCAGAGGGCGGCGATTTGGACCCGCTGGGGCCGTCGCCACGGCCGGAGCCCTCGCTGAATTCCCTCATCCGTTCGCTGCGCGAGGCGCACGGGTTGTAGGGATACCGGGCCGCGCGCGGTCGGTTGACTTTTCGCCTAAAGGGCCGCATAATAGGGCGGGCAGCGAGAATATAGGGAGGTAGCGCGATGCCAGAGGTTAGTTTGCAATCCTATGGCGAAGAGATGCGCCAACTGGTGGGCGAGGGCCTGTACGACCAGGCGATCGCCATGGGTCGGCATGTGTTGCGCGTGTATCCCAAACACCTCCAGACCTATCGCATCCTGGGCGAAGCCTGTTTGGAGAAAGGAAACCACAGGGAAGCGCATGGGCTTTTCGCCCGCGCGCTGGCCTGCGACCCGGAAGACCTGTTCTCGCGGGTGGGCATTGCCGTGGCCCACGAGAAGCAGGGGAACCTGGACCTCGCCATCTGGCACCTGGAGCGCGCCTACGAACTGGCTCCGGGGAACGCGGAACTGCGCAAGGAGTTGCAGCGCCTGTACGCCCAGCGGGAGGGCGTCGCGCGCCCCCGCCTGAAACTCACCTCGGCGGCCGTGGCGCGGCTCTATGCCCGCAGCGGCCTGTGGCTCCAGGCCATTCAGGAGTACCGCACCCTTCTGGAGCAAAACCCCGACCAGGTGGACCTCAAGGTTGCCCTGGCCGAGGCACTGTGGCACTCAGACCAGCGCAAGGAGGCCGTCAGGGTCTGCGAGGAGATTCTGGCCGAGTATCCCCATTGCCTGAAGGCCAACCTCATCCTGGGCGAGATCAACCTGCGCGGCGAGCGCGAGAGCGAAGGCCGGATGCTGCTTCAACTGGCCCAAGACATAGACCCCGAGAACACGGTCGCGCAGAAACTGTTCGGCGACCGGTCTCCTCTGCCCGCCAGGGTGGTCAAAATCATCCCGCCCGAGGAGATGCCCGCGCCGGCTCCCGCGCCCGAAGTCGTGATCACCGAAGAGGAGATTCCAGCAGAGGCGCTGGCCGATTGGCTGAAGGGCGCGCCACTGGAACCCCTGCGCGAAGGCGAAGCCGAAGCCGCGGCGCCCGCGGAACCGGAGGCAGAGGCAGCAGCCGCGTTCGCGGCCGGATTGCCCGAGGCAGGCGAGGCAGAGGAGACCGAGGAAGGCATCCCCGACTGGCTGCGGCGCATCCGCGAGCGACAGAAGGAAGAGGCGGCGCAACAACCCGAGGCCCCCGCCGAGGAAGTGCCCGACTGGTTGGCGCGCTTGCGTCAGGAGCAAGGGGTGGCCGAAGCGCCGGCTGCCGAGGAAGCAACCGAGGAATTGCCGCTCGCCGAAGAACCGACGGAGGCGGTCTCCGAAGCGGGCATCCCCGACTGGCTGAAGCAGTTGGAGGCACAGGCCGAGGCCGAAGAAGCCCCCGCGCCGGCGGAAGCCCCACCGGAGCCGCTGCCCGAATGGCTGGTCGCGCCCGCGGAGGAGGCACCAACGGCAGAGGCGAAGCCGGAAGAGGCCGAGCCCACCGAGGTGGAGGTTGAGGCCCTGCTCGCGGGGGTTGCAGGCGAGGCCCCTGAGGAAGCGGCCGCCGAGGCCGAAGCCCCCGCCGTGGAGCAAGCCGCGCCGACGGCAGAGGTCCCGCCGGAAGGGGCCAGGCCCACCGTGATAGACCTTGAGGCGCTGCTGGCCGAAGCGGCGCGCCTGGCCGAAACCCCGTTGGAGGAGGCCGCGCCGGTGGCAGAGGCCGCGCCGGAAGCCCCGCCCCAGGCCCCGGTTGCCGAGGAACTCGCGCCGGGGGTAGCAGCCGAGGCCGAAGCCCCCGCGGCGGAGGAGGCCGCGCCGGTGGCAGAGGCCGCGCCGGAA
>JARYMK010000041.1 GCA_029907165.1 Anaerolineae bacterium
TGCCCCGACGGCCGCGCCTACGGCGACGGTGTATGCCGGGCCGACGGCACCGCCGCCCACGGCTACCCCGGCGAGCGCCGCTTCGGGGGGCAGGCTGGACTGGGCGCTGGTGCTGGCAGGCATGGCGGGGGCGGTCGTTCTCTTTGGCGTCGGTTGGATTGTGTGGAGACGGACGCGGGGAGCTGGCGCATAGGTTAGAAGGGGTACCCATATGCGTGAAGGAAGGATGCACCATCTGCTGGCAGTGCGATTCTTGCTGGCCCTTCTCGTCGCGGCTGGGCTGGGGCTGTTGCTGTGGACGGCGATGGGGGCCCACGCCCAGTCCGGGCATGAGATTCGGGTTTCGGTTCCGCCGCCTGGGGAAGTCCGGGTGGGGGGCGGCGAAATCACCGTAACCGTGGTCGTTACGGCCACCGATCTGTACGGCTATCAGTTCATCGCAACCTTTGACCCGGCGCTGCTGGAAGCGGCAGCAGCCGGGTTTGAGTCGGGGTTCGTCAACCCGGGGTACACGCCCGGCGGGTGGGATGGCGCGATAGACAACGTGGCCGGGACGGTGCGGTTCGCCACGACGCAACTGAAGCCCGCGCCACCTGCGACGGGGTCGGGCGCAGTGGCATGGGTGCGGTTCCGGGCCAAGACACCATCGCCCTTGCCCGTGCTTACCCAGGTCGGCCTGGAAAACGTCAAACTTGCAACCGCCGACGGGATACGGCTAGAGCCGGTCTCCGTGTATCCCGGCCTGGTTACCATCGTGCCCTACGGTGCCCTAGAGGTGCGGGTGCCACCGCCGGGCGAAGTCATGGAGTCGGATGGGCCGATCACGGCCACGCTGGTGCTCACGTGTGAGAATGCGTATGGCTACCAGTTCACCGTAACCTTTGACCCGACACTGCTGGAGGCGCAGGCGGCGGGATTTGACGATTCGTTCATTCTGCCCGACTACACCCCGCCCGGCTGGGATGCGACCGTGGACAATGTCGCGGGAACAGTCCGATTCGCCGCCACGCAGTTCAAGCCCGCGCCGCCTGCCACGGGGTCGGGCACCATTGGCTGGGTGCGGTTCGTTGCCAAGAGCCCGCCGGAACTGCCGACGGACGCGGTTGTCGGGATTTCCGACCCGCGACTGGGGTCGCCTGACGGTGAGCGGATGACCCCCGAGGTCATCTCCGGCACCATCCGCATCCTGCCGATGTCGGTCATCACCGGCCAGGTGGAGTTGCAAGGCCGGAACGACTGGAGCGGTGCCGTCGCAGCCGCGTGGCCAGGTGGTGCGTCGGGGGTATCAGACGCCACCGGCTGCTACACCATCACGGTGCCGACCGGGACCTACCTGGTTACCATAGAAATGGCCCGGTATCTGGATACCGAGCGGGAGCAGGCCCTCGTCCGAGGCGGGAACCCGCTGCCACGAGTGAGACTACTAGGGGGAGACGCCAATGATGACGATGAAGTGGACATCGTGGACATGAGCATCATTGGCGGAAAGTATGATTTCACCGTAGATCCTCTGACCGAGCGTGCAGACATCAATGCTGATGGGATGGTGGACATCCTAGACATTACCATTGCCGCGGGCAACTACACCAGCACCAGCCCGGTGCCGTGGCCGTGAGTCTGCAGGTCTGGATCAAGAGAGCGAGGGGGCATGACGAATGAGAAAGAACATCATTCCAATCAGTAGGTTTCTGCGGGCGTATTTGCTTCCTGCTTTGACGGTAGCATCCCTGCTCGCGGGCCAGTTCTGGCTGGCCTCGTCGGTCAGGCCAAGCCTGGCCTATGATTACGAGGACCCCGTCAGCGCAATTGCAGATGATGTCCTGCCGCAAGACCTTGCTGGCACGATCCGTATCCTGCCCAACCCGGCCTACGTGGACGTGGGCGGCACGGTAACCGTGTACGTGTGGCTGGAAAACGGCGGCAACTACTACGGTCTGGACCTGCGATTCATTTTTGAAAATGATAAGGCGAGCGTCCCGTCTGGGAAGACGACGCCCCTGTGGGACCTCTTTGATGCGGACAACCACTTCATTATCAAGAACAAAGTGGAAGACTACGATGCTACTCACCAGCGAGTCTGGTACGCGGTAACCAACCTGGACCCGGCAGAGCCGTTCACCGGCACGGGCCGCGTCTGCTCGGTCACCTTCGAGGGTCTTGCGCCTGGGACGACGGTGCTGGACTTCATCTATGCCAAAGGCTCCACTCGTGATGGCGCTGCACTCTATCCCGTCCAGGTAGATGGGACGCTCATCGTGCGTGGGCCGACGGACACACCGACGCCTACGCCGACAAACACCCCCACCGCGACTCCAACACTCACGCCGACGCCCACAGCGACGCCTAGCCCAACGCCGACTGCGTCGCCAACGTATACGCCTGTTCCTACGAACACTCCAACACCCACGCCGACACCCACCGAGACGCCCAGTCCGACGCCGACGGCGACGCCGACGCACACGCCCGGCCCGACGGACACGCCGACTGCGACGCCGACGCACACGCCCGTCCCGACGGACACGCCGACGGCGACGCCGACGTACACACCGCCGCCGACGAACACACCAACCGCGACACCCACCTACACGCCCGTCCCCACGAACACGCCGACAGCCATGCCGACGCCCACGCCGACCACCGGCCCCGGGCGGACATTCTCTGGCTACGTGTATGAGGGCTACCCGGGCGACCACTCCCATCCCCTCGCCGGTGCCGGGATCACGCTTTGGGGCAGCAATGACAACTCGTCACCGTATGGAACGTGGCTGGGCTTCATGTTGACCGGCTCGTCCGGCTACTTCCAACTCACAGCACCCGGTTCGCAGGTGTTCACCTACTACAACATCGTAGAGACGAACCCGGCGGGCTATTACTCCACAGGTGCCACGGCTGGTGCGGGCGGTATCGTGAGAGCCGTGGACTGGATTCAGTACACGGGCATACCTGCCGGTACCTACAGTGGAAACGAGTTCTACGACCGGCAGCAGCCCACCTCTACGCCGACGGCGACGCCCAGCCCGACCCCAACGGCCACGCTGACGATGACGCCCACCGCTACGCCGACGTTGACCCCAACCCGCACGGGCACGCCGACGCATACCCCGACCCCGACTTACACCCCGACGCCGACGCTTTCGCCCACGCCTACATTCTCGCCTACCATGACGCCGACGCCGACCATCACGCCGACGCCGACCAAGACGACCACCCCAACGGCAACGCCGACCCCCTCGGGTGTGATTGACGGCATCGTGTGGGAAGACGCCAACCGCAACGGGGCCTTGAACTGGGGCGAGCCGGGCATCGGCAACGTTACGGTGGACCTGTATCGGGACACGGATGGCAACGGGCTGCTCTCGGCGGCGGACATCTATCTCGCGTCCACGACGACCACGCGGGCCAGCGGGTTCTTCGCGTTCAGCAACCTGTCGCGAGGCCGCTACCTGGTTACCGTGAGCGACCGGTACCATGTGCTGGACGCCTACCGGCGCACCACGCCGTCCGACCCCGTGCCGGTTGACTTGACGAGCGACACCGCGGGCGTCGCGGTGCTGTTCGGGTACGCGCGTGTGCCCATGTACTCTATCTACATGCCGGTCATCATCGTGAGGTGGCCGCAGGCGGCTGGCAGCGGGCTGCCGGGAGGGTCCATCCGATGAGGTGCTTGCGTTACGCGAAAGGCCGCAGGCGCACGGTCCTGATGGGCGCTCTGCTGTGCCTCCTGGTCCTGGGGAGCGGTGCGCAAGGAGCACCCCTGGTGAAGAATGACCCCGCACAGAGCGCAGGGCCGGCGGGTACCATCCGAATCCTGCCGTTTCCGGCGCATGCGTCGCCCGGTGGCACCGTTACGGTGGACGTGTGGCTGGAGGGTGGCACCAACTATTACGGGATAGACGTGCGTTTGTACTTTGACACCGCACGGCTTCAGGCTGCTGCCACGAAAGTTACGCCTATCTGGGAGGTCTTTGACGAGAACAACCACTTCATCATCAAGAACCAGGTGAACAGTAGCACGGGGGAGATTTGGTACGCAGTTACGAACACCAACCCAGCCGAGCCTTTCACGGGCACGGGGCGCATCTTCTCCGTTACGTTCGTCGGCGCGGAGCCCGGCGCGGCTGTGCTAGATTTCTACTACGTGAAGGGTTCCACCCGCGACGGGGACGCTCTGTACCCGACGCAGGTTGACGGCGCCATTCTCGTGGGGTCTGCCTATCGTCTGCATCTGCCGGTCGTTCAGGCAGGCCCGTAATCCTTGCTTGGAGGAGGTCTCGGGTTCTGCCCGGGAATCCCCCTCGCCCCCTGGCCCCTGCTCCCCCGGGGGCCAGGGACCCCATCCTGGGGCAGCCTCGGCATGGAAAGGCTGCCCCAGGCTCCTACCGCCCCTTGCGCCTGCGCGAGGCCACCTCCTCAAGCCAGGCGTCTGTTCCCACTTCCGCGCGGCGAATCAGGGCTCGGTACCGCTTCGCGCCTTCCAACGGGCTGTCCAGCGCCAGGAACGTGTGGCAGGCGAAGTCCGGACACAGGCCGCAGTGCTCCAGGCCACGGTCCACGGCGCAGCATCGGAACACGGGACACTCGCCCGCTCGGACGATGCCCAACTGGTAGGCGCATCCTTTGCACCCGCTCTGGAGTTCGGGGCAATCGCCGCAGTACTTACCGCACACGGCGGCCCACCTTCGGTCGTCTCGCATGGTCGCACCTCTTGGCCGTGCATTATAAGCCGCGTGCTGCGTTCGCACAACCGCGCCGCGCTGCCACTTTGACAAAGTGCCTGCCCTATGCTACCATACCCCCGCCTCGCTCAGGTCTCTCTCGCAGGAGAGACCTCTTTCTTTGCGACGCAGCGCGCCTGCAGGAAATCAAACGCAAGCCGAGGGGAGACTGGTGCGCACCATTGAGTGGCATGACAACGCAATCCACATGATTGACCAGCGGCTCCTGCCTCAGAAGTACCAGGTGCTGGTCTGCCGCGACCACCACGAACTGGCGCAGGCCATCCGCGACATGGCCGTGCGGGGAGCGCCCGCCATCGGCGCCGCGGCGGCCTTCGGCATCGCCCTGTGCGCCGTGCGAAGCCAGGCCCGCGACTCCGAGCAACTGCTGGCCGAACTGGACGACGCCGCGCGCGAAATCGCGGCCACCCGCCCGACGGCGGTCAACCTGTTCTGGGCGCTGGACAGGATGCGCAAGCGGGCCGAGGCCCTGCGTGGCCAGCCTGTGGCCGCAATCGCCCAGGCGCTGGTGGCCGAGGCACAGGCCATCGCCGATGAGGACGTGGAGACCAACCGCCGCATGGGGCGCTTCGGGGCCGAACTCCTGCGCGACGGCGACTCGGTGCTGACCCACTGCAACGCGGGCCGCTTGGCCACCGTGGACTATGGCACGGCGCTGGGCGTGGTACGCGCCGCTGTGGAGCAGGGCAAGCGCATCCACGTGTACGCCGATGAAACCCGCCCGCGTTCCCAGGGCGCACGGCTCACCGCCTGGGAACTCATGCAGGACGGCATCCCCGTAACGCTCATCGCCGACAACGCCGCGGGCTACTTCCTGCGCACGGGCAAGATACAGGCTGTGCTCGTGGGTGCAGACCGCATCGCGGCCAATGGCGACGTGGTCAACAAAGTGGGCACGTACAAGATCGCGGTCGTGGCCAGGGAGAACGGCGTCCCGTTCTACGCCGTCGCCCCCACATCCACCATTGACATGAGCGTGCCCGACGGCGACGCCGTGCCCATTGAGGAGCGGTGCGCGACCGAGGTTACCCATGTGGAGGGCGTCTGCATCGCGCCGGAGGGCGTCGCTGTCGCGAACCCCGCCTTTGACGTTACGCCGCACCGCTACGTAACCGCCATTATCACCGAACGCGGCATCGTCTGGCCGCCGTTCCACGAGGGCCTGCGGCGAATCATGGGAATGGAGGCGAACGATGAGACCCCTGGAGCCTAAACTTCTGCCGATGTCGGTGGGCAGCGTTCCCCACCCGGACCCGAAGCAAGCGTGCGACTTGGTGCTCAAGAACTTCCCCCAGATTCCCACATGGCCGCAATTGCCTAAGCGGTCGTTCCTGGAGAACATGTACGTGCAGTACAGCGAGCGGTTTCCGGGGGTCGTGCTGGAGCAGGAGCGCATCTACGTGGACCGCGAGCAAAACCTGGACGAGCCGCTGGAGGCGCTCTACATCGCCTATCTCAAGAATGATTTGGAGCACGGGGCCATCAGCCGCGAGTACGCGGCGGGGCTGCCGGAACTGGTCGGCCGTCCGCTACCCGGCCTGACGGCGGTCAAGGGGCAGGTTACCGGCCCGGTGTCGTGGGGGCTGGTGGTGGTGGATCAGAACCGCCGCCCGGTCCTGTACGACGAGATTCTGGCCGACGCCATCGCCAAGCACCTGCGGCTCAAGGCGCGGTGGCAGGAGAAGCAGTTGCAGCGACTGTCGCCGAAGGTCATCACGTTCATTGACGAGCCGTACATGAGTTCCTTTGGCTCGGCCTACGTTTCCCTCAGCCGCGAGCAGGCCATCACCCTCATGGAAGAAGTCCTGGCGGGGCTGGAGGGCATCAAGGGCGTGCACTGCTGCGGCAATACCGATTGGTCGCTGCTGCTCGCCACGTCCATCCATATCCTCAACCTGGACGCCTACGGTTACGCCGAGACGCTGGCCCTGTACGCCGACGACGTCAAGGCGTTCCTGAACCGAGGCGGCATCATCGCGTGGGGCATCGTCCCCGCCAGCGAGGTCATCTACGCCGAGACGCCGGAGCACCTGCTGGAGCGCCTGGAGCAGGCCATGCACATGCTGGTCGCCAAGGGCATCCCGCTGGACAACATCGTGGAGGCTAGCCTCATCACACCGTCGTGCGGCACCGGATCGTTGTCGGTGGAGACCGCCGAGAAGGTGCTGGCGACCACGGCGCAGGTGTCGCAACTGGCCAGACGAAAGTTCGGAGCGTCCTAAAACATGCGGATTGTCGTAACAGGCTCTATCGCCTTTGACTACATCATGTCATTCCCGGGTCGGTTCAAGGATCACATCCTGCCCGACAAGATTCACATGCTCAGCGTGAGTTTCCTGGTGGACTCCATGCGGAAGGAACGCGGCGGGTGCGCGCCCAACATCGCCTACTCGCTGGCCCTGCTCGGCGAGCGCCCCACGGTCATGGGCACGGTCGGGCAGGACTTCTCCGACTACCGCGCCTGGCTGGAGCGGAACGGCGTGGACACGTCGCTCATCCGCGAGGTGCCCGACCTGTTCACGGCGTCGTTTTTCGTGAGCACCGACCAGGATAACAACCAGATCGCCAGTTTCTACACGGGCGCGATGGCCAGGGCGCGCGACCTGTCCTTCCACGAGGTGGGCGCTCCGAAACCCGCGCTGGCGGTCATCTCGCCCAACGACCCCGTCGCCATGACGCAGTACGCGCAGGAGTGCAAGGCGCTGGGCATCCCGTACATCTACGACCCCAGCCAGCAGATCATCCGCCTTAGCCCCGACGAACTGGTGGAGAGCGCGCAGGGGGCGAAAGTCCTCATCGTCAACGATTACGAACTGGAGATGTTTAAGAACAAGACCCACCTGACGGATGAGGAAGTGCAGGGGTTGGCCGACATCCTCATCGTTACGTGTGGCGAGGATGGGTCGGTCATCTGGGCCGACGGGCGCAGGGTGGAAGTCCCCGCCGTATGCCCCAGCACGCTGTGCGAGCCGACGGGCGTGGGCGACGCCTATCGCGCGGGCATCATCAAGGGGATGCTGCGCGGCTACTCATGGGAGACGACGGGGCGCATCGCCAGCCTGGCTGCCACCTACGTCCTGGAGAAGCACGGGACGCAGAACCACCACTACACGCGGGACGAGTTCGTGGCGCGCTACCGCCAAACCTTTGGCGATGCGCCCGAACTGGACGACCTGCTGGGCGACAGCAGATGAGCAGGAGCAGCGCGCGGACGCAAACCGCTGGCGCAGGCGGCTGGACGGTGCGCGAGACCCGCGACCGCGATGAAATCCTGGCCGTTCTGAATCAGGACAGGGTATACGCCGCTTACGGCATCGGCGACTTGGAGCCTTCGCTGTTTGAACAGTGCGAGTGGGCCCTGGCCGAACACGCCGACGGCACACGTGCGCTGGCCCTGCTGTTCAGGGGGCTGCAACCCGACACGTTGCTCCTGTACGGCGACGCGCGCGGACTTGCGGTGATCCTGGCGGGAGTGATGCGGCCGGCGCAGGCGTACGCCATCTTCACCGATGAGCAAGCGCCGGCGCTCCACGCGCACTACGCGCTGGCCGAGGCCAAGCGCATGGTGCGCATGGTGTGGGACGCGACTTCGCCCCTGCCGCCGCCGAGTCCGTTGGCGTTTCGGCTCACGGGGGCGCGCCTGGCCGAGGTGCAGAGCCTGTACCGATTGTACGCCGAGGCGCACTTCAGCCCGTACCAACTGATGCAGGGCGTGTTCTACGGCGTGGAGCGGGATGGGCGGCTCGTGGCGGTGGCAGGCACGCACCTGGTCTCGGAGACCTACGGCGTGGCCGCCATCGGCAACGTGTTCACGCACCCGCACTATCGCGGGCGGGGATACGCGCAGGCGTGCACCGCTGCGGTGTTGCGGGACTTGGCTGCACGAATCCCGACGATTGTACTCAACGTGGGCGCCGACAATGCGGTGGCGCGGCACGTGTATGCGAAACTCGGCTTTGCGGAGTATTGTGAGTTCCACGAGGCCATGGCCTACCGGAGAAGAAGTTAGCCGCCGACAGCCGCCCACTGACCGCTGACGGCTAATCGCTTTATTTCAGACGAAGGAGAGATTGCAGTGACTGTACCGCACGATGTAAAAGACCTGAGACTGGCCGATAAGGGCCGAGATCGGATTGATTGGGCCGAGCAGGACATGCCCGTCCTGCGCCTCATCCGCGAGCGGTTCGCCAAGGAGAAGCCACTGGCAGGGATACGCATGGCCGCTTGCCTGCACGTTACCACCGAGACGGCCAACCTGATGCGCACCCTCAAGGCGGGCGGCGCGCAGGTGGCCCTGTGCGCGTCTAACCCACTGTCCACCCAGGACGATGTGGCGGCGTCGCTGGTCGTCCACGAGGGCATCTCCGTGTATGCCATTAAGGGCGAGAACCACGACATGTACTATGCCCACATCCGCGCCGCGCTGGAACTCAAGCCCCACATCACCATGGACGACGGCGCAGACCTGGTGTCCACGCTCCACCGCGAGCGCACCGACCTCATCCCCGGCGTCATCGCAGGCACCGAGGAGACCACCACCGGCGTCATCCGCCTGCGGGCCATGGCCCAGGACGGCGTGCTGCGCTACCCCATCCTGGCCGTGAACGACGCCATGACCAAGCACTTCTTTGACAACCGCTACGGCACGGGGCAGTCCACCATTGATGGTATCATCCGCGCCACGAACCTGCTCCTGGCGGGCCGAACGGTCGTCGTGAGCGGGTACGGCTGGTGCAGCCGCGGCATCGCCATGCGCGCCAGGGGCATGGGGGCCAACGTCATCGTTACCGAAGTGGATCCGCTCCGCGCGCTGGAGGCCGTGATGGACGGCTACCGCGTGATGCCGATGCGGGATGCGGCGCGCGTGGGCGACATCTTCATCACGTCCACCGGCGACATCCACGTGATTGACCGCGCGCACTTTGAGGTCATGAAGGACGGTGCGGTGCTCGCCAACTCCGGCCACTTCAACGTGGAGATCAACATCCCAGCGCTGGAGGAGATGGCGGTCTCCAAGAAGCGGGTGCGCGAATTCGTGGATCAGTACACCATGCCTGACGGGCGGCGCATCTCGGTGCTGGGCGAGGGCCGTCTCATCAACCTGGCCGCCGCCGAGGGCCATCCCGCCAGCGTGATGGACATGAGTTTCGCCAACCAGGCGCTGGGCGTGGAGTACATGCTGGCCAACGCCAAGTCGCTGAAGCCCCAGGTGTACACGATTCCCGAGGCCATTGACCGCGAAATCGCCCGCCTGAAACTGAAGGCGATGGGCATCAAGATTGACCGGCTGACGCCGGAACAGAAGCGGTACCTGGGCTCGTGGGAAGAGGGGACGTAGTACTTCACCACATTGCTTCTTGATGGCATGTCATTGCGAGGGCGCGCAGCGTGCGAAGCAATCTTCGCACCGTGGGATTGCTTCGCTTCGCTCGCAATGACGCAGTTTCCTCCGCGTCAAGTGGCGCGCGCGGCAGATACCGGCCGAGTCCCAAAACAGTAGCAACTGCACGACCTCCGACGCCGAACTCCGGCTCGGAGGTTTTCTTTTGACACAGGCGCGGCCATCGGCTACCCTGTGTGCCAAACACCGGCACAGGAGGTCGCGCATGGGCATGAGAAGGGAGCGTCTCGTCGTCATTGGCGGGGATGCGGCCGGAATGAGCGCCGCGTCGCAGGCCCGCCGCCTTCGCGACGATCTGGACATCGTCGTGTTTGAACGCGGGCCGCACACGTCCTACGCGGCCTGTGGCATACCGTACTACGTGGGCGGGCTTGTCCAGGAATGGCGTGCCCTCGTCGCCCGCACGCCCGACGAGTTCCGCCAGCAGGGGATAGACGCCCGGGTGCGCCACGAGGTAACGGAGATTGACCCACAAGGCCATCGCGTGCGCGTTCGCAATCTGGACACCGGCGACGCCTGGTGGGAACCGTACGACCACCTTCTCATCGCCACGGGTGCGCTGCCTGTTCGCCCCGCCGTGCCAGGGGCTGACGCCGAGGGCATCTACGGCGTGCACACGCTGGAGAGCGGCATCCGCCTGCGTCAGATTGTGGACGAGGGCAAGGCGCGCAGGGTTGTCATCGTCGGCGGCGGGTACATCGGCCTGGAGATGGCCGAGGCGATGTGCCTTCGCGGGCTGGAGACTTCCCTGGTGCAGCGCGGGCCGCAGGTGATGAACACGTTAGACCCCGACATGGGCGCGCTGGTTTCGGACGCCCTCCGAGGTATTGGAACCACACTGTACCTGGGCGAAGAGGTCGTCGCGTTTGACGTAAAGGACGGCAGGCTGCGGGCGGTCATCACGGACAAGCGCGAGTTGCCCGCCGATATGGCGATTCTGGGGATGGGCGTCCGGCCCAATACGGAGTTGGCCCGTGCGGCCGGAATCCCCCTCGGCGTCAAGGGGGCGATTCGCGTGAACGAACGTATGCAGACCGAGGTGGCGGGCATCTGGGCTGCGGGCGACTGTGCTGAGATATTCCACCTGGTCAGCCGCCGGCCCGCGCACATCCCGCTCGGCACGACGGCCAACAAGCAGGGCCGCGTTGCCGGCCTGAACCTGGGTGGACGCCGCGCCGCGTTCCCCGGCGTCGTAGGGACGGCCGTCAGCAAGATTTGCTCGCTGGAGGTGGCGCGAACGGGCCTGCAGGAGAAGGAAATCGTCGAACTGGGCCTGGAGTTCGTGTCCGCGACGGTCAAGAGCCGCACCCGCGCGGGCTACTACCCGGGGGCGGGGACCATCACCGTGAAGGTGCTCGCCGAAAAGGGCACGGGGCGGTTCCTGGGCGGGCAAATCGTGGGCACCGAGGGCGCGGCGAAGCGGATTGACGTCATGGCAGTGGCCCTGCACGCGGGGATGACGGTGGACGAGATGATCCACCTGGACCTCAGTTACGCGCCGCCCTTCTCGCCCGTGTGGGATCCGGTCCTCACCGCCGTGCGGCAGATCGTCAAAGAAGTGTAGCCGGGCGGATCACCTCGTGGTCTGCCAGAGACTCGTGCAGCAGCAGCGTGAGTTGGCGGGCGTTGGTAACGGCGTAGTCGGCCTTGTTGTTATTGAAAAACACGTGCACCTCGCGCGCCGCGCCCGCCAGCCGCGCGATGCGGGGAACCCACTCGCGCAGTTCGTCTTCCGAGTACAGGTAGTCAAAGCGGCTTGCCGTGCGCTCCACCTGCTTGTACCAGGTGCCAACGTTGCGTCCATGAAATCGCACAACGCTCAGGTCGGGGTTGGAGACCTCCGGCACGATGGGCACGCTGCCCGCGCCGACTTGCGGCTCGTCCACCACCGTGAGCGCAAGCCCCATCCGCCGCAGCGCCTCTACGACCTCTGGAAGGCGCTCGCCCTCAAACCACGTGCGGTTGCGAAACTCAATGCTCATGCGGTCGTCGGGCAGGGCCTCTCGGCATCGGCGGATGTAGTCCAGGTTCTCGGGCGAGTACCCGTACCGCGGCGGGAACTGGAAGGTAACCGCACCCAATTTGCCCGCGTCCCGCAGCGGCTGGATGGACGCACGGAACGCGGCGAACGCCTCGTCGTCGGGTGGGTTCTCGCGGTCGTGCCACGTCAACTGGCGGTAGGGTTTCACGTCAAAGATGAACCCAGGCGGCGTGCGCTCGGCCCACAACTGGAAGTTCCGCGCTGGCATCATGCGGTAGAAGGTGGAGTTGATCTCCACGATGGGGAAGTGCTGGGCGTAGAAGACGATCTGCTGATTGCTTGGCAGTCCAGGCGGGTAGAAGTTGGCATGGTCAGACCAGGAGGATGTGCCCACGTAGAGTTTGCTCATGGCCGTCCCTCCTTGCATTGCAAGCAAGCCCAGAACAGGGCTATACCTGCACCGCGGAGCACACAGGCATTCACTGCGCCCTCTGCGCTCTCCGCGTTCTCGGTGGCGAAGAGGTCCTACTTTTTCTCCATATCGTCCACATACAGCCGGTGCGCGCGGATATACGCCTCCACCGCTTCGGGCACCTGGTAGCGAATCGGCGCGCCCTCACGCACGCGCTGACGGATGTCGCTGGACGAGACTTCCATGAGCGGCGTGTCCACGATGCAAATCCGCTCCGCCGCGCCGGGCAACACCTTATCCAATTCGTCCACGTCGGCCTGGAACCCGGGCCGCCCCACCACCACAATCCGCGCCAGGCGGATGAGCCGCTCCGGGTCCTTCCACGTGAGGATGTCCGCCAGCGAGTCCATTCCCATCAGGAAGAATAACTCGGCCCCCGGCCCGTACTCCTCGTGCAGGAGCGCCAGCGTGTCCACCGTGTAGCAGGGGCCGTGGCGGTCAATGTCCACCCGCGACAGGGCGAAGCCCGGGTTGGACGCGATGGCCAGTTCCAGCATGGCCACGCGGTGGCGCGTCGGCGTGATGTCGTGATCCAGTTTGTGAGGTGGCATCCCCGCAGGTACGAACAGCACCTTGTCCAGCCGCAGCCGATAGCGGACCTCCTCGGCGGCGACAAGATGGCCGTAGTGCACGGGGTCAAAGGTCCCGCCGAACACGCCCAGTCGCATGAGTGCCTCCTTGTCTGCCTGCGCGGCGGCTCAATCCTGCCACTCCAGCACGGCGTCGCCGATGACCACCGTATCGCCCGGGCCGACGCCCGCTTCCCGAAGTGCCTCGGTGATGCCCATGGCGTCCAGCATTCGCTGGAAGCGCAGCACGGCCTCGTCCAGGCCCCAGTTGGTCATGGCGGCGGCCCGCTCCACCTTGATCCCCCGAACCCGCCAGTACTCGCCTTCGCGCTCAATGGTGAAGGCGTCCTCATCGGGCTTGGGGCGGAAAACCTTCTGCTCGGGCACCGCCGCAACCTCGCGGGGCAACTCGCGGAGCGTCGCCGCCACCCGGCGCAGCAGCGCCTGCACGCCCTCGCCCGTAACCGCCGAGATAGCCAGCGCCTCGTGCCCTTGCCGCTTCAGCGCCTTGGCGACGCGGGGCCACTTCTCCTGCGCTTCGGGCAGGTCCATCTTGTTCAGCACCACAATCTGGGGCTTCTGAGCCAGGTCGGGCGAGAACAGTTCCAGTTCGCGGTTGATGGCCGCGAAGTCCGCCAGCGGGTCGGGCGAGGCCCCGTCCAGCAGATGCACCAGCACGCGGGTCCGCCGAATGTGGCGCAGGAACTTGTCGCCCAGGCCCGCACCTTGGTGCGCGCCCTCTATCAGACCGGGGATGTCGGCCATGACGAAGGTCTGACCATCCACCTCCACCACGCCCAGGTTGGGAATCAGGGTCGTGAAGGGGTAGTCGGCGATCTTGGGGCGGGCCGCGCTCACCGCCGCCAGGAGCGTGGACTTGCCTGCGTTGGGCACGCCCACGATGCCCACGTCGGCGATGAGGCGCAACTCCAGCCGCAGCCAGCGCTCCTCGCCGGGTTCGCCCTTCTCTGCGATGCGCGGCGCCTGGTTGGTGGGCGTGGCGAAGGATGCGTTCCCGCGCCCGCCGCGCCCACCCCGCGCCACCAGCGCCTTCTGCCCGTCCTCGGTCAGGTCCGCGATGAGTTCCCCGGTCTCGGCGTCAAATACCACGGTGCCGGTGGGGACTTCAATGTACAGGTCGGCGCCGGACTTGCCGAACTGGTCCTTGCCGCGCCCATGCTCGCCGCGCTCGGCCTTGAAGTGAATCTTGCGCTGGAACGGGATGAGCGTGTTGAGGTGGGCGCTGGCGACCAGATACACGTCGCCGCCCTTGCCGCCGTTGCCGCCGTTGGGCCCGCCGAACGGGACAAACTTTTCGCGGCGGAATGACACGCACCCGTTGCCGCCATCGCCGCCGCGAACGTAGATTTTCGCCTCGTCAAAGAAGACGCCCTTTTCGGTCATACGCCAAGGATACCGTCAGAGGCGCGGGGTGTCAAGTTGAGACCCGTCTGTGACTATTTGGAACCGAGCCCGCCCCACATGACGCTTGCGCCGTGCATGGGCCTCGTGTAGAATGAAGGCGCGATGGGGCGTGCCGCTCTCCAAGTCGCGCCCCGGCAGAGGAGAAGATGAATCCCGAAACGTTCACCAACTCCTCGGGACAGGTGATGCGAATAGAACACGAGGGCAAGGCGTTCTGGGCCTTCGTGCCCGACCCGCTGCCGCCCGCCGTAACGCTGGATGCGAGGCTCGTGCGCACCCTGTCGGATGCTGACCGCGCCCTGGGCGAACTGGCCGGGCTGGGCCGCGCCATTCCCAACCCGCACCTGCTTATCGGCCCGTTCACCCGCCGTGAGGCCGTGCTGTCCTCGCGCATTGAGGGCACCCAGGCTGACATCGCCGACGTGTACGCCTACGAGGCGGGCGCGCTGGGCAATCGCGACACCGACGCCCGCGAGGTGGTCAACTATGTCCGCGCCATGAACCACGGCCTGCAGCGCCTGGCCGAGGTGCCTGTGAGCCTGCGCCTCATCCGGGAACTCCACGCGCATCTGATGGAAGGCGTGCGCGGCGGCGCGGCGACGCCCGGCGAGTTCCGCCGCGTGCAGAACTACATCGGCCGCCCCGGCTGCACCGTGGAGACCGCCGACTTCGTCCCCCCGCCCGTTTCGCAGATGATCCCCGCGCTGGAGGACTGGGAAGCCTACCTGCACGCCGATGACGGCAACCCGCCCCTGGTACGCCTGGCATACATCCACTACCAGTTTGAGACCATCCACCCGTTCCTGGACGGCAACGGGCGCATCGGTCGCCTGCTCATCCCGCTGCTGCTGGTGGAGTGGAATCTTCTGCCACTGCCCCTGCTGTACCTGAGCGCGTTCTTTGAGAAGCACCGCGGCGACTACTACGACCTGCTGCTGGCGGTGAGCCAGCGGAGCGCGTGGGAGGACTGGCTGCTGTTCTTCCTGCGCGGCGTGGAGGAGCAGGCGCGGGACGCCATCGCGCGGGCGCGGCGGCTTCAGGATTTGCAGCACGAGTGGCGCGAGCGGCTCCAGACCCGTCCCTATACGGCTGCGGCCTTGCTGAAACTGGTGGACGAGTTGTTCGTCGCGCCGACGGTTACCGTGCCCCAGGTGCAGGACATCCTCGGCGTTACGCACCGCGCCGCGAACCAGACCGTGATGCGGCTGGTGGACGAGGGCATTCTGGTCCCCATCCCAGGCCGCGCCCGCAACCGCCAGTTTGTGGCCCAGGCCATTGTGGACATCCTCACCGGCGACGCGGAATGATACTTCGGTATCACATGCAAGGCGTTATGATACTTTTTGCGCAAAAAGTATCATAATGCAGTTGCTAAGTCAAAGAGGTCGCATTCGCAGGCGGCCTGGGGTGAGTCAACCCGATGCGGGATCAGAGGCTTTGTAGGTAGGAGCATGGCGCATCACGATCCCGGAAGGCATCACAGGCGGTCCATCCGCCTGAAGGGGTACGACTACTCGGAGCGCGGTGCGTACTTCATCACGGTCTGCATTCAAAACCGAGAGCCCCTCTTGGGGGAAATCGTGGGCGAGGAGTTGTGCTTGAACGACGCGGGGCGCATGGTTGAAGAGGAATGGCTATGTCTGGCCAGTCAATTCCCATTCATTGAGACGGATGCCTACGTCGTCATGCCAAACCATTTCCACGGGATCCTTTTCATCGTCGGTGAAACCGTAGGGGCGAATCTTGTATTCGCCCCGAATCTTTCGCCCGCCTCCCCGGGAGCCTGGGCCGTGTCGTCCAGGCATTCAAATCGCGCACCACCCACAGGTATGTCATGGGTGTTCGCCACAACGGTTGGACGCCGTTTCCCGGGCGCCTATGGCAACGCAACTACCACGAACATATCATCCGCGACGAGGCAGATCTCTATCGGATTCGGCGGTATATCGCGACGAACCCTCTGCGCTGGACCCTTGACCAACTCAAGCCTGCGAATCGCCACCGGCTGACGGCTAAACGCTGACTGCTGCCCCCGCCCCCTACATCCTCTCCGGCGCGGCGACGCCCATCAGTCGCAACACCCGCGCCAGCACAACCTTCGCCGCCAGCACCAACTTCAGCCGCGCGCGGCTCAGTTCGCGGTCCTCGGGCAGCGACGAAATCACGCGGCACTCCTTGTAGAACGAGTGGAACGTCGCCGCCAGGCTCTGGGCGTAGTGCGGCAGCAGGTGCGGCGCCAGTTTCGTCGTCGCCTGCTCCAGCACCTCGGGCAGTTCCAGCATCTTGCGGATGAGCGCCTGCTCGGGCGGCGTCGTCAGCAGGCTCACATCCCCGCCGACGTAGTCAGCCATCCCCTGCTCCTCGGCGTAGCGCAGGATGCTGGCGATGCGCGCGTGCCCGTACTGCACGTAGTACACCGGGTTCTCCTGCGACTGCTCCTTGGCCAGTTCCAGGTCAAAGTCCATCTGCGAGTCGGCGGTGCGGGCCAGCAGGAAGAAGCGCACCGCGTCCGGGCCGACCTCGTCCAGCACCTCGCGCAGGGTGATGATGTCGCCCGTACGCTTGGAGATGCGCACGATTTCGCCGCCGCGCCGCAGCGTTACCAACTGGTACAGAATGATAGTCAACTGGTCGGGGTGCAGGCCTAGCGCAGGCATCATCGCCTTCATGCCGGGCACGTGGCCCTGATGGTCGGCTCCCCACACGTCAATCACCCAGTCAAATCCGCGCAGGATGAACTTGTTGTAGTGGTATGAGATGTCCGACGCGAAATACAGCGGCGTCCCGTCCGAGCGGATGAGCACCTCATCGTCGGGCAGGTTGGGCGACGTGAACCAGATGGCGCCCTCTTTCTCCACCACGTAGCCGCCCTCGCGCAGGATGGTCATCACGCGGCCAAACGTCCCGTCGTCGTACAGGCTCTGCTCCGAGAACCAGTTGTCGTAGTGGATACTCATGCGGGCCAGGTCTTCCTTGGCCTGCTTCAGAATCAGTTCCAGCCCCAATTTACCCAGTTGGGGCAGGGCCTGCTCCTTGGGCATCTCCAGGAAGCGCGCCCCCTCGCGGGCCACGATTTCGGCGGCCATGTCCACCATGTAGCGCCCGTGGTAGCCGTCCTCGGGCACGGGCACGTCGCGCCCCAACGCCTGGGCGTAGCGGGCGTAGAGCGTCTCGTAGAACGCGCGCATGCGGCTGCCCGCGTCGTTGACGTAGTACTCGCGGTGCACGCTGTAGCCCGCCGCCTCCAGCACATTGGCCAGCGTGTCGCCAATGACCACGTTGCGGCCCGTGCCCATGTGGAGCGGGCCGGTGGGGTTGGCACTGCCGTACTCCACCTGCACGCGCTTGCCCCGCCCGATGTCCAGCCGCCCGAAGTTCTCGCCCGCCTGGAGAATCGCATCCACCTGTCGGCAGACCCAGCCCGTGTCCAGCGTGAAGTTGAGGTACCCCGGATGCGCCACCTCCACCTTGCCCACGAAATCGGCCTTGGGCAGGTGGGCCACCACGATCTCGGCGATCTTGACCGGCGCCATGCGGGCGTACTTTGCCAGGCCCATGCAGACAGCGGTGGAGTAGTCCCCGTGCGTCTCCTGCTTGGGCCGCTCCACGACGATTTCCGGTATGTCAAAAGCGGGCAGGTGGCCTTTCTTCTGGGCTTTCTTGATGGCCTTCGTAACGAGGTCGGCGATCTGCTGGCTGATCAATTCCGTCATTCCATCTCTCCCCAGTTGCGTCCGTGTTTGATATCCACTTTCAGCGGCGCGTCCAGTTTCAGTGCACCTTCCATAATGGCCTTCACCAGGGCCGAAGTCTGCTCCAACTCGTCATCGGGAGCCTCCAGCACCAACTCGTCGTGCACCTGCAGGATGAGTTTGGCGTGGAGCCCCCGCTCGTCCAGCGCCTTCTGCAGCCGCACCATGGCGATCTTGATGATGTCGGCGGCGGTGCCCTGGATGGGCATGTTGATGGCCATGCGCTCGGCGGCAGCGCGGGCCTGGGCGTGCATCGGCGCGGTAGACTTCAGTTCGGGGAAGTAGCGCCTGCGCCCCAGCAGCGTCTCCACCCAACCGCGCTCGGCGGCCATCTTCTTGGTGCGGTCCAGGTACTCCTTGACCTTCGGGAAGCGCGCGAAGTAGTTGCGGATGAACTTCTCGGCCTCTTCCTGGAACATGCCCGTGCTCTGGGCCAGGCCGTAGCCCGTAACGCCGTAGGTTACGGCGAAGTTGGCGGTCTTGGCCACGCGGCGCAGTTCGGGCGTTACCTCGGACAGCGGCACGCCGTACACCGCCGCCGCCGTCGTGGCATGGATGTCCTCACCCCGGGCGAAGGCTTCCAGCATGGCCGGGTCCTGCGACACATGCGCCAGAATGCGCAACTCCACCTGCGAGTAGTCGGCCTTGATGAGCGACCAGCCTGGCTCGGCGATAAAGGCGTTGCGCACGCGCCGCCCCACCTCGGTGCGGACAGGGATGTTTTGGAGATTCGGGTCGCTGGACGAGAGCCGCCCCGT
Source organism: Anaerolineae bacterium (assembly GCA_029907165.1). GTDB lineage: Bacteria > Chloroflexota > Anaerolineae > DTLA01 > DTLA01 > DTLA01. Next base: position 19,095 of record JARYMK010000041.1, read on the forward strand.
AACCGTGCCGGTCTGGTTGTACGACGTGTGGACGCGGCCCGTTTTCGGGTTCACCAGTTTGGGCAGCGCATCCACGTAGGTGGACTTGATCTTGGACAGTTGGCGGTGCTCCAGGATGAGGTTCACGATGGGGTGCTTGTCCTTCAGGGTCTCCAGCGTGTCCACGGCGGTGGAATAGGAGCCCGAAGAGGTCTTGCGCAGGCCGTTGGCGGGCAGGCCCAGTTTGCCGAACAGGGCGTCGCTCAACTGCTGGGTGGAGTTGATGTTGAACTCGTAGCCCACCCAGCCGTAGATTTCCTTCTCCAGTTCGCCCAGCCGCTGGGCCAAATCCCACGACATCTCCGACAGGAGCGCCAGGTCCAGCGCGACGCCGTTCCGCTCCATGCGGGCCAAGACCGGCACCAGCGGCATCTCCACTTCCTCAAACAGCCGCCACAGTTCGCGCGAGCGGAGTTCTGGCTCCAGCGCCGCGACCAGGCGAAGGGTCATGTCCGCGTCGGCGCCCGCATACCGAGCCACCCGCTCCACGCTCACCGCCCCCATGCTGATCTGCCCCTTGCCCGAGCCGATGAGGTCGGCGATGGGCGTCATGTCCACGCGCAGGCGCGCCCAGGCCAGGTTCTTGAGGCCCAGGTTGCGGCTGGCCGGGTCCACCAGCCACTCGGCGATCATGGTGTCAAAGGCGATGGGCGACAGGTCCATGCCGTGATTCTGCAACACCATGAGGTCAAACTTGCCGTTGTGGGTATACTTGGGGATGGCCGAGTCCGCCAGGATAGGCCCCAGCGTCTTGCGCACCTCGGCGAGCCGCAGATTGTGGGCGGCGGGCGAGTCGTGGCCCACCGGCACATAGTAGCCCGTCCCCTGCCGGTCGCTCAGGGCGATGCCCACCAGGTCTGCCGTCATGGCGTCGGTGGAGGTCGTCTCCACGTCCACCGCGAGGCACGTGGCTTGGCGCAGGCGCTCGGCCAGGTCGCGCAGGGCCTCGGGCGTGTCCACCGCGCGGTACTCGCCCAGCGGCGATGCGGATGGCTCTGACGGGGCGCAAGCCGCCTCGGCCGTGTCAAACAGCGACATCTGCAGCGGGGCGGCCGGGCGAGGTTCGGGCGGCTGCTCCCCCGGCAGACGGCTGATGAGGGTGCGGAACTCCAGGTCGCGGAACAGGGACACCACCTTCTCGCGGTTGTAGTTGCTGACCCGGCACGCCTTCAAATCCAGGTTGATGGGCGCGTCGCGGACGATGCGCACGAGGTCGCGGCTTCGGAACGCGGCTTCGCGGCCCTGCTCCAGGGCGTTGCGCACGCGCTTGTTGTCTATCTCGTCTAGGTGCTCGTAGATGCCTTCCAGCGAGCCGTACTTCTGGAGCAGTTGAGCCGCGGTCTTTTCGCCGATGCCCGCCACGCCCGGGATGTTGTCCGACTTGTCGCCTGTGAGGCTTTTGAAATCCACCAGTTGGCCGGGCTTGAGGCCGTACCGCTCCACGATGGCCGCTTCGTCGTACAGTTTCGTGTCGGAGAACTGGCGGCCCGACGTGTACACTTTGGTGTGCTCGTCAATGAGTTGGAAGGCGTCGGTGTCGCCCGTAACGATGATGGTCTCAATCCCCTGCTCGGCCGCCTGGCGGGACAGTGTCCCAAGGATGTCGTCGGCCTCGTACCCTTCAAGTTCAAAGACCGGGATGTTGAAGGCCGAGACGAGTTCCTTGATGCGGTTCATTTGGATGGCCAGTTCGTCGGGCATCTTGGCGCGGGTGGCCTTGTAATCGGGCGACATGTCGTGGCGGAAAGTGCGCCCCACGTCAAAGGTAACGGCGATGTAGTCGGGCTTGAACTCTTGCAGGACCTTCAGGAGCATGGAGGCGAACCCGAACGTCCCGCTGGTCAACTCGCCGTCGCGGGTGCTCAGGTTCGGGGGCAGCGCGAAATAGGCCCGATACGCCAGCGCGTGGCCATCCAACAGGACCAGTCTCGGTTTGGTCATGGTCTCATCCTCCCGCGCGCAGGAGCAGATAGCCGTTTGCCCGTGCGGCGGGCCTCATTCTATCGCAACGGGGGGAAAAGTCAACCGCGGGCGAGGGACGAGGGCAGTGGTTGACCATAAAACGCGAGTAGCGCACCCTGAATCCAACGGTGTGTTGGAGCAATTGCA